>NZ_WWHX01000740.1 GCF_009862125.1 Streptomyces sp. SID5910
GGTCGGGCACGGCCGACGCGGTGGCGGCCGCCTGGAGCACCAGGGCCCGGCCCAGTTCCAGGGCGGCCACGGCCTCGTGCACCCGCCCGCAGACGAGCGCCCAGCGGGCGGCCCGCAGCCCGCGGCTCGCCCCGGAACGGGCCGCCAGCAGGCCGTGCTCCGCGCCCGTCTGGAGCAGCACGTCGGCGGCCAGCGCGGTCAGCGCCTCCTGGGCGGCGTCCACACAGACGGTGTCCCGCGCGTCCTCCCTGAGCACCCTGCGCAGGTGGTACGCCTCGGCCAGGCGCCACAGCGCGTCGGCGGCGATGCGCTGTCCCCGGCCCTGCCGGACCTCGTCGCGGACGCGCTCCAGCACGCGGATCAGGGCGTCGAGGGTGGCGGGGTCGCGGGTGTGGGCGAGGCGCATGCCGAGGGAGGCCGCGTGGGCGTCCAGCTCCTCCGCCGAGGCGCCCTCGGCAGGCTCGGGCGGAAGCTCCTCGGGCACCGCCGCCCGCTCGCCGGTGAGGCCGGCCCGGATCAGGCCGAGGTCCGGCAACGGCGTGTCCGGCACGGGCGGCCCCCCGCCGGCGAACGGCAGCCCGCTCTCCTTGGCTCCGGTGATGCCCTGCTCGGTGTAGGGCAGGGACCGCAGGATCATCTCCTTGTCCTGGGTGACGGTGCCCAGCCGGCCGTAGGCGGCGCCGAGGCAGGAGGCCACGGCGAAGCGGAACGGATGCCCCTCGGGCACCGACCGCTCCAGCGCCTCGGCCTCCGCCACCAGCTCCCGGAGCCGTACGACGTCCTCCGTCTCGCCGGCTGCGAGGATCCGGCTGAACGTCGCGAACGCGCGGCCCAGGACGGAGGGGTCGCCCACTCCCGGGGGCGGCGACTCGGCGATGCGGTCCAGGTGCGCCACGACCGCGTCGAGGTGGGCGCGGCCCGCCGAACGGTCCTGGAAGGTACCGCCGACGGCGGGGCTGACGGCGAGCAACAGGGCCCGCAGGCTCTCCATCGCGGACGTGGCGTCCACCCCGGGCAACGGCATGTCCTGCACGGAACGCAGCGTGCCGAGCAGCCGGTTGAGCCCCTCGGGCTCCCCCCGCCGCAACACGTCGTCGAGCCCGGCCGTGGTCTCCCCCACGGCATCCAACGCACCGAGGAGCCGGTGGAGGTCGTCGGTGGTGAGCGGGGGCGGTGTCGGCGGAGGCGAGGGTGAGGCGGGTTCGGCGCCGTCCTGACCGCCCCCAGGGTCCGACGCCGGACGGGCCCTAGGGACCTGGGCCGATCCGCGCCCGTCGTCCGCCCCAGGTTCGGGTACTGGGTGACGCCCAGGAACCTCGCCCGTTACAGGCTCTGGACCGGAGCCACCCCCCGAGACCTCACCCGCCCCGGCGACCGCCGTCGGACCACGCCCGGGAACCTCACCCGCCCCGCGCTCAGCAGCCGGTGCGCGCCCCGAGGCTGCGTCCGCCCCGGAGGCCGACTCCGGACGGCGCCCAGAGTCCCCGCCCGACCCCGACCCCGTCCCTGGCGGCGACGCCGGGCGCGGTCCCTGGGCGTCCGTGCGGTTGCCCGTGAGGTCCGCCGGACGGCGGTGATCCCGTGACGGCCGGCCCTGCCCGGGAGCCACACGGGCGTTGCCCGACGGCGCCTCGTCGCCCGACGAAGCCGCGTCGCCCGAAGAAGCCTCGTCGCCCGGCGGAGCCGCGTGGCCCCGCGTCGGAGACGGACGCGGGGCCGACAGCCGTTCCGTCATCCGGCGCAGCTGTTCGGCCAACGGCGTCCCGGCGGGCGCCATGCCGGTCAGCAGGTCGCCGAGCCCGGCACCGGCGGGACCCCCGAGCCCGCCCCCGGCGGGAGCCGCGAGCAGCCCCCGCATGCGGCGCAGGTCATCGAGGAACGGCGGGGGCAACGGCAGGTGCGTCACCTCAGCCGTCAGCGCCTCGACCTCCGCCGCCGCGGCCGCCATCCCCGCGGGCCCCACCCGCGCGACCCACTCCAGCAGGGCCGGGAGGCCGGGCGCCGCCCCCGTCCCCCCGGGCCCCGGACTCAGCGGCATCACGTGCGGCAGCAGGAACAGCGCCGCCCACCCCCGGTCCTCGTCGCTCACCGCCGCGCCCAGCGCCGTCCCCCGGTCCCGGGCGTCCCGCAGCAGCCGCTCCGCCCGCTCCCGGTCCGCGGGCGCCCCGCCCCCGGCGGCGTGCCGCAGGGTCAGCGCGCCGGCCAGCCACACGCTCACCGCACCGCGCAGGGCGGGGTCGTGGTCCAGGAGCCGGGACAGGCCGTCGAGTTCGGCGACCGTCGCGTCGTAGGCCGACAACGGCGACGTACCCGATCCGGTCCCCGCGCCGGGCACCAGTCGCCGTGCCCGCTCCACCGCGTCCGCCGCCCAGGCCCGCAGGCCCAGCACGCCGCCGGTCTCCTCGTCGCCCACCGCCACCCGCCTCACCGCCTGCCTCGTCCACGGAAGGGGCCGGGCCCCCACCGTGCCGGTCCGTACTATGCCGACCCGTCAGGGCGCCCCGTGGCCGTTCCGCCCGTTTCCCGTGCTCAACGCCCGGAATCCGCCCGGGAAGCGCCCAGATCGGCGCGCATCTCGCGCCGCATCTCCCGCAGCCGCTCCCACAGCGCGTCGACGCCCGCCTGCGCGGCGGCGGGCGAGTCCCCCGGCCGCGGTACGCCGTCGTCCAGTCGCCGCACCATGCCGTACACGACACCCAGCCGGTGGCTCACCTCCCCGGCGTACGCGAGCACCCGCTGCGGCAGCCGCATCTGGGCCTCCGCGTACACGTCCCGGTACTGGTCGCGCGCCCCGGTCAGCCGCTGCCGCGCGGCGGGCAGTTCATCGGCCCGGCCCAGCGCGTGCAACTGGTCCGTGAGCGCGGCGAGATACTGCCGGCCCGCGGTGTTGAGCGCCACGTAGCACGACCGCAGTTCCTGGACCTGACCGCGCCGTTCCCGCAGCTCCTCGGCGCGCTCCAGCTCGCGCTGCCGGCTGCGGTCCGCCGCCCGCTGGGTCAGCAGCGCGGACAGCAGCGTTCCGACGACTCCCACGACCGCGGCGACCGGCGCGGTCGCCTCCCCGAAATCCACGTCGCCTCCTCCCCCGCTCTCGTCCACGACCAGCGAAGCAGCAGGTCACCCGCCCGGTGAACCCCCGGCCCGGACGACGACCGGTGTTCGCCCGGCCGCCGACCACCTCGGCCACCGGTGGCCGGACGCGCGGGGCGAGGGCGGTCCGGGGCGCCTCCTGGCCGATTTCCGGGCGCCTCCCGGGAGTTGGCGCCATCGCCGTATCGGAAGACCCGCTGCCGGGCCATCATGAGGCCACGGGGGCCGATGAGCCGGCGGGTACCGGTCCGGTACCGGTCCCGTCGGCGGACAGGGGGCGGGCGAGCATGGTGAACGACGAGGCGGACGGCGGCGTCCGGGGACTGCGGCTCTGGGCGGACGACGCGATCGAGCGTGCGGCCCGGTTGATCGCCCGCTCGGGCGAAGGGACCGTATCGCCCACGGACTTCGACGCCCCCGTGGCCGAACTGTCCGGGCTGCGCGGCCTCCTGGACCACGACCGGCCGCTCCTCGGCGCGGTCACCGTACGGCTCGGCTGCCTGCTCGCCATCCGGTACGCCACCGGCAACGGCACCCCGGAGGACCGCGAGCGTGCGCGACGCCTGCTGCACGAGGCACGGGACCCCTCGACGCCCGCGGGCGAGGCGGTGACGGCGCAGGACCGGCAGATGGCGGCGCTGCTCCTGATGACCGTGTCGGGCTCGTCCGTGCCCCTCGGCACTCCGGGGGCGGCCCCGGACTTCTGGCACGTCTTCGACCGGGCACAGCAGATGGGGTCGGTCCCGGCCGCCGAGGAAGCGGCGGAGCTCGCCGCGCTGGCCGCGGAGGCCGCCGCGGCCGGACCCCTGCCGCTGCCACCGGAGTTGCTGGAACAGCTCACGCTGGCGCAGAACATGCTCACCCATCCGGCACTGACCGACCTGTCCGACCCGGAGGCGCTGCTGGCCATGCTGCCCGACGGCTTCCCGTTCGCCGATCAGCTCCGGATGCTCGTGGACCTGGCGAAGGACCTCCCCGACACCCCCGCGGACCCCGCGAAGCCGCCACGCCCCGACGGCGAGGACGACAGCGACGACGACACGGTCACCGCCTCGTGGCTGGCCGCGATGTTCGGCACCACGGACGCCCTCCGCACGGGCGACCCGGAGCAGGTCAGCCGGCTGCTCAAGCGGCTCGGCGCGGACCTGGACCGCCTGCCGGAGGGGCACGACCGGGCCCCCGAGATCGAGAACCTGATGCGGCTGGTGCTTCAGACGGGGATGCCGCTGAGCGGCGGTCACCAGGACACCGACGCCGCCCGCGACCACGCCCAGCGGATCACCGAGCACTTCGAGCGGCAGGCGGCGTCCGACCCGGCCGCCGCCGGACTCGTCGTCGGCAACCGGGCGATGAACCTCCTCGGCCGCGTACGGGAGGCCGAGGATGCGGAGTCCGCGGAGGACCTCGCGGCGCTCGTGGACGAACTCGAGTCCCTGGAGCGTTCCGTGCCGGACGGCGACCCGTTCCGCCCGCTGGTGCGGCTGGCCCTCGGCAGCGCGCTGACCAGCCTCGGCGCGTCCACCCGCGACACGGGGGCGCTGCTGCGCGGGTTCACCGCGCAGGAGGAGACGCTGAACGCGATGACCACCGCGTCCCTCGGCGTCCCGGAGGCGCTGGCCGACGCGCTCCGGGACACGCTGCGCACCGCCCGGGCCCTCGTGGGCGACGCCCCGGACCTGATGCCGGAGTACACCCCTCCCGGCGAGGACGCCTCCACCGAGACCCGCTACCTCTCCGCCCTGGCGGCGACGATGCGGCACTCACTGACCCGTGACCCGGCCGACCTGGACGCCGCCATCGGCGAACTGGGGCGGGTCCGCGACCGCGTCCGGCAGGGCCGGTCGCCGCAGATCGCCGCCCCCGCACTGTGGCAGCTCGCGGAGAACCACCGCCTGCGCCTCGAACGCACCCAGGACCCCGCCGACCGCGACGCCGCCACGAACGCGGCGCTGGAGTCCCTCCAGGCGCTCGCCGGTGACGTCGTCCTCCAGGACGGCCCCGACCACGGTCTGCTCACCGCCCGGTCCGGAGCCGACCGCGGCATCCGCGCCGCGATCTGGGCCGCGACCCAGGGCCGCGTCGAGGAGGCCGTGGCCGCGCTCGAACTGGGCCGGGCCCTGGTGCTCCAGGCGGCGTCCACCTCGCGGGCCGTGCCCGAGCTGCTGGAGGCCCGGGGGCACCACGACCTCGCCCGGGAGTGGCGGGCGGCGGGCGCCGCACCCGACGGCGGGCAGCCCGGCGCGCTCCCCCGCGAACTGCCCAGCTCGCTGCGCCGCCGCGCGCTGGAGGCCCTGGGCCACCGGGAGCCGGGCGGCGCGCTGTTCCGCACGCCCACGGTCGAGGAGCTCAAGGCCGGTGTCGCGGAGGGCGACGCGGACGCGCTGGTCTACCTGCTGGCGGGCGAGGGCGGCCTGCCGGGCATGGCGATCGTGGTGGGCCCGGACACCGGCACCGGCGTGCGGGCCCTGCCCCTGCTCTCCGGCGAGCACAGCGGGCCCCTGGAGCGGTACATCGACGCGGCCGCCCGGCACCAGGCGAGCCCCGGGGACGCGGCGGCCACCGAAGCCTGGGAGGACGCTCTCTCCGAACTCTGCGACTGGGCGACCGGCGCGATGGTCGCGCCCGTCATGAGCGGTCTCGCGGAACGGCTCGCCGCCAACGAGGACCGGCGCAGGGACCGTCCCGGCCCGCCCAGGATCGTGCTGGTGCCGTGCGGGCGCCTCGGCATCGTCCCGTGGCACGCGGCGCGGTTTCCGGCCGGGGCGCCGCACACGTACGCCTGCGAGGCGATCGTGTTCAGTTACGCCGCGTCCGGCCGGCAGTTCCTGGACACGGTCCGCCGCGCCCGGCGGGACCCGGGCGCGGACGCCGTCCTCGTGGCGGATCCGAGCCTGAGCCTGCCGTACGCCGACCTGGAGGTGACGGCCCTCAGGCGCTCCCTCTATCCCGGAGCGCGGCTGTACGGGGAGCTGTACGCACCGCCGGTCGAGCCGGAGGGCGCCGGCACTCCGGACGACCTCGTCGGCGTGCTCGCCGGTACGCCGTCGCTGCTCCACGTCGCCTGCCACGGCTCGGCCGGCCCGAGCCCGACGGCGTCCGCGCTGCAACTGGCGTACCCGGAGGACACCGCCGAACCGCGACCCGGCCTGCTGACGGTCTCCCGGCTGCTCGGCCACCGGGCGGGCGAGGAGGGCGTGGCGGGCGAACGGGGCACCGCGGACGGCCCGTTGATCGTGCTCAGTGCGTGCGAGACGGATCTGAGCCGGCGCGACCACGACGAGGCGCTCACCCTGACGACCGCGTTCGTGGCGGGCGGTGCGCGGGACGTGGTGGGCTCGCGCTGGGCCACCCGGGACGCGGCCTCGGCGCTGATGATGGCCGTGTTCCACCACCACGTGGCCGCCGAGGGCCGCAGTCCGGTCGACGCGCTGCGGGCCGCGCAGATGTGGATGCTCGACCCGCACCGCACGGCCCCAGGGACGCTCGGCGGCGATCTGCTGGACGAGCTGGCCAAGGGCCCGGTGCTGGACCGCCCGGCGGCCTGGGCCGCCTTCATCCACCAGGGTCACCCGGGCCCCGCCGAGAGCCGCCGCTGAGAGCCGCCGCGCCGGGGCCGCGTCAGTCCAGGCAGAACTCGTTGCCCTCGGGGTCGGTCATCACGATGAAGCCCGTGCTCAAGGGGGGTTCGGGCTCGAAGCGGCGCACCCGCTTGGCTCCCAGCGCGACGAGCCGCTCGCACTCGGCCTCCAGGGCCGCCATCCGCTCCTCCCCCTGGAGCCCGGGGGCCGCCCGGACGTCGAGGTGAACCCGGTTCTTGGCGGTCTTGCCCTCCGGGACCTGCTGGAAGAACACCCGCGGGCCGTTCCCGTCCGGGTCCTCGATGGCCGATCTGCTGTTGCGCTGCTCCTCCGGCACGCCGATGCGCGCGAGGAAGTCGTCCCAGGCGGCCAGCGGGTCGCCGCCCTCGGGCACGTCGACTCCGGGCGGGCCGGGGTGCACATAGCCCAGGGCGTCGCGCCAGAAGCTCGACAGGGCCCGGGGGTCGTGGGCGTCGAAGGTGACCTGGAAGTCACGGCTCATCGGGGTGCTCCGTTCGCGAGGAGGGTCGGATCGAGTGCGTCGGTGTCCATCGCGCCCACCCTGACACCCCATGAGGTCGGATTCCGACCGCATTCCCCGACGGCGACACGAAAAGACCCGGTCGAACCCGCCCACGACAGCGCTGCCGACGTCGGCACCGACGTCGGCTCCGGCGTTGGCCAGAGTAAAGGTGATCGACAGAGAGGTCTAGACCCCTTACGTCTTACGAATCCCCCTCGCGTCACCCCATCATCGTGAGAACAAAGCCCGTTGCTGGTCCAGACCATGCTTGGAGATCTCATGGGAAGACGCGCGAACGCCGTAGCGACGATCGGCACGATCTTCGCACTCGCAAGCACTATGACGTTCGAGGCGCTGCCGGCCGCCGCCGCTCCGGACACCGCTCCGCGCCCGGCGTCCGGGACGTCCGCGGTGCCGCCGGTGTCGCCGACCCCGCAGTCCCTCGCCCGCACGGGCCGGGACGCCGCCGTGACCGGACGGGTGCTCGTCGTCGCCGGCAAGGACACGGACGCCGCCGCCCGCACCCGCCTCGTGACGGAACTGAAGGCGCACGGCGCCGCCCGGGTGGACGTCGTCGCCCCCGGGAGGCTCCCCGCGGCCGCCGCCGGCCTGCTGACCGTGCGCCTCGGCCCGGCGACCCGCCCCGACATCGCGGCAGCGCTCGGGGGCACGGCCGTACCGGACCGTGCCGAGGGCTACGCCCTGCACGTCTCGGGCGCGAAGCCGGGCGCGCGGGTCACCCTCGCCGGCCAGGACGCGGCCGGCCAGTTCTACGCCGTGCAGACCCTGCGTCAGCTCTTCGTCCGCGCGGGCCGCGACTGGGCGGTGGCGGGCGTGCGGGTCAGCGACTTCCCGTCGATGCCGCTGCGGGGCACCATCGAGGGCTTCTACGGACAGCCGTGGACCCACGCGGAGCGCCTGGACCAGATGGACTTCTACGGCGACGTCAAGGCCAACACCTACATCTACGCCCCCAAGGACGACCCCTACCACCGGGGCAAGTGGCGCGAGCCCTACCCGGCGGACAAGCTCACGGAACTGGGCGAGCTGGTGAACCGGGCCACGGCCAACCACGTGCGCTTCACCTTCGCCGTCTCCCCCGGCGAGTCGATCTGCTACTCCGACCCGGCCGACCGCACGGCCCTCAAGGCCAAGCTCCAGGCGCTGTACGACCTGGGCACCCGCGCGTTCTCCATCCCGCTGGACGACATCAGCTACACCCGCTGGAACTGCGAGGGCGACCGGGCGGCGTTCGGCGAGCCCGGCCGTGAGGCCGCCGCGAAGGCGCAGGTCGACCTGCTCAACGACGTGCAGCGCACCTTCGTCGCCACCCACGAGGGCACGCAGCCGCTCCAGATGGTGCCCACCGAGTACGGGGACCTCACCGACACCGCCTACAAGCAGACGATGCGCGCCACCCTGGACCCGGCCGTCGTGGTGATGTGGACCGGCACGGACGTCGTACCGCCGAAGATCACCGTCGACGAGGCCGACCAGGTGTCGAAGCTCTTCGGGCGCAAGGTCTTCGTGTGGGACAACTATCCCGTCAACGACTTCGGCAACACCAGCGGCCGGCTGCTGCTCGCGCCGTACGACAAGCGCGAGGCCGGACTGTCCTCGCACCTGTCGGGCATCGTGGCCAACCCGATGAACCAGCCGTACGCCAGCAAGGTCGCGGTCTTCGGGACCGCCGACTTCACCTGGAACGACCGCGCCTACGACGCGCGGACGAGCTGGCCGCGCGCCATGGCGTACCTCGCGGGCGGCGACCGCAGGGCGACCGACGCGCTGCTCGTCCTCGGCGACCTGGAGCACATGGCCCCGACCTTCGGCGCCACGCCCTGGCAGCCGCAGGCACCCGAACTGGCCCGGCGCGTCGAGCAGTTCTGGACGGCCTGGGACGCGGGGGACCGCGCCAAGGCCCTCACGGCCCTGCGCTCCTACGCCAGGGCCGTCGCTCAGGCCCCGGCGGTGATCCGGGGCGGAGCGGTGGAGAAGGGCTTCACCGTCGACGCGGCCCCCTGGCTGGACGCCACCGAGCTGTGGGGCGGGGCGATGGTGAAGACGCTCGACGCCCTCGCGGCCCGGCAGGCCGGGAACGAAGCCGCTTCCGCCCGCCTCCTCGCCGAGTCGAACGACCTCCAGCAGCGGGCCCGCGCCGTCCGGGTCGACCCGCCGCGCAACTCCTGGGGCAAGGTGCAGCCCAAGGTCGGTGACGGAGTGCTGGACGCCTTCCTCGTGCAGGCCGACGTCCGGCTCCAGCTGTGGGACGCCGCGGGCGGCGGGGAGAACCTGGCCCTGAAGGGCACGGCGTCCGCGTCCAGCGTGGAGCAGAACCTCGACCGACTGGCCCCGCGCCATGTCAACGACGGCCTGCTGGGCACCCGTTGGGCCTCCGGCTACTCGGACGACGCGTGGGTGCAGGTCGAGCTCGCCGCCCCGGCGAGGGTCGCGGCGGTGACCCTCGCGTGGGAGAGCGCGTGCGCGAAGCAGTACACCGTCCAGACCTCGCAGGACGGCACCCACTGGACCACCGTCTCCACGCAGCGCCCCGAGACCTGCGGCAACGACGTCGTCCGGCTCCCCGCCACGGAGCCGGTGCGCTACGTCCGCATGCAGGGCGTGGAGCGCAGCACCACGTGGGGCTACTCGATCCACGAACTGGGCGTCTACGGAGCCTCGGCGTCCTGAGGCCCGACGCCCGCCCCGTCGCCCCGGTCTCGTGGGCGACGGGGCGGCCCGCACGCCCAGGCCCCCTCCGGCCGCTCAGGCCTGGGCGGAGGCGCTGAACGGCCGGGCCGTATCCTGAGGACGGCGACGCAGGCACCGCCGACGCGTCGCAGCCGCCCGTCACAGCCGGGCGCCACCCCACTCCGGGCACCAGCTGCCCGGCACAGGAACGGGAGTTGACCGGTGATCAGTCTGGCCGCAGTGGGGGGCGTGGCCCTGATCGAACTGGGCATGGCCCTGACCCCGGGACCGAACATGATCCACCTCGCCTCCCGCGCGATCACCCAGGGCCGCAGGGCGGGCCTGGTCAGCCTGAGCGGGACCGCGGTGGGCTTCCTGTGCTATCTGCTGGCCGCGGCGGCGGGACTGTCCGCGTTGTTCGCCGCCGTGCCGCTGGCGTTCACGGTGGTCAAACTCGCCGGGGCCGCCTACCTGGCGTACCTGGCCTGGGGAATGCTCAAGCCCGGCGGCCGCTCACCCTTCGCTCCGGCCCAGGACCTGCCTCCGGTCTCCGACGCCCGCCTGTTCTCGATGGGGCTCCTGACCAACCTGCTCAACCCCAAGATCGCCCTCATGTACGCCGCTCTGCTGCCCCAGTTCATGGACCCGCACTCAGGCCCGGACTGGGCGCAACTGCTCCAGCTGGGTGGTGTGCAGATCGTCGTGGGGATCTCCGTGAACGCCCTGATCATGCTGGGCGCGGCCCGGGTGTCGGGGTTCCTGACCGCCCGGCCCCGCGTGATGACCGCACAGCGGTTCACGTCGGGCGGCCTGCTCGGCGTCTTCGCGCTGCGCACCGCCCTGTCCCGCACGCCGGCCTCGGCCTGAGCCATGAGGAATGGCGGTGCGGACATCGCGACGCCCTGCTAGCGTCTGCGGCATGAAGCGCGCTGCCATGACGACGACGCCGGAGAGTGTCCCGGCGCGCTGACAGACGACCTGATCCGAAGCCCCGGGGCAAGTGCCCCGGGGCTTCGGCGTAGGCCCGGTCACTTGCCCCGCAACCAGCAGGGAGACCGCGATGACCACCGCGCACGACCACCGCAGGCTCGGCCGTGAACTGGGCCTGTTCGACACCGACCCGCTGATCGGCGCCGGCCTGCCGTACTGGCTGCCCGACGGCGCGGCCGTGCGGCACAGCCTGGAGGAGTACATCCGCACCGCCGAGCGGCGGGCGGGCTACCAGCACGTGTACTCACCGGTCCTCGGCAAGCGGGAGCTGTACGAGATCTCGGGCCACTGGGCGCACTACAGCGACGACATGTTCCCCCCGATGGACGTCGGCGGCGAGCAGGTCGTCCTGCGGCCGAGCCTGTGCCCCCATCACGCGGTGATCTACCGCTACCGCTCCCACAGCTACCGCGAACTGCCCCTGCGCATGGCCGAGCTGGGAGGCATGTACCGCTCCGAACTGTCCGGCGTGCTCGGCGGGCTGACCCGGGTACGGGCGATCCAGCTCAACGACGCGCACATCTTCTGCACCCTGGAGCAGGTCGCCGAGGAGGCGCGGGCGGCTCTGGACATGATCCGCAGGGCGTACGAAGCACTCGGCATCACCCCGGCCCGCTACCGGCTTTCCCTCCCGGGCCCCGGCGGCAAGTACGTCGCCGCGCCGGAGAAGTGGCGCCGGTCCACCGCCCTGCTGACCGACGTCCTCGACCGCTCCGGCCTGCCCTACGAGGCGGCCGAGGGAGAGGCCGCCTTCTACGGACCCAAGATCGACGTGCAGGTCACCGACGGCGCCGGCCGGGAGTCCACCCTGTCCACCGTCCAGGTCGACTTCCACCAGCCCGAGCGGTTCGACCTGCACTACATCGGCGCGGACGGCGCCAGGCACCGCCCGGTCATGGTCCACCGCAGCATCATCGGCAGTGTGGAACGCGCCGTCGCCCACCTCATCGAACAGCACGGCGGCGCCTTCCCCGCCTGGCTCGCCCCCACCCAGCTGGTCATCCTCCCGATCTCCGACAGCGAACTGCCGAACGCCACCAACCTCGCCCGACGCTGCGCCGATCTCGGGCTGCGTGCCCGGATCGCGGGACCGGACCGCGGCAGCCTGGGCGCCCGCATCCGAGAGGCCCGCCTGGTGCCCTACCAGGCCGTCATCGGCGCCAAGGAGGCCACTGACGACCACGTCGCCCTGCGCCTGCGCGACGGACGCCGACTCGCCCCACAGCCGACCGATGACGCACTCACCCACATCAGCACCCTCATCGGCGCCCACAGCACCGCCCTGTGGACCGACACCGCCTCGTAGCAGGGCCGACACGAGGCGAAGCTGCGTACGGAGCTGGGCGACGCCCAGACGGAGAGCATGCTCCAGGAGGCACACGCGCGGGGCCCGAGCCTCCCCGAACGGCAGGCGCTCGTCGTTACATTGAGGCGCCCCCAGAGCTGAAGGAGAGAACCGCATGTGTCGTCGTGCCGCCGTCTTCGGAGCCGGCTCCTGGGGGACCGCGTTCGCCCTCGTGCTCGCCGACGCCGGATGCGAGGTCACGCTGTGGGGGCGTCGGGCGGCGCTCGTGCACGCCATCAACGCCACGCACAGCAACCCCGACTACCTGCCCGATGTCACCCTGCCGGCGAAGGTGCGGGCGACCACCGACCCGGCCGAGGCGGCGCGCGAGGCCGACATCGCGGTCCTCGCGGTGTCTGCCCAGCACGTGCGCCGGCTGCTGGAGGAGTGGGCCGGACAGTGGCGTTCCGGCACGGTGTTCGTGTCCCTGATGAAAGGAGTGGAGCTGGACAGCGGCAAGCTGATGAGCGAGGTCGTCGCCGAGACGACGGGCGCGCCGCCCTCGCGGATCGCCGTGGTGTCCGGCCCGAATCTGGCGGCCGAGATCGTCGCCCGCAAGCCGGCCGCGAGCGTCGTGGCCTGCGCCGACGCGGCGACCGCCGAGCTGGTCCAAACCGCCTGCCACACGCGGTACTTCCGGCCGTACACCAACACGGACGTCATCGGCTGCGAGCTGGGCCGCGCCGTCAAGAACGTCATCGCCCTGCCCGTGGGGATCACGGACGGCATGGGGCTGGGTGACAACGCGAAGGCCTCGCTGGTCACTCGCGGGCCGGCCGAGACGACCAGGCTGGGTGTCGCCATGGGCGCGGAACCGCTGACCCTGGCGGGGCTGGCCGGCATGGGTGATCTGGTGGCCACCTGTGCCTCGACGCTGTCGCGGAACCACTCGTTCGGCCACCGGATCGGTTCGGGCATGACGGTGGCCCAGTCCCGGGAGGCGAGCACGCAGACCGCGGAGGGGGTCGCCTCCTGTCTGGCCGTCCGCGGCCTCGCCGAGCGGTACGGAGTGGAGATGCCCATCACGCGGACCGTGGTCGGCATCATCCACCGCGGCCAGAACCCGGAGGTTGCCGTGCGGGCCCTCATGTCCCGCGCCCCCAAGCCCGAGGCAGCTCCGCGCAGCCGGCCTGCACGCGTCCAGGAGGACCGATGACCACTCACGCCGTACGACTGGAGTGTGCCGGTGCGACCGTCACCGTCGACTCCGCCGAACAGGCCGTCTGCCGCTGGGTGGAGCGCTACTTCGGCGCCTGGTGGAGAGCGGCCGAGGTGGATCCGGCCGGTGTCTGTGCCAGGCCCCTGGTCAGCGCCGTCGTGGACACCGAGCAGTACGACGCGGCGGCGCTCGCCGTGACGCAGGTGCCGCATGCGAGCACCGTCTACGCGCGAGCCCGGATGCTCCTCGCGCGGGACGCCTCGGCCGGCGTGATCCGGGCCGTTTCGCCGGAGGAAGGGCTGGCCTACCGGTCGGAGCCGGGTGCGGGGAAGCTGGACGTCGTCGGCAGGGACGCCGGATCCGTGGCGACGGCGACCGCGCGTCTCGCCCGTGAGGTGATGCGCGGCGCCCTGCTGCGGGACGGCTGGGCCGTACTCCACGCCTCCGCGGTCGTCCAGGACGGCCGCACGCTGCTGGCGTTCGGCGGCAAGGGCGCGGGCAAGACGACGACCGCACTGGCTCTCGCGAGCCGTCACCGGTTCGGACTGCTCGCCAACGACCGCGTGTTCGTCCGGCCCGACAGCGCCGGCGGCGTCACCGTACTGCCGTGGCCGTCGGCCGCCGCGGTCGGGCTCGGCCTGCTGGAGGCGCTCGGCTGGTCCGGGATCGCCCGCGAGCGCCTGCGGAGCGGCGACGCCCTCCACCCGACGCAGGACCGGCGCGTGACCGACGCCCTTCTCGCCGGAGACCGGACGCCGCTGTGGGAACGCGGCAGGGAGCTGAAGGCGCAGGTGTGGCCGGACCAGTTCACCAGCTGGTTCGGGGTGCCCCTGGCCACCGAGGGCGAGGCCGCCGCGCTGCTGTTCCCCCGCGTCGAGGCCGGCGCCGACCCGGCCGTCGAGGACTCGGACCGCCGGCTCGGCGACGCGGACTTCATGAGCGGGGCGACCGAGGACCGCTACCCCGACGTTCTCGGACTGGTGGGTGTGGACGGGGGCGGCGGTGAAGCGACGCGCCGGGAGGTCGCCCGGCGCCTGGCCGGGCTGCCCCGTCACTCGGTGGTCCTCGGCCACGATGCCGCAGCGAACGCCGACTTCCTCGCGGAGGTCACTGCGCGCGTGTGATCCCAGGACGGGAAACGCATCCGGGCGGCGCCCGCGCCGACCGCGTGGGCGCCGCCCGGAGCGACGTCGAGGGCAAGGAAAGCGAAGGAACTTGATTTCAGAAAGGAAGGGAGAAGGAAGCCCCTTCATGGCCTTGCCGTGGGCAACGCTAGCACTCAGTCCGGGATCAGGTCGCGCAGGTTTTCGAGAGTGACGACCCGGGAGTCCGGGTGCAGTCCCTCGGGGCGTTCGAGACCGATGTACGTCACGGGCTCGTCCGGGACCGGCTTGCCGTCCCACAGGTCCACGGCCGTGGCGCGGCCGGACATCAGGCCGGTCAGGTACCGCACCGTCAGGTACTCGCGTTCCACGGCGGCGCGCACCACCTTGGACACCGACAGCTGGTTCTCCTCGACCCGGTTGGCCGAGGAGACGCCCCGCAGATACAGGTGCAGCCACTTCGCGCGCCACCGGCCGTCGTCCTCACGCCGGAACACCAGCGGCAGCGCCACCCGGCCCGTGCCGCGCAGGTCCGACTTCGTCCGCACCGTGCGCGGCTCGTACGGCCGGCCCTTCTGCTCGCCGTCCCGCAGCATGAAACCGAAGAACGACTCCTCGACCTCGTCGAAGCCCTCACCGGCGAAGATGTTGACCTGCGGAACGATGAAGGTGCTGCGTACCCGTGCCAGGTCCAGCTCGATGAACTCCGAGGCCCCGTCGGGCGCCTCGGTGACATCCCCCGAGTGCACCCCTCCGACGGTCTTGAGCGAGGTGTACGAGACCCAGGAGTCGGTGCTGTAGTCGGTGTGGAGGAGCAGCGCCGAGAGGTCGTAGTCGGTCCGCTCCTCGGTCTCCTTCCAGTACACGAAGAAGCGCAGCCGTTCGCCGTCGACCGCCGAGGCCGAGCCCCGGGGCAGCACGCCGAGCCCCGCCGCGGCCGCCCTGCCGCTGAGCGGGAGCGCCACGTCGAGGACCTCGGGGTCGAGCAGCAGCCGGCCCGGTGCGGGGAGTCTGCGGGCCATGTCGGCGTCGAGGGCGGCGATCAGGCGGTCGCGGTCGGCGGCGGGCACCGGTGGCCGGTCGTCGGGGGCGACCCATCCGCGGCCCCGTCGGTTGACGAAGACCCGGGGTTCGCCGCTCGCCCGCTCCCGGTTCTGGAAGTGCTCGCGGACCGACAGCACGACCCGGCCGGAGACCTGGGGAGCGACCCGTACCGCGGCGGCCACCACCTCGTCCCGCTCCTCCTGGCCGGCGGCGATGCGCAGCAGGAGGTCCAGGGCCCGGAACAGCTTGCCGGGCGCGGACTCCAGCAGCCGCACCGCGCCGCGTATGTCGTAGTCGTCGAGCAGCATCTCGACGCGGCTGTCGAGGGACCGTGCCACCTTCTCCCCGCGTGCCACGGCGAACACGTCGGCCGCGTGCGGCCAGCGCGGGTACTCGTGCGGGTGGAGCCGCTCACCGAGCCGCTTGAAGGGCTCGCGGTGCGCGTGCACGTCGGCCAGTTTGGCGGGGTTCGCCGCGATCACGGCGTCGAGGCCCGCGAGCAGTGCGCGGCGGACCGGCCGCGGCAGGGCCCGGAAGCGGGTCGGCTCCTGAAGGGTCACGTCGCCACCCGACAGTGCGCAGGCCAGCCGCAGCACGTCGGTGACGGTGTCAAGGAGCAGGTCCGCGCCGGCCATGAGGCGCGCCTCGTTGACGACCGCCCGGTTCTCCCTGACCGGGATCGACTCCGGCTGGGGCCCGAGCGCGCACCGCTGGGCGAGGGTCTTGAGGTCGTTCAGGTGGTCCTCGCCCAGTGGCGTCGTGCTGCCCGCCAGGGCCAGATACAGGGCCGTGAGTTCGTCGTCCAGGTCCCGCCCGAGGTGCAGGACGGTCACCCGGTCGCCCGCCGAGGCGATCAGCTCGTCCTGCGCCGCGAGCAGTTCCTCGTAGGTGTGCTGGTAGCGGCCGTACGTGGGGAGGCTGAGCAGGTCCAGCACTCCGTGCGCCAGTTGCGTCAGCACGCTCGTGCGGGACGCGTCGTCGCCGAGCGCCTTCACCACGCACCGCATCCAGAACTCCTCGGTGTCCGGCACGTTCGCCGGGAAGTCGATGAAGTACGCGTTGTGCCGGACGTGGTCGCCCACCATCTCGCTCACCGTGCGCAGCGTCCGCCTGGCCGTGTGCAGGACCGCGGCCTCGGACAGTCCGGACAGCCGCTCCAGCAGCTCGGTGGAGAGCTTGAAGCCCACGGTTGCCAGCGTCGCGTCGAACTGCCGTGCGGCAGTGGCGCCTTCCCCGGCGGAGCCCTCGGGGAGGGGAATGCGGTGGGTGTGCCGGATGACCAGTGACTCGAGACCGTGCGCCATTCGGGGATGATCGCAGAGGTGTACGAATCGGCGCACGGGAGTTTCCCTGCGCTTCCCCGGCACACCGCCAGGTGAGGCTCCGGCACTGCGGGGACATACCTGGCATAAGGTGACCGAGGCCGTATGTGTCCTCATAAGCGGCGGTGCGGGAGACGCGTGATGAGCGAAGAGACGCAGTGCCTGTCGAGCGGGATCGGACTCGACGTGTTCGATCCGGCCCCCGTGGGCGTCCTCCTCGCCCGCGGGCCCGACCACCGCATCGTCTACATCAACACGCTCTACCGGCAGACCTTCGGCGACCGCCCGCTCGGCCGGTCCCTGCGGGAGGCCTTCCCCGACCTGGCGCAGACCGGCTACTTCGAGATCCTCGACCGCGTGTTCGCCACCGGCCGCGCCGAACGGGTCTCCACCGCTCCCGTCGACGTGACCTATCCGGGCGAGGCCCACGGCGTCACGCGCTACTTCGACTTCAGCATCTCCCGGTCGGCGTTCGCCGCGGGGGAGCACGGCGTACTGGCCGTCATCGTCGAGGTCACCGAGCAGGTCGAGGCCGCCGAACGCATCCGGGTCCTGGCCGAGGAGCGCCGCCGCGCCCTGCTGCGCTACCGCAGCCTGGTCAACGCCGGATCCCAGATGGTGTGGGTGACCGCACCCGAGGGCGGCGTGATCGAGCCCAGCCCCGGCTGGCAGCGGGTGACCGGGCAGACCTGGGAGGAGTTCCGCGGCAACGGCTGGCTCGACGCCGTCCACCCCGACGACCGCGAGGCCATCGTCCGGGAGTGGAACCGCGCCCTGGCCGACGTCCCCACCGACTTCACCCACGTCTACCGGCTCCGGCTGGCCGGCGGCGGCTACCGCCACTTCTCCATCTACGCGGCGCCCGTGCGCGACGGCGACACCGTCGTCGAATGGGTCGGCACCTGCGCCGACATCGAGCAGCAGTGGCAGGCCGACCGCCGCGACCACCTGCTCGCCCGCGCCGCGGCCGCCACGGCCGACACGGTGCGGCTCCAGGAGATGCTGGACGCCCTCAGCCATGTGATCGTGCCCGACGTCGCCGACGCCTGCCGCGTCTACCTCCTGCCGCAGACCCTGGACCGCCCCGCCGGGGGCGCGCTCACCGCCGAACGCGTCGTCGCCCTCACCCGCCCCGGCATGCCCGACCTGCCCCCGCACCGCGAGGAGCATCTGCGGCCCGACAGCCCGCTCGCCCGCGCCATCGAGCAGGGCAGCCCCCTGTACGCGGCGTTCCCACCGGGCGAGCCGCCGCCGGACCTGGCGGGGCCCGAGGACGCGCCGTGGCTGTCGGGCGGCGTCAACAGCATCGTCCTGCTCCCCGTCGTCGTGGACGGCGCCACCGCCGCCCTGTTCACCGCGTCCGTCAGCGACGACCGGCCACCGCTCGGCCGCCCCGAGCTGGACCTGCTGCGCGATCTGGTCGAGCAGACGCACGCGCCGCTGCGCAGTGCCCTGGAGTACCAGCGCACCCGGCAGGTCGCCCTCGCCCTCCAGCGCAGCCTGCTGACCGCGCCGCCCGAGGTGCCGGGCCTGGACATCGCCGTGCGCTACCGGCCCAGTACGGTCGGCGCCGAGGTCGGCGGCGACTGGTACGACTCCTTCGTCCTGCGCGACGGCGCGGTCGTCCTGACCATCGGCGACGTCGCCGGGCACGATCTGCCGGCCGCCGTCACCATGAGCCAGTTGCGCAACATGCTGCGCGGGCTCGCCCTGGACCGGGAGGAGCCCACCGGGGAGATCCTGCACCGCCTGGACATCTCCGTGCAGACCCTCTACCCGGAGGGGACGGCCACCTGCATCCTGGCCCGCGTGGAGCAGCCCGGCCCCGGCGCCTTCCGCCTCCAGTACTCCGTCGCCGGCCACCCTCCCCCGCTCCTCGTCGCCCCCGACGGCACCGCGGGCTTCCTGACCGACGCCCGCGACCCCCTCATCGGCCTGGTGCCGGACCCCCGCTACACCAGCGCCCAGCAACCGCTGCCGCCGGGCTCCACGCTGCTCTTCTACACCGACGGCCTGGTGGAACGCCGCGACGAGGACCTCCAGCAGGGGCTGGAACGGCTGCGCCGTGCGGCGTCGCAGGCCGCGGGGCAGCCCCTGGAGACCCTGTGCGACGACCTCCTGGTCGCCCTCCTCCCCGAGGGCGGCACGGACGACGTGGCGATGCTGGCCCTGCGGGTGCTCAGAGCATGATGAGCAGCCGGGTCTGCGGCTTGAGCTTCCTGTTCACCGAGCGGCTCTGCACGTACACCTCCAGCTTGGGGTTGTTGCCGGCCTTCACGGACACGGTCCCCTGGACGCCCGTGCCGAACAGGAGGCTGCGGGCCGCGTCGCCCGTGTAGGCGCGGTCGGTGTCCTTCTCGACGACGATGACCTCCTTGTTGGGCTGGACCAGGGCGCGGGCGCCCAACTGGTAGTAGCAGGCGCCGCGTTCGTAGGTGACGCCCGGGTGCGAGTTGACGAAGGGGCGGATCTCGATCTCCTTGTCGACCTTGAGGAGCCGGTACTTGTCGGCCGGGATCGGTTCGAGGTTGGCCCGTACGTCGTCGACGGATATGTCCTGGCCGACGGCGAACAGGTTCTTCGTGCCGCGCACGCCCTGCTCGCGTCCCCGCAGGAAGCTGGTGGCGGCGGCCCGCACGGTGCCGATGGCCTCCTCGACGCCCTTCTGCGAGTCCGCGTCCCAGATGGCGATGTTGCCGGCCGGGAAGCCGTAGTTCTGCGCGGTGCGCTTGGCCAGCGAGTTCGGGACGAGGATCGCGGACGTCCAGTGGCCCGGGAGTCCGTTCATCTTCGCCGTGATCCTGTCGAGCCAGGGGCCGAGGATGGACATGTCGCCGTCGTGGCGCCGGTCGCCGCCGGAGGCGTTCTCCTCGCCGTCCGTCACGACGATCTGGAGGAAGCTGTGCTCGCCGTACTCCTCCCAGATGTGCCCCAGGTCGTCCAGGGACTTCAGGGAGGCCTCGATCAGGGCCGTGGCGCCGTTGTTGACCTTGTAGAGGCCCCGCATGGACGGCAGGTGCTTCACGTCCATGTCCCAGACCAGGTTCTCCACCCGGTGGTCGAAGGAGTAGAGGCTGATCCGGGTCTCATGGCCGAGGCTGTCCGACTCGGCCTTCAGACCGGCCACGAACTCGTCGACGACGCGGACGAGTTGGCTCTGGTGCTGATACATGGAACCCGAACAGTCCACGACCAGCGCGACGTGATTCACCTTGTGCTGGATCCTGTTGGCGGACATGGTTCTGCTCCTTCTGCGAGGCTCCCCGACTGATGCTCGAACACTAGGCCGGGGCACTGACAACGCCGTCCTGCCTCGGAACTACGGCCCGGCCAGTGCCGGACACGACGTCCGAACCTGGCCAATGTCCGCCACTCCCAGTGCGGTTGACGTGCTCTGACCTATGCTCGTCCTGCCGCGGACGTCAGACCGCACACGCGCCGCGACCGGAGGCCGGGCCGTGAGCCCGCACCAGTGAGGGGGAGACTGTGAACGAGGCCGGTCTGCAAATCCTTGTCAACGCCGACGACGAGGACTTCGACGACGTCACGCAGGCCCGGGGAGGCACGAAGGGACGCCGGCGAACCGCCAACGGCGAGGTCGCCGCGGTGCCGGTCAGGGTCGAGCAGCTGCGGGCCAACCTCGAGAGCACCGTCGACGCGCTGCGTGAGGTCTTCGGCCGGATCTCCGACGCCGGCGGACGGTTCCCGCTGCGGGAAGTACAGGTCTCCTTCGAGGTGTCCGCCAAGGGCGGCATCCGACTGATCGGTACCAGCGAGGTCGAGGGGAAGGGCGGCATCACCATGGTCTTCGGCGCCGGCGAAGGCAGCCGGTGAGGCCGTGAGCCGCCATCGCGCACTGCTCCTGTTCGTTCCCCGCTTCCAGTCGGAGGGATGGCAGGACCTCGACTACCTCGAAGGCGAGTTCCACAAGGTCAGGGCAGAACTCGGCCAGTGCGGCTACGAGATCTCGCAGGACAGCAGCTGTGACCACGAGGAGCTCACGTACCAGGGACTCACCAGGCGGATCGAGACCTTCCTCCGCAGCGGGAGGCGTGGTGACCACCTCGTGGTGTACCTCAGCGGCCACGGCTTCTACTACGACCGGACCCTGTGGTTCGTCGGTTCGGACTCGGACGGGCTGAGTGACAGCAAAGCCGTCATCCGCAGCTCCAACCTTCCGCTGGACGACCACTGGGCCGACACCGTCGGTGACGACACTCGGGCGGAGAACGTGCTCTTCGTCGTCGACGCATGCCGGGAGCGCCTGTCGACCGACCGCCACGAGCGCCTGTCACCGGTCAAGCCGCTGGCCGGTCACGACAGGCTGACGTATCTCCTGGCCTGCGCTCCCTCGGAGGTGGCGGCCTTCTCCGGCAACGGCGCCGAGCGGTCCAGCCTCTTCACCAAGGCGCTCCTGAACGTCCTGGGCGACGGACACGAGGAGCTCCCCGCCGGGCGGCTGCACACCCTGCTGAGCGACGAGATGGCCGATCTCCAGGAGCGCCACCGGGGCGAGCTCCCCGCCCGGCTCGACCAGCGGCCGAGGCTGAGCGGTGAGCACGGCGAGAAGCAGTTCCCGTTCCTCCCCCGCACCGGGTCTCCCGCCCAGGAACGTCTCCGCCTGCTGTCGGAGCACGCCGTGTGGGACCGCGCGGACACCCGGGGCCAACGGCTCAAGCAGCCGGCGGAGACCGTGGCACGCATGATCAGCGAGCAGCTGGAGGAGGAACGCCGACGCCTCGCGGACCATCCGTGGATCGACTGGGAAGCGGACCAGCGGGCGAGTCACTGGCTGAGCCTGCTCATCGGCAGGTACTTCGCCGACAGCCGGTTCAGCGAGGCGGAGGTCGCCTTCCTCACTCTGGCACCGACGCTCTACCACCTCCAACGGGTCCACAACGCGCAGTTGACGGAGAGGGAGCTCCAGCGTTTCGACGACCAGGACGAGGACTGGGCCGACTACTCGTCCCTTCTCCAGCGCGTTACGCCCGATCGCCGGCCGGCACCGAGGTCGAGGGACGTCCGCACCGTCCGCCTCTGGCTCCTGCAGCAGCGGAGGTCCCAGCTGAGCATGGCCAGTGATCGTCTGTCCGACGGCACACTGGAGGCGTGGCGGCAAGTCTCGAAGTCCTCGCCCTCGTCGCTGCTGCCCGAGCTGCTGGACGTGAAGCTGCTTTCCTGGCTCTTCCAGGCGATGCAGCACGGTGGCAGCATCCTCGCCTCTCCCCCGCCCGAGACGGGACCTGCTGCGGGCACGGTCCGCCGCAGGCTGATCGGATACCTGCTCACCCTGTCGCAGGCCATGGCACTGGATCTGGCCGATCTGCCACGGGTCCTGGTGGACCACCTCCGCAGCGACGACGGAATGAGTCTCCGGCAGGCCAAGAAGACCATCGGTGAAGCGGAGTGGACGACCGGGGACAACAGCCTGGCGCTGGTGGCTTCCTGCCCGCACCAGGCCGTGATGGCCGCTCTGCAGGAGCACGCCGCCTCCGTCGACGGGCTGCTCTACCACGCGAGCCACCGTGTCCCCCGCGACAGCGAAAGCGCGGCCGAGCTCTCGCGGCTCCCCGTGCGAGCCTCCGGCGACCACGTTCTGCCCGAGAGGGGCGAACGGGGACTCAAGTTCCTCTCCGTCGCCACTCGCTTCGGCCTCGACGGCGCGCGCGTGCGTGACCTCCTGACCGGCGAGCAGCTGTATCGCGACCGCTCCCTGGCCGTCCGGGAGCTCTACCAGAACGCCATGGACGCGTGTGCGGTCCGTCAGGCCCGCGAGCAGTGCCGTCCGGCCGGGAAACCGGGACGGCCGGAGTGGAAGCCCAGGATCGAGATCCATCAGAAGAGCGACGGCCACCGCCTGTACGTGGAGTGCGTGGACAACGGCTCGGGAATGGACCGGTACGAACTGGTGGAGGCATTCGCCCAGGGCGGCGCCCGGCTGTCTCATCTCGCCTCCTTCCAGCAGGAGCAGGCGGACTGGGAGAGCCGGGGGATCAGCTTCCATCGCAACAGCAGGTTCGGCATCGGCGTCCTGAGCTACTTCATGCTGGCGGACGAGATCCAGGTCGTCACACGCAAGTTCGACCGTGACGGCACGTTCGGCCAGCCACTGCGCGTCACGGTGTTCGGCCCGGACGACCTCTTCGAGGTCAAGGACCAGGTCGAAGAGCCCGACTTCAACGGCGACGACTGCGGTACCAGGGTCAGGCTCTACCTCAACCCACGACGGGCCACCGACCTGTCCTGTGTGCAGGCGATGCGGAACGTTCTGGCGATCGCCCGCTTCCAGACCCTCGTGACCTACGAGGAGGAGGGCGAGTGGGAGGAATGGTCACCCGACGAGTTCCGGCCCCGTGCGGGCAGCGCGATCGACGCGGGCGGCCAGGTCGTCCGGGGCGGGTACGGGGACGTGTTCTGGTGCGAACGGGGCGGCGCACTCCTCATCGACGGCATCGTGGCAGAGGCCAGCTGGCCCCAGCCCGCGACCGTGTCCTTCCCGAGCAAGGTGGCCGTCGAGGGGGCGGTGGTCAACCTCCGGGGCCGCATCGGTCTTCCCGGCCGCGGGAACCACGCCGTCCCACGCCTCTCCGTCGACCGCAGATCGATCCTGGACGACATCGGTGAGCCCGTCGTCGAACGGTTGCAGCGAGCTGTCGACAGCCTGCCGGGGTCCGGTCTGCTCTCTGAGGAGTGGCTGGAGCGCATGGCCGAGGAGGACCTGCGGATCGCCGATGCCGTGGTGGCGGCACTGAGCTCCAGCCCGGCGCGGCTCACCGACAGGCAGGGGTCGTACGCGCTGGAGCGCACCGGCTACTTCCCGGGCGACCGGTTCGTGCGCGCCGGCTGGGCGGGCGGGGGCCGCAATCACCGCAACACGTTCAGCTCCCTGCCCGGCCACCCCTGGCTGCCCGACCACCTGGCGCTGTGGCGCTACTCCGCGCACTTCCCGGACGGGGTCGCAGCAGCTCTCGCCGAGCACTGCCCCGCGGGGTTCGGTGCGGTTTCACTTGGCCACGCGCTGCCTTCGCACTCCTACGCGCTGGGCTACACCCGGTCTGATCGTCGCGAGCCGCCCTTGTGGCAGTCCGCTCTGCGGCTGTCCGACATCGCGGTACACGCGGACGAGCTGAGTCTCCCCCTCACCGAGGTGATCGACCGTCTTCGTCCGCTCAACATGGACTGGAAGGGCCCCGGCCTTCAGCCGGACGTACCGCCGGCGGACTTCCTCCGGATGATCAGCCTGGACGGCGACGCCCAGGCACCCTGGCTGGAGCCGGGTGATCCGGTTTCCGTGTTCGCCCTTCTGTCGGTCGCGGAGAACTCGCGCCGCCCCGTCCAGCAGCTGGTCGACCTCATGGACCGGCTGGGGTTCTCGACGGAACACTGTGATTACCTGCGTGATTCCACTTCACCCGAGTTCGCGCTGGCCCACCTGGTGGTCAGTCAGCACTGCGACCGAAGAGGCCCTTGGGTGGCCCGAGCCGACGCCGAGCGGATCCTGCACGTTGCGGAGGCGCTGGACATGTCTCCGGACGAGGCACGCGCCGCCCATCTGCGGCTCGGCATCCAGGTCTCGCACCCGACCCGCGCGCTGAGCGGTGACGACGGCACCTGTGAGTTGGTGCACCAGAAGTACGCGGTGAGTCACGACCCCGACCCCTCTCGCGCCGCTTTCGTCTCCGCCCAGATCCTCTGTATCGCCCTCGACGAACGCAGGACGATCGAGGAGACGGTGCGCCGACTACGGGCTCTCGGGTACCGCATGCCCGAGGGCCTGCCCGACCGTCTTCCCGAGCTCCCGGACGAGCTCGTCGGCATGCTGACGTCCGAGGCGCAGGTCCTCGACCTCGCCAGGCCCGTTCCGTTGCCGGCGCTTCATGTGCTGAGCCAGCGCACCGGCCGGCCGATGAAGGAGATCGCCCGTCACCTGGAGGCGCTGGGGCTTCATGTCCCGTTCCGCGACATCCCGGAGGCGCTCACTGCGCAGGACGTCCGGTTGCTCATCAAGTACGCGAGGCAGCACGGTGACCGGCGCAGCGACTGGCTGGCACCCGACCTCCCGGTTCCCGTCGCCCACCTCAGTCTCGCGGCCGCCGTCCTCGCGGAACCGGTCGAGACGTGCGCGGAGCGCCTGCGGCAACTGGGAATGACGACCGAGTCGCCGACCGGCACGGCCAATCGACAGCAACTGTCCGGCACGGACGAACGCACTCTTGTCGGCCGATGGATTCCCTACACACCGGACACTGTCGATCCGGTTCCTCCCGGTCACCTCATCTCCATGATGTTCACCCATGGTTGGACGCCGGAAGAGGCACGGGAACAGTTCGCCCTTCGCGGCATGACCGTCCGGGAGGACCCTCGCGAGAACGCGGCCGTTCTCGACGACCTTGCCCTACTGAGCCTCGCGGGGGACGGAAAATCGCCGCTCGTGCCGCTCGACGACGTCTGGCGGACCGAGCAAGTGGTCCGGGCGGCACACGCGGTGCGCCGCCCGATCCACGAAGTGCGCGCACGCCTGGTCGAACTTGGGGCGCCGGTACCCACGCCGCCCAGCAGGGAGAGCCGGCGGCCCGAGACCGTGCCGAAGCACGGCAGCTTCGGGAGGTCGGCGCTGCCGTCCGACCCGGAGGAAGGACGCGCGGTCCACGTCCTCGACGAGTCCTTGCTCCATACCGGGAAGTTCCCCTGGCTCCCCGAGGATCCCGGCGTCGTCCTGCCCGCGGCTCACGTCTACGTCCTCGCCGGTAAGGAGGACATCAGCCTCCTCTCCGCGAAGGAAAGGCTCTTCGCGGGCGGGCTCCTCGTCCAGGACTTCGAGTACCCCGACCGCCCGCCCAACCTCGGCGAACTGCGACTCCTGCGGCTCAATGCTTCGCATCACAGCGATTGGCTCGATCCTTACTCACCCGTCCCGCTGGAGCATCTGCTGGTGGCGGCTCACGTGCTGAACACCACGGTGTCCGATGTCGCCGCACGCCTCGCCGACCTTGGCGTGAACGTACCGGACGTCGGCCGGCTGGTCGCCGATGCGTGGGCGAAGGTGCCGAAGGAGCACGCCTGACCGCGGGAACGGAAATAAGTCCGGGAATTTCTTCCCGAGCCATCGCAACTGCGGCACCTTTCGACCCGCACTCCTCTTAAATGCGAGTCCGCGTTGCACGAGGTGGACGTCTGACAGTCGCCGACCGGTGCCGATAGGCCAGCCCGCGAGCGGGTGCTCGCGTCGGCTCTGGGGAGCGACGACTGTGGGCCGTCGACAAGCGAGCCTTGACCGACGGCACCGTGGCACCGTATTTTCGAGCGGACCGACTCGTGAGCTGCTGGAAGGAGGCGAAGTCGGATGTCGATCATCTCCGACCTGCATCGCCTCGCGCAGCGGACCGTCTGGGTCCCGGGTCGCGTCGCACACGGCTGCTGACCAGCCTCTTCTTCACTGCGTGCCGAATCTGCGGCCCCGGTGTCCCCTGATCTCCTCACCCGCCCCGCGGCACGCCCTCGCGCGCCGATTTCCGGCCGGGATTCTCACGCGTCAACCGCGCCACCGAAAGAGAAAGTCCCTGAAATGGCGACGAGCATAATCTGTACGACCGCGCTCCGAAATGAGGATGTGCCATGGTAGAGGCACGGATCACGGTCAACGGGAAGAGCACCCCGATTTCCCCGGCCGCACCCCAGACGACGGTCCTCGATTTCCTGCGTGACCGCGGCCTGACCGGGACCAAGGAAGGCTGCGCCGAAGGCGAATGCGGCGCGTGCTCGGTCCTGGTGGCCCGTCCCGGGGTGAACAAGCCGACCGACTGGGTGGCGGTCAACGCCTGCCTGGTCCCGGTCGCCTCCCTCGACGGTCAGGAGATCGTCACCTCCGAGGGCCTGGCCACCGCCGGTGAGCCCGGTACGGCGCCCGCGCTGCACCCCGTGCAGGAGGAGATGGCGGTCCGCGGCGGCTCGCAGTGCGGCTACTGCACGCCCGGCTTCGTGTGCAGCATGGCCGCCGAGTACTACCGGCCCGACCGCTGCGCGCACGCGGCGACGGGCACGGACGCCGACGCGGCCGACGGCCACGACGCCGAGCACGGCCCGAACGGTTTCGACCTGCACTCGCTGAGCGGGAACCTGTGCCGCTGCACCGGTTACCGCCCGATCCGCGACGCCGCGTTCGCCGTCGGCGCGCCCACCGAGGACGACCCGCTGGCCCAGCGCCGCGAGCAGTCCGCGCCCGAGCCGGCCGCCACCGAGTACACCCGCGACGAGGGCACGTTCGTACGGCCGGGCTCCCTGGCCGACGCGGTCCGGCTGCTGCGCGAGCGGCCCGACGCGGTCGTGGTCGCCGGCAGCACCGACTGGGGCGTCGAGGTGAACATCCGCTCCCGCAGGGCCGATTATGTCGTCGCCGTGGACCGGCTGCCCGAACTGCGGGAGCTGCGCGTCGAGTCCGACCACATCGAGATCGGCGCGGCGCAGACGCTCACCGAGATCGAGCGGCGCCTCGACGGCGAAGTACCGCTGCTGGCCGAGCTGTTCCCGCAGTTCGCGTCCCGGCTCATCCGCAACAGCGCCACCCTCGGCGGCAACCTGGGCACCGGCTCGCCCATCGGCGACAGCCCGCCGGTGCTGCTCGCGCTGGAGGCGTCGCTGGTGCTCGCCGACGCCGACGGGGAGCGTGTGGTCCCGCTGGCCGACTACTTCACCGGGTACCGGCAGAGCGTGCGCCGTCCCGGCGAGCTGATCCGCGCGGTGCGGATCCCGCTGCCGCTGTCGCCCGTCACGGCCTTCCACAAGATCGCCAAGCGGCGTTTCGACGACATCTCCAGCGTGGCGGTCGCGTTCGCCCTCGACATCGAGGACGGCGTCGTCCGCAAGGCGCGCATCGGTCTGGGCGGCGTGGCGGCCACCCCGATCCGCGCCCTGGCCACCGAGGCTGCCCTGGAGGGCAAGCCGTGGGTGACGGAGACCGTCGAGGCCGCGGCGCAGGTGCTTCAGGCGCAGGGCACGCCGATGAGCGACCACCGCGCCAGCTCCGAGTACCGCGCCGCGATGCTCGGCCAGAGCCTGCTGAAGTTGCACGCACAGACCCGTGAGGCGGTGTCGTCATGAGCCATCTGTCCGAGCGTCCCGAGAAGCCCGTCGTCGGCGTTTCGATGCCGCACGAGAGCGCGGCCCAGCACGTCACCGGCACCGCGCTGTACACCGACGACCTGGTCCAGCGCACCAAGGACGTGCTGCACGCCTACCCGGTCCAGGTCATGAAGGCCCACGGCCAGATCCTCTCGCTCGACACCGCGCCGGCGCTCGCCGTGCCCGGTGTGGTGCGCGTGCTGACCAAGGCCGACGTGCCCGGCGTCAACGACGCCGGCATGAAGCACGACGAGCCGCTGTTCCCCGACGAGGTCATGTTCCACGGCCACGCGGTGGCCTGGGTGCTCGGCGAGACCCTGGAGGCGGCCCGGCTCGGCGCCGCGGCCGTACGGGTCGAGCTCGACGAGCTGCCCTCCCTGGTCTCGCTCCAGGACGCGATCGCGGCGGGCAGCTACCACGGCGCCCAGCCCGTGATGGAGGCCGGCGACATCGACGCCGGTTTCGCCGAGTCGGCGCACGTGTTCAGCGGCGAGTTCCAGTTCGCCGGCCAGGAGCACTTCTACCTGGAGACGCACGCGGCGCTGGCCCAGGTCGACGAGAACGGGCAGGTGTTCATCCAGAGCAGCACCCAGCACCCGTCCGAGACCCAGGAGATCGTCTCGCACGTGCTCGGCGTGCCCTCCCACGAGGTCACCGTGCAGTGCCTGCGCATGGGCGGCGGCTTCGGCGGCAAGGAGATGCAGCCGCACGGCTTCGCGGCCATCGCCGCGCTCGGCGCCAAGCTCACCGGCCGGCCGGTCCGCTTCCGGCTCAACCGGACGCAGGACCTGACGATGTCCGGCAAGCGGCACGGCTTCCACGCCACGTGGAAGATCGGCTTCGACGCGGACGGCCGTATCCAGGCCCTGGACGCCACCCTGGTCGCCGACGGCGGCTGGAGCCTGGACCTGTCCGAGCCGGTGCTGGCCCGCGCGCTGTGCCACATCGACAACACCTACTGGATCCCCAACGCGCGCGTCGCCGGCCGCATCGCCCGGACCCACACGGTCTCCAACACCGCCTTCCGCGGCTTCGGCGGACCGCAGGGCATGCTGGTGATCGAGGACATCCTGGGCCGCTGCGCACCGCTGCTGGGCCTGGACCCCATGGAGCTGCGGGAGCGCAACTTCTACCAGCCGGGCCAGGGCCAGACGACGCCGTACGGGCAGCCGGTCACGCAGCCCGAGCGGATCTCCACCGTCTGGCAGCAGGTGCAGGACGACGCCGGCATCGCCGACCGCAAGCGCGAGATCGCCGCGTTCAACGCCGCGCACCCGCACACCAAGCGGGCGCTGGCGATCACCGGCATCAAGTTCGGCATCTCGTTCAACCTCACCGCCTTCAACCAGGGCGGCGCGCTGGTGCTGATCTACAAGGACGGCTCCGTCCTGATCAACCACGGCGGCACCGAGATGGGCCAGGGCCTGCACACCAAGATGCTCCAGGTGGCCGCGACCACGCTGGGCATCCCGCTGCACAAGGTGCGCCTCGCCCCGACCCGTACCGACAAGGTGCCCAACACCTCGGCCACCGCGGCGAGTTCGGGTGCCGACCTCAACGGCGGCGCGGTGAAGAACGCGTGCGAGCAGCTGCGCGAGCGGCTGCTCCAGGTGGCCGCCTCCCAGCTCGGGGCGAACGCCTCGGACGTCCGTATCGTCGAGGGCGTCGCCCGCGCCCTGGGCAGCGACAAGGAGCTGGCCTGGGACGACCTGGTGCACACCGCGTACTTCCAGCGTGTGCAGCTGTCGGCGGCCGGTTTCTACCGCACCGAGGGGCTGCACTGGGACGCGAAGTCGTTCCGGGGTTCGCCGTTCAAGTACTTCGCCCACGGCGCCGCCGCGACCGAGGTGGAGGTGGACGGCTTCACCGGCGCGTACCGCATCCGGCGGGTCGACATCGTGCACGACGTCGGCGACAGCCTGTCCCCGATGATCGACATCGGTCAGGTCGAGGGCGGGTTCGTGCAGGGCGCGGGCTGGCTGACGCTGGAGGAGCTGCGCTGGGACACCAGTGACGGCCCGAACCGGGGCCGGCTGCTGACCCAGGCGGCGAGCACGTACAAGCTGCCGAGCTTCTCGGAGATGCCCGAGCAGTTCCACGTCACGCTGCTGGAGAACGCCACCGAGGAGGGCGCGGTCTTCGGGTCCAAGGCGGTCGGTGAGCCTCCGCTGATGCTGGCGTTCTCGGTGCGCGAGGCGCTGCGGCAGGCCGCCGCGGCGTTCGGGCCGGCCGGCATCAGCCTGGAGCTCGCCTCCCCGGCGACGCCGGAGGCCGTGTACTGGGCGATCGACGCCGCCCGCAAGGGGGGCTCCCAGGGGCTCGGCGAGGCCAGTGAGATCCCCACCGGCGTCAACGCCCTGAGCAATGCCTGACATGACCTGGGTGGCCGCGGTCGCGCGGTTGCGAGCCCGCCGGGAAGCCGGTGTGCTCGTGACCGTCGCGGCCGTGCGCGGTCACGCCCCCCGCAAGGCCGGCGCCAAGCTCGTCGTGGGACCGTCCGAGGCGTGGGGTTCCATCGGCGGCGGCAACATCGAGGCGGTCGCGATCGACCGGGCCCGTGAGCTCATCGGCAAGCACGACGCGGAGCCGGAGCTGATGGAGTTCAAGCTCAACGACAAGGTCACCAACCGGCACGGCGTGCAGTGCTGCGGCGGGGCCGTCACCGTGCTGCTCGAACCGCTGCCGGTGGTGCCGGCGGTGGCGGTGTTCGGCATCGGCCACGTCGGGCTGGAGCTGGCCCGCATCCTGGCCCGCCAGCACATCGATCTGCATCTGGTCGACAGCCGCCCCGACATGCTGACCGACGAGCGGCTCGCCGTGCTCACGGACGCGGTGGCGCAGGTCCATGTGCACCACACGCCGCTGCTGCCCGAGGAGGTGCTCGGGGAGCTGGCGCCGGGCACCCATGTCCTGATCATGACGCACGACCACGCGGAGGACGCCGCGCTGGCCGACGCCGCCCTGCGCACGGCCGGTCTGGGCTCGATCGGCCTGATCGGCTCGGCGGCCAAGTGGACGCGGTTCCGGCACCGCCTGGCCACCGAGGGCGGCCACGACGCGGCCACCATCGACCGGATCAAGACGCCGATCGGCCTGGCCGAGATCACCGGCAAGGAGCCCGCCACGATCGCCGTGAGCGTCGCGGCGGACCTGCTGCGCAGCTTCGAACAGGACGGCCGCTGAGCGGTGCCGGTCGGTGACGCCGACCGGCCCGGGCCTCGATCCAAACAACAGGGACGACGGCCGGCCGGCCTTGTAGAAGTCTACGAAGAGCCGGTCTCCGCCTGCGGGGTTTTCATGTTTTCCACCCCTAGCTGACGCCCCTCGACGGGCTGTGTACTCCTCTCACAAGCCGCTCTTCGCATGCCGACGAATCCTGAAGCCCGACAGATGCGGCGCTGTCCCGCATGGGGCGGAGCATCCGGGGAATTCCCCACCGTGTCCGAGAAGGAGTGACCGTGACCGCGCACACCCAAGAAGCGAGCATCCAGGACCTCAAGCGCGCCTGGATGGAAGAGGCGATCAGCCTGGCCACCAACAGCGTGATGAACGGCGGCGGTCCGTTCGGCGCCCTGGTCGCCAAGGACGGGCAGGTCGTCGCGCTCGGGAACAACCAGGTCACCGCGACCCTGGACCCGACGGCGCACGCCGAGGTGACCGCGCTGCGTGCCGCCTGCAAGGAGCTGGACACCTTCTCCCTCGAGGGCTGCGTGCTGATCACCTCGTGCGAGCCGTGTCCGATGTGCCTGTCCTCCGCGCTGTGGGCGCGTGTCGACGGGATCGTGTACTCCGCCGACCGGCACGACGCCGCGGTGGCCGGTTTCGACGACCGCAAGTTCTACGACCTGTTCGACAAGAAGCCGCAGTCGAGCTGGCCGACGCGCATCGAGCACCTGGACCTGCCGAACCGTACGGCGCCGTTCGACGCGTGGCTCGCCAAGTCGGACCGCATCGACTACTGACCCCCGGTTCTCCCCGCGCCGACGGCAGCTCCTCGCCGGGCCCGGGACAGCGGTGACCCCGCACATCACCGCTGCCCGCGCCGGTCGCCCTCGGCGCTTCCTCGCACCGGCGGGGCCTCCCGGCGGGCCACCGCGACGCCGATCGCACCGACGATGAGCAGCACGGCGACGGTGCCGAGGGTGAAGGCCTCGAAGGCGGCGCGGGAGACGCCCCAGACGTCGTGGAAGACGTAGTCGATGCCGAAGAGCCCCTCCAGGATCCCGGGGAAGAGCGCCGACCACGAGCCGATCACGATCCACGCGTAGACGAGCGCCGCGCAGACGAGGAAGCCGCGGGTGCCGAACGGCACCCGGTAGGGCCGCGGGACGTCCGGCCGGCGCAGCCGCAGGACGACCAGCGCGGGGACGATGACCAGGTAGGACAGCAGCAGCGTGGTCACGGCGACGGTCAGGACCACGGCGAAGACGTCGGCCGCGTCGCCGTCGGCCAGCCGCATGGCGGCCAGCATGAAGACCGTGGCGACGGCGCCGGAGAGCAGGTTGGTGCGCACCGGCGTGCCGAGCCGCGGATGGAAGACGCCGAGGGCGCGGGTGAAGAAGCCGCCGTCGGCCGCGGCCATGGCCTGCATCCGGTCGCTGACGATCATCCAGGCGCTGCCCTGGGTGAGCAGGGCGAAGACGAACATGACCGCGGTGGCCTTCAGCAGCGGGCCGGCCGCCGGGCCGTAGACGCCGAAGACGAGGCGGGCTCCCTCCATGAAGCCGCCGATGCCGGTGACCTGGTCGGTGGGGACGACGGCCAGCAGCGCGAGGACCGGCAGGAGATAGCAGCAGGCCGCGACGGCCGCGGAGCGCCCCAGGGCGGCGGGCACGTCGTGCTGGGGGTCGTGCATCTCCTCGCCGGCGGCGTTGGGGGCCTCGAAGCCGACGTAGGCGAACAGCAGGATCGGTACGAGGGCGAGGAAACCGGCGGTCGTCGGGGTGAAGTCGGCGTCGGACAGGCCGTGGAAGCCGTGCCGCACGCCGTAGAGGACGGCCGTGAGGGTGAACAGCGCGAGGGAGAGGACCTTCGCTCCCGCGCCCGCCGTGGTGATCCACTTGCCGCGGCGCAGGGAGACCACCGCCGTCAGGATGGCGATCCAGACGAAGAGCAGCTTGAAGGTGTAGTCGGCGAACGTGCCCGAGCCGAGGCGGAAGACGAACCCGTCCCAGGTCTGCGCGGCGAGGAAGACCAGCGAACCGCCCAGCCAGATCGGGTTGGTGACCCAGTACATGAGGGTCGTCAGTGCGGCGGCCGGGCGGCCGAGGGCGAGCCTGACCCACACGTACGGGCCGCCCTCCTGCGGGAACGCGGCGCCGGTCTCGGCGAACAGCAGGGCGTAGGGGACGAGGAAGAACAGCGCGATGGCCGCCGTCCAGGTGGCGGCCTCGCCGCCGCCGGTGGCGATCTGGCCGATGGTGTCGAAGGAGATGACCGCGGCGACGGCCATGGCGGTGATGTCGAAGCGCTTGAGGCTGCGCTGGAGGGCGCCGTCCGCGGGCGCGTCCGCGCGTGGTTCGGCCGTGGAGAGGTGCGAGGAGGACACGGGCAGTTCCTTGGAGGGAGAAGAGACACTGCGAGGAGCGCGTGCGGGCGCCGGGGACGGTGTGGGGTCCGTGTCGGGTGGTGCTGGGCGGGGAGGCCCGGTGGCGGACCGGGCCTCCCCCTCGGGTGGTGTCAGGCGCCGCGGATCCGGCCGTCGGGGCCGGTGCGCTCCAGGACGCCGCGCAGCGCGGAGGCCACCTCCTTGGCCTCGGTCTCGGTCATGACGAGCGGCGGGGACAGCACCAGGCTGTGCGCCGAGTCGCGCACGATGACGCCGGTCTCGCGGCGGATCACGTCGTGCGGCATGCGGTCCGGGTCCAGGGGCAGCGGGGCGCGGGTGGCGCGGTCCTGGACGAGCTCCACGGCCAGCATCATGCCGACCGAGCGGATCTCGCCGACGATCGGCAACTCCCCGAGCTGGGACTGGAGTTCGCCGTGGAGGAAGGCGCCGAGTGAGGTCGCGCGGGCGAGGAGGCCCTCCTTCTCGATGAGGTCCAGGTTGGCGGTGGCCACGGCGGTGGCGACGGGGTGGCCGTTGTAGGTGTAGCCCATGGGGAAGCCGTGGTCGCGCAGCAGGACCTCGGCGACGTGGTCGCCGACCAGCAGGGCGCCGAGGGGCACGTAGCCGGAGGTGATGCCCTTGGCGGTGACGATGATGTCGGGGGTGACGCCGAAGTACTGGGCGGCGAACCACTCGCCGACGCGGCCGTAGGCGGTGACGACCTCGTCGAAGATCAGCAGGATGCCGTGCCGGTCGAGGACCTCGCGCACCCGGGGCCAGTAGTCGGCGGGCGGGACGAGCATGCCGCCGACGCCCATGATGGGCTCGCCGATCATCGCGGCGATGTTGCGCGGGCCGATCTCCGCGATGCGCTCCTCCAGTTCGCGGACGAGGAAGTCGGTGACCTGCTCGGGGCTCAGGGACTGGTCGCCGTAGAGGTCGCCGCGGTACGGCCACGGGGGCGTGAGGTGGGAGACGTGCGGCATCATCGGGGCGAAGCCCTCGTGGTAGAGCGGGAAGCCGGTCGCGGAGCCGCCGCCGTAGCCGATGCCGTGGTAGGCCTTGCTGCGGGCCAGGATCCAGGTCCGGCTTCCCTCACCGCGCCGGTGGTGGTAGTAGCGGGCCATCTTGATGGCCGCCTCGTTGCCCTCGGAGCCGCCCGAGGTGAAGTAGACGTGGTCCATCCCCTCGGGGGCCAGGGAGGCCAGGCGGGCGGCGAGTTCGATGGCGCGCTCGTTGGAGAACTCCCAGAAGCTGGTGAAGTACTCCAGCTTCTTCATCTGCTCGTGGGCGACGTCGGCGAGTTCGGTGCGGCCGTGACCGACCTGCGCGAGCCAGAGGCCGCCGGTGGCGTCGAGGTAGTCGCGGCCCTCGGAGTCGGTGAGGCGGCAGCCGGAGCCCGAGGTCATGACGACGCGCTCGGTGGCGCTGCCCGGCAGGTAGGGGTGGATGATGTGCGCTCGGTCCAGCCGGCTGAGGTCTGCGGCGGTGCGGGTCATGGGAGGTGCGTCCTTTGCTCGATGCCGATGGCGGGATGGGTGTCAGTGGCGGGACCGGGGACGTCCGTGGCGCCGGCGGGGTCAGGAGTGGGTGATCCAGGTCGTCTTCAGGCCGGTGTACTTGTCGAAGGAGTGCAGGGAGAGGTCGCGGCCGTGGCCGGACTGCTTGAACCCGCCGAACGGGGTCAACGGGCTCAGCGCGTCGACCGTGTTGACCGACACGGTGCCCGCCCGCAGATCCTCGGCGACGCGGTGCGCCCGGCCCAGGTCCCGGGTCCACACGGACGCGGCCAGCCCGTAGGCGGAGTCGTTGGCGAGTCGGACGGCCTCGGCCTCGTCGCGGAAGGGCAGCACCGTCAGCACCGGCCCGAACAGCTCCTCCCGGACGAGCGGGTCCTGCGGCGTGAGGCCGGTGACGACGGCGGGGTCGACGTAGGCGCCGTCGCGGTCGGGGCGCGTGCCGCCGCACACGAGGGTGCCGCCCGAGGACCGCAGCGCTTCGAGGACGCGCTCCGCCTGGGCCTCGTCGACGAGCGGCCCGAGACGGGTGGCGGGGTCGAGCGGGTCGCCCGGCAGCCAGGCGCGGGCGTGTTCGGCGACCCGGGCCGTGAACTCCTCCGCGACGGCGGCCTCGACCAGCAGCCGGGTGTTGGCGGAGCACACCTGCCCGGCGTTGTAGACGAAGCCCCAGGCGGCGCGCTCGGCGGCGGTCTCCAGGTCGGCGTCGGCGAAGACCACGTTGGGGCTCTTGCCGCCCGCCTCGGGCCACACCTGCTTCATGTTCGACTCGGCCGCGTAGGCGAGGAAGCGCCGGGCCACGGCCGTGGACCCGGTGAAGACCAGGGAGTCCACGTCCGGGTGGAGGCCGAGGGCCCGCCCGGTCGTCTCCCCCGGTCCCGGTACGACGTTCAGGACGCCGTCGGGCAGGCCGGCCTCCGCCGCGAGCTCGGCCAGCAGCAGCGCCGACTGCGGGGACTGCTCGGCCGGCTTCAGCACCACGCTGTTGCCGGCGGCCAGGGCGGGCGCCAGCTTCCAGCTCGCGATGTCCAGCGGGAAGTTCCACGGCACGACCGCGCCGACGACGCCGAGCGGTACGCGGCGCACCAGGGCGAGGTGGCCGGGCGGGGCCGGGGCCACCTCGTCGTAGAGCTTGTCGACGGCCTCGGCGTACCAGGCGAACACGCCGGCCGCCCCGGGCACGTCGGTGCCGTACGACTCCGTGACGGGCTTGCCCATGTCGAGGGTGTCGCAGAGGGCGAGTTCCTCCCCGTGCTCCTCGATGAGGCGGGCCAGCGCGAGCAGGATCCGCTTGCGCTCCGCGGGTGCGGTGCGCGACCAGCGGCCGTCCTCGAAGGAGGTGCGGGCCGCCGTCACGGCCCGGTGGACGTCGGCGGCCGAGCCGGCCGCCACGTGCGCGGTGGTCTTGCCGGTCGCGGGGTTCACGGTGGGGAACCACGTGTCGTCGGCGGGGTCGGTCCACGCCCCGTCGACGAAGAGCTGCGTGCGGGGGGTGAACGCTGCGGCGCGCTGCCGCCAGTGGGCGTACGTCTGCATGCTGTGGCCTTCGGATGCGTCGTGGGACGCCGGGCGGAACCGGAGTCCGTCGGATCGGGTGTGGCCTGGGCCGTCTCGGTGAGCGCCGCCCGGGAACGGCGGCGCCGCGGCGGCGGGGAGTCGACCGGAGTGCCCGCGTCGACTTCTTTGAGCCGAGATTCAAACAATTGAGGGCCACGACGTCAATGCCCCCGGCCGGCACTTCTTGCGAAAACTGACATCCGCAGCAGAGAATCGACCACCATGGGGAAAGCGGGCAGACCACGCAACCAGACGGCACGCCGACAGGCCCTCGTGTCCGCCGCCGGCCAGGCGATCGCGGAACGCGGACTGGAGGGCCTGCGCATCAAGGACATCGCGGACGCGGCGGGGGTGTCCCAGGGCTCGGTCCTGTACTACTACCCGGAGCTCGACGACCTCGTCCTGGAGGTGCACCGGGGCGCGGTGGAGAGCTACCTGGCCTCCCGGCAGCGGGCCTACGACGAGGCGCCCGACGGCACCGCGGCGGGACGGCTGCGGGCCCTGCTGCACAGCGGGCTGCCGCGGATGACGGACGATCCGGTGCACGGCCTGCTGTACGAACTGCACCGGCGCGCCGGCCGCAGCCCGGGCCACGCCGAGCTGATGACGTCCCTCTTCGCCCGCGAGGTCGGGCTCTACACGACCGCCCTGGAGGTCGGCGCCGCGACGGGCGGCTTCACCCTCGCCGCGCCCGCGCACGACCTGGCGCACGGGCTGGTGGCCCTGGAGGACGGCTACGGCCTGCACATCGTCAGCCACAACGCGGCGCTGCGCCCCGACCGGGCGCTCGACCTGCTCGTGGCACACGCGCGGGCGGTGACGGGGTGCCCGGACCTCTAGGGCCTGGGTACGCTCAGCGCTCCGCGGGGCGTGCCGCGATCTCCCGCAGCAGGTTCATCACGGCGCGGGCGCGGGCGGTCTGGGTCATGCCCGCCACCGAGGCGATCGTGACTTCGAGCGGGCGGCCGCCGTCCCGGAGCGGCAGTTCCGCGATCTCGCCGCCGCCGTACGTCTGGCTGGTCGCCGGCCGCTGGTTGAGGACGGAGTAGCCGAGCCCCCGGGCCACCAGGGACCGCACCGCCTCGTAGCTCTGGGTGCGGTAGCGGACGTCGGGCGCGGTGCCGGTGGCGGCCACGAGCGAGCGGAAGTAGTCGCGGCTGTGCGGCAGGTCCAGCAGCACCAGCGGCTCGGCGGACAGTTCGGCGAGCTCCACGCTGTCCCGGCCGGCGAGCGGGTGGCCGGCGGCGATGATGACGTAGGCCGGGGCGTGGGCGATGGTCTCGCTGTGCACGTCGGGTTCGGCGCCCAGACCGAGGTCGTAGGTGAGGGCGAAGTCGATGCGTCCCGCGGCCAGGGCGTGGACGAGCTGGTCCGTCTCCCCCTCCACCACGTCGATCTCGATGCCGGGGTGGCGTTCGGTGCACTCGCTGAACAGGGGCGGCAGATAGTAGGGGGCCAGGGTCACGAAGCAGCCGACGGACACCGGCCCGGAGACGGCCTCGCCCTCGCCCCGGGCCTCCCGTTCGACCTCCCGGGCGCGGGCCAGCAGGTCCCGTGCCTGCTGCCGCAGCCGCTCCCCCGCCGGGGTGAGCGTCAGCCCTCTGCCCCGGCGGCGGATGAACAGCTGCACGCGCAGGTCCCGCTCCAGGTTGTAGACGGCCGCGGTCACGGCGGACTGCGCGATGTGCAGCTCCGCGGCCGCCTCCGTCATCGAACCGTGCTCGGCTGCGACGAGGAAGTAGCGCAGCTGAACGAGAGTGAAACCCACTGGTGAGGTCATGTGCGGCCCTTGTGCCCGGTGATGTGTGCCCGGCCCCGAGCCTATGCGGCGTCGTCCGGCACCGACTGGGAGGGCGCCGGGCGACAGGGCACCGGCCGGGAGGGCGCCGGGCCGGAGACGTCCTCGGGACGCAGCAGGCCGGAACCGGCGGTCTCGGGCAGGGACAGCGCGGCGACCAGGCCGGCCACGGCGGCCACCATCAGATAGGGCCCGGGCACCAGGGTGCTGCCGGTGGCGGAGATCAGCACCGTCATCAGGTACGGCACCGTGCCGGCGAACAGGGCGGCGGTGAGGTTGTACGAGATGGACAGACCGCTCTGGCGCGTGCGGGTGGGGAAGGTCTCCGCCGACCACACGGCGTACGTGCCGAGGATCGCCGCCAGGATGACGCCGAGCAGCAGACCGGCGGCCCAGGTCCCGACCAGCCCCGTCCGCATCAGGAGGAAGGCCGGGGTGGCGACGACCAGCAGGGTCGCCGTCGCCCCGACGAACACCGGCTTGCGCCCGACCCGGTCGGACAGCAGGCCGAACAGCGGCACCAGGACGAGCCCGAGCAGCGAGATCACCACCGACAGCAGGGCGGCGCTGCCGTCCGAGTGCCCCAGCTCGTCGGTCTCGTAGGTGACGAGGTAGGTCAGCACCGCGTAGAAGGGCACGTGCATGGCGGTCATCAGTCCCGCCGCCTGGAACAGTTGCCGCCGGTGGGTGCGCAGCAGCTCCCGTACGGGGCTGCGCGGCACGGAGTCGTTGGCCTCCAGGGCCCGGTACTCCGGGGTGTCCTCGATCTTGTTGCGGATGACGAAGCCGATGACGCCGAGCGGAGCGGAGATCAGGAAGGGGACGCGCCAGCCCCAGGAGGTCAGCTGAGCGTCGTCGAGTCCCGCCGACAGCAGCAGGAACACGAACGAGCCGGCGAGGAAGCCCAGCAGGGAGCCGACCTCCAGCCAGCTGACGCCGAAGCCGCGTCGGCGCCGGGGCGCGCTCTCGGCGAGGAAGCTCGCCGCGCTGCCGAACTCGCCGCCCGCGGCGAAGCCCTGGACCAGGCGCAGGAGCACCAGGAGCAGCGGGGCGGCGATGCCGATGGACTGGTAGCCGGGCAGCAGCCCGATCGCGAGGGTCGCGCCGGACATCATGAAGATGACCAGCGACAGGGTGCGCTTGCGGCCGATCCGGTCGCCGAGCGGCCCGAACACCAGGGCGCCGACGGGCCGGATGCCGAAGGACACGGCGAACACGCCGAACACGGCGAGCAGTCCGGTCGTGCTGTCCTCCGCCGGGAAGAACACCGTCGCGACGGTACCGGCGAGATAGGCGTAGGCGGCCCAGTCGAACCAGTGCACGAACACGCCGACGGCTCCGGCGGCGACGCTCCTGCGCAGTGCCACCGTGTCGTCGGCGGCCACCCCGGCCTCGGTCGTGGTGGCATCGCTGTTACGGGTGCGCATACGCGCCTCCTCGTGGGGATGGGTGAACCGTGGGATGGGTGAACCGTGGGTTGGGTGAGCGGAGCTGTCGGGGGTGCGGATGCCGTCGGCGCCGGCGGCCGCGTCGTCAGAGCGCGGGCAGGCCGGTGAGGGACGCGGGGCTGGTGAGGTCGCGGATCTGCGCCTCGGTCAGCAGTCCGCGTTCGCGCACCAGGTCGAGCGGCGGTCTGCCGCTGCGGTGGGCCTCCAGGGCGATGGCGCTCGCGTTCTCGTGTCCGAGCGCCGGACTGAGCGCGGTGACA
>NZ_WWHX01000741.1 GCF_009862125.1 Streptomyces sp. SID5910
CCCGTCGCCACTGCCGCCCCAGGCAGCGGCATCAGCCCACCGGCGCCCGCCGCTGCCGCGGTAGGCAGCCGCATCAGCCTGTCGGCGCCCACCCGCGCCGCCGGCGCAACTCCGGCGCAGGCCACCGCCGACGACGTCTGTACCGCCACGGGCCCCTCAGCACCGAGCCCCGCCGAGAACACCCACTCGCACACCATCCCCTCCGCACCGAGCCCCGCCAAGGACACCCTCCCCGCCACCGCCACAGCACCGACCACCGCCGAGAACACCCACCCCGCTCCCACCCCCTCCGCACCGGCCGACGCCGGAAGTGACCGCCCCGTCACCGCTCCCTCCGTATCCGGCCCCGTCGGGGGCGACGCGCAGCCCGACGGGCCGGCGGTGCCCGCCCCCACCGACGGCAACCGACCCGGCACCGGTGCCGCGGCACCCGCTCACGCCACGCACCCCCACCCCACGCCGCCAACACAGCTTCGGCAGGTCGAGGGGCTGTTGCTCGGGCTGGCCGTCGGGGACGCGGCCGGGTGGCCTGCTGCTCGGCATCGGGCCGCGCGGATGCCCGAGTGGACGCGGCGGCTCACCCGCGAGCTGGACACGTTCGCCGAGCAGAACGCGACCACCACCCTCCCCGTCCCCATCGCCCTGAACCAGAACCCGGAGCCCCTGCGCCTCGGCCCCTCCGACGACGCCGAGTGGGCGGCGTTCGCGGCGGAGGCCCTGCTGCGTGCCGGGGACGACAGCGCGCTCGGCGACCTGAGCCGGGAGCGCCGTACGCGCGCCGCGATCGACCTCACCTGGAACGCCGCCGCCAGCGAGGTCGCCGCCGCGGCGGACCGCGCCCCCGAGGTCGAGTCGGCCGTACTGCCGCTGCGCGCCCGCATCTCCGTGCGGGCCGGGCTCGGCAACCTCGCCACCGGCCTGCGCCCGCCCGCCACCGGCCACGACAACCCGCACTACTTCGACGACGCCGCCTGCGTCCGGGCCTGTGTCCTCGCCGTCGCCCACCCCGGCGCCCCGCGGCTCGCCGCCGACCTCGCCGAGTTCGACGCCCGCTACACCCAGGACGGCGACGGCGTGCACGGCGCCCGGGCCATGGCGGCGGCGCTGGCCTGCGCCCTCGGCGGCGGCGACGTGGAGGCCTGCGTGGACGCCGCGCTCGCCGAGCTCCCCGAGGAGACCGAGATCGGCCGCAACACCCGGCAGGCGCTCGCCCTCGCGGCCGAGGCGGAGAGCGCGTTCGCCCTGGTCCCGCTGCTGGAGCACCAGATCGTCGACCACGTCTACAGCTACGGCGTCGCCGCCGCCGAGACCGTCCCGGTCGCCCTGGCCCTGGCCCGCGCCGCCGGGGGCCGGATCGCCGAGGCCGTGCCGGCGGCGGCCTGCCTCTCCCGCGTCGCGGACTCCGCCCCCGCGCTGGCGGGCGCCCTCACCGGCGCGCTGGGCGGCGGCGCGTCGATCCCCGCGTCCTGGCGCGACGCCTGCCGCACGCTGCCCGGCTGCGTACTGCCCCGCCTCACCGGCACGGACCTGGTGGAACTCGCCGGGCTCCTGCACGCCACGCGACCGCACCGACCCGAAGGAGGACGCACACCATGACAGCCCGCACATCGGAGAACGGCACGGCGAGCCTGGAGGAGCGCGTCACCGGCGCCCTCGTCGGCGCGGCCGTCGGCGACGCGCTCGGCGGCCCGGTCGAGGGCTACTCCCCCGAGCAGATCCTCGAACGCCACGGCGGCCGGATCCACGGCGTCGTCGGCCCCTGGAACGGCGACGCCTGGCGCACCGCCCGCCCCATCGCCCCGTACCACAAGGGCGACGGCCACGTCACCGACGACACCCTGATGACCCACGCCCTGGTCCGGGTCTACGGCACGGTCCGCGACCACCTCGACGCGTACGCGGTCGCCGAGCACCTGGTCCCGGACCTGATGACGAACCCGCGCTGGATCCCTGAGCTGGAGGCGGACGCCCTCCCCCTCCAGCGGATCTTCCTCGCGGAGAAGTGGCTGGTGGCCAGGATCCACTACGGCCACGTCGACCCCCGCGAGGCCGGCACCGGCAACATCGTCAACTGCGGCGCGGCGATGTACATGGCCCCGGTCGGCCTGGTCAACGCCGCCGACCCGGCGGGCGCCTACGCCGAGGCGCTGGACGTCGCCGGCGCCCACCAGTCGTCGTACGGCCGTGAGGCGGCCGGCGTCTTCGCGGCGGCGGTCGCGGCGGCCTGCGCTCCCGGCGCGACCCCGGACACGGTGCTGTCGGCCTGCCTCTCCCTGGCGAAGGACGGCACCCGGGCGGCGATCGAGGCGGTCGGCGAGGCGGCCTCCCGCCACTCGGAGTTCGAGTCGGCACTCGTACCGCTGCGGGAGGCGGTGGCGCCGTACGACACGGTCGGCCCCGACTACCGCGCCCCCTCGCTCGGCGCCCGCCGCCCGTCCCGGCTGCACGCGATCGAGGAACTACCGGTCGCGCTGGGCATGCTGCTGGTGTCCGGCGGCGACTACCGCCACGCGGTCCTCGGCGCGGTCAACTACGGCCGCGACTGCGACTCCATCGCCACGATGGCGGGCGCGCTGGCCGGGGCGCTGGGCTCCCCCGTCCCCGAGGACTGGGCGAAGACGGTCGCGGAGGCCAGCCGTCTGGACCTGTGGCAGCCGGCGACGACGCTCACCGAGGTGGCCCGGGAGGTCTTCGAGCGGGACGTCGAGCGGCGCCGCGCCCACGAGCGGGCGTTCGCCGCGATCGGGGGCACGGGATGCTCCGACTGACCTGGGTCCAGCCGGAGGACCTGCTCGGCCACGAGCTCCGTCAGGCCGCGCTGGACGGCCGCGACGCGTCGGCGATCGCGTCCCGCTGGCGCGCGGCGGGCGGCCGCGACGCCCCCGGCCGGGCGGGCGCGTCCTCCCAGCAGGCCTCCCCGTACCTGCGTCTGCTGGCCGACGAGCTGCTGGACGAGCTGGCCGCCCTGCCGAACCCCTCGGCGGCGGAGGAACCGACGGAGCTGGACGCCATCAGGGCGAGGTGCCCGGAGTGGCCCGCCCCGCGCCCCGCCGCGCCCCCGGCCGCGTACGCCGAGCGCCTGGAGGCCGCCTGGCTGGGCCGGGCCGCCGGCTGCCTCCTCGGCAAGCCCGTCGAGAAGCTCCCCCTGACCGGCATCCGCCGCCTCGCCCGGGCCGCCGGGAACTGGCCCCCGACCTCGTACTTCACGGCCCGCGGCGTCCCCGACGAGCTGCTGGCCGCGTACCCCTGGAACCGCCGCTCCGCGGCCACCTCCCTCGCCGAGAACATCGACGGCATGCCGGAGGACGACGACCTCAACTTCCCCCTCCTCGCCCTGCTGCTCCTGCGCCGCCACGGCCGTGCCTTCACCACCGCCGACGTCGCCCGCGTCTGGCTGGACGAGCTGCCCGCAGGCCGCGTCTTCACCGCCGAACGCGTCGCCTACCGCAATCTGCTCGCCGGTCTCGAACCCCCGGCCACGGCGAGCCACCGCAACCCCTTCCGCGAGTGGATCGGCGCCCTGATCCGCGCCGACGTGCACGGCTGGACCCACCCCGGCGACCCGGCCGGCGCCGCCGAACAGGCACATCGCGACGCGGCCCTCACCCACACCGCGAGCGGCGTCCACGCGGCGATGTTCGCGGCGGCCGTCATCGCCGACGCCGCCACCGGCACCCACGACGTCCACGCCTGCCTGCGCACCGGCCTCACCGTCGTCCCGCCCGGCTCGCGCCTCGCCGGGGCCGTCCGCCACGCCGTCCGGCTCGCCGAGGCGCACGACGACTTCGACACGGTCGTGGACGAGCTCCACGCCACCCACTCCCCCGCCCACCACTGGGTCCACGCCGTCCCCAACACCGCCCTGACCGCCGCCGCCCTCACCCACGCGGACGGCGACTTCGCCGGCTCGGTCTGCCGGGCCGTGTCGGGAGGCTGGGACACCGACTCCAACGGAGCCACCGCCGGCAGCGTCGCCGGACTGCTCGCCGGCTCCCCGGCCGCCCTGCCCGGGCAGTGGACGGCCCCGCTGAAGAACCGCCTGGCCACCTCCGTCGGCGACTTCGACGGCATCGGCTTCGACACCCTCGCCCACCTCACCCACACGGAGGCCACCCGCTCATGCCCCGGCCCGTCGTGACTCCCCCCGCGCCCCTGCCCGTCCCCGCCCCCCTGGCCGGCCTGCGCGTCCTCGATCTCGCCACCCTCTTCGCGGGCCCGCTCGCCGCCACCCTGCTCGGCGACTTCGGCGCCGAGGTCGTCAAGGTCGAGCACCCCACCCGCCCCGACCCCTCCCGGGGCCACGGGCCGTCGAAGGACGGCATCGGCCTGTGGTGGAAGCTGCTGGGCCGCAACAAGCGCACCATCACCCTCGACCTGTCGAAGCCCGGCGGCCGCACCACCCTGCTCCGCCTCGCCGCGACCGCCGACGTGGTCATCGAGAACTTCCGCCCCGGCACGCTGGAGAAGTGGGACCTGGGCTGGGACGAGCTGTCCGCGGTCAATCCGCGCCTGGTCCTCACCCGGGTCACCGCCTTCGGCCAGTTCGGCCCGTACGCGCGCCGCCCCGGCTTCGGCACCCTCGCCGAGGCCATGAGCGGCTTCGCGGCGATGACCGGCGAGCCGGACGCCCCGCCGACCCTGCCGCCGTTCGGGCTGGCCGACTCGATCGCCGCGCTGGCGACGGCGTACGCCGTGATGACGGCCCTGTCCGCCCGCGACCTCACCGGCGAGGGCCAGGTCGTGGACATGGCGATCATCGAGCCCATCCTGACCGTGCTGGGCCCGCAGCCGACCTGGTACGACCAGCTCGGCCACGTCCAGCCGCGCACCGGCAACCGCTCCCAGAACAACGCGCCGCGCAACACCTACCGCACCGCCGACGGCACCTGGGTCGCCGTCTCCACCTCCGCCCAGTCGGTCGCCGAGCGCGTGATGCACCTGGTGGGCCGCCCGGAGCTGATCGACGAGCCGTGGTTCGGGTCGGGCGCCGATCGGGCCGAGCACGCGGACGTGCTGGACGCGGCGGTCGGCGACTGGATCGCCCGGCACACGCGCGCCGACGTGCTCGCCGCCTTCGAGAAGGCGGAGGCGGCCGTCGCCCCGATCCAGGACGTACGGGACGTGATGGCCGACCCGCAGTACCAGGCCCTCGACACCGTCACCACCGTCGACGATCCGGAGCTGGGCCCGCTGCGCATGCAGAACGTGCTGTTCCGGCTCTCGGCCACCCCCGGCGCGATCCGCTGGGCCGGCCGCCCGCACGGCGCGGACACCGAGGAGGTGCTGACCGAGCTGGGACTGACCCCGGCGGACGTGAAGGAGCTGCGCGAGGCGGGGGTCGTATGACGCCCCCCGCGCTGACCTGGCTGTACGCCCCCGGGGACCGGCCCCGGGTGGTCGCCAAGGCGCTGGCCGCCGGGGCCGACGTGGTGGTGATCGACCTGGAGGACGCGGTCGCCCCGGACCGCAAGGAGTACGCCCGCGCCTGCACCGCCGAGCTGCTCACCGACCCGCAGCCGGTGCCGGTGCACGTGCGGGTGGACGCCCTGGACGGGCCGCTGGCCGCCGCGGACCTGGCGACGGTGGCCGCGCTGCCGGGGCTGGCGGGACTGCGGCTGCCCAAGGTGACGTCCCCGGATCAGGTCGCCGCCGTCGCCGAGGCGACCGGCGGGCCACCGCTATACGCGCTGCTGGAGACGGCCCTGGGCGTGGAGCGGGCGTACGCGATCGCCGCCGCGCACCCGTCGCTGCGCGGCATCGCCCTCGGCGAGGCGGACCTCCGCGCCGACCTGGGCGTACGGGGTGACGCGGGCCTGGACTGGTCGCGGGCGCGGGTGGTGGTGGCGGCGCGTGCGGCGGGGCTGGCGCCGCCGTCTCAGACGGTGCATCCGGACACCCGGGACCTGGAGGGTCTCGCGGCGTCCTGCGCGCACGGCCGCGCTCTGGGCTTCCTCGGCCGCGCCGCCATCCATCCGCGCCAGCTGCCGATCATCGAGCGGGCGTATCTGCCGACCGAGCGGGAGCTGGAGGAGGCGGAGACGATCGTCAAGGCGGCCACCGCGCAGCCGGGCGCGCAGGCGCTGCCGGACGGGCGGTTCATCGACGCGGCGGTGGTGGCGACGGCCCGGCGGACCCTGTCCCTGGCCCGGCGGCCCGTCCTCGCCTGACACACGCCGAGGGCGCCCGGATCCTCTCCGGGCGCCCTCGGTGACGTACGGCGGGCCTTGCCTCAGCCCTTCCGGGCCGAGTCGGCCCCGTCCTTCACGTCCTTCACGGTGCCGGCGTCCGTGCCGCCCTCGGGAGCCTTGGCGTCCTTGACGCCCTTGGCTTCCTTGACGCTCTTGGCCTTCTTGGGAGACCCGGAGTCCTCGGAGGTCCCGGCGTCCTTGTCCGCGTCCGTCTTCGCGCCGTCCCCGGTGTCCGTGCCGGAGTCGTCCGCGCCCGGCTCCACCACGGCCTCGCGGCCCGGCCGCAGCCGCGCCGAGACCACCATGTAGACGACGGCGAGCAGGAACACGAAGAGCGCGGTCCAGTTGTTCAGCCGCAGGCCCAGGATGTGGTGGGCGTCGTCGACCCGCATGTACTCGGTCCAGAAGCGGCCCGCGCAGTACGCGGCGACGTACAGCGCGAACGCCCGCCCGTGGCCGAGCTTGAAGCGCCGGTCGGCCCAGATGACGAGCAGGGCGACGCCGATGCACCACAGCGACTCGTACAGGAAGGTCGGGTGGTACGTGCCCGGCACCCGCCCGTCGGCCGACGAGGTGATCTTCAGGGCCCACGGCAGGTCGGTGGGCCTGCCGTACAGCTCCTGGTTGAACCAGTTGCCCCAGCGGCCCAGCGCCTGGGCGAGGGCGATGCCGGGGGCGACGGCGTCGGCGTACGCGGGCATCGGGACGCCCCGGCGCCGGGCGCCGATCCAGGCACCGAGCGCGCCGAGCGCGATCGCGCCCCAGATACCGAGGCCGCCCTCCCAGATCTTGAAGGCGTCCACCCAGTCGCGGCCCTCGCTGAAGTACAGCTCGTAGTCCGTGATCACGTGGTAGAGCCGGCCGCCGACCAGGCCGAACGGAACGGCCCAGACCGCGATGTCGGCCACCGTGCCGGCCCGCCCGCCCCGGGCGATCCAGCGCTTGTTGCCGAGCCAGACGGCAACGAAGACGCCGATGATGATGCAGAACGCGTAGCCGCGCAGCGGGATGGGACCGAGGTGCAGCACCCCGCGCGACGGGCTGGGAATGAAGGCAAGTTCCATGGCAGGGTCGACGCTACCGTGTGGGACGGGGAGCGCGGCGGGCAGCCCGGCTACGGGTCCGTAACGGGCGGCATCCGACGCGGCCTACTTGTCGGCGTCCTGCACGAGCTGCTTCAGCTTGGCCGGGGTCATCGAGTCCTCCTTGTAGATGTTCCTGCCGTCCAGGAGCACGGTCGGCGTGCCGCTGAAGCCGCCGGCGAGGAAGGCCTTGTTGGACTTCTCGACCCAGCTGTCGTGCGTGCCGTCCTGCACGCACTTCTGGAAGGCCGGCGTGTCCAGGCCGTCCACCTTGCCGGCCAGCCCGATCAGCTTGCCGTTGCCGGCGAAGGCGTCGTCGGTCTCCTCGGGCTGGTTGTCGTACAGCACGTCGTGGTACGCCGGGAACTTGCCGGCGTCCTGGGCGCAGGCGGCGGCGTTGGCCGCCTTGCGGGAACCGCTGCCGCCCATGTTGCCGTCGATGATCGTCGCCAGGTGGTACTCGACCTTGAGCTGCCCGGCGGCGGTGAGCTCGTGGATCGTGTCGCGGTACGCCAGCTCGAAGGCCTTGCAGGCCGGGCAACGGAAGTCCTCGTAGATGGTGAGCGTCGACTTGGCGCTCTCCTTGCCCACGGGGATCGCGAGGCTGTCCTTGCCCAGCGCGCCCGAGGGCGCCACGACCGGGCCGGCCGACTCGCCGCCGTCGTCCTTGCCCGCGTTCGCCGCGACCACGCCGATCACCGCGGCCAAGCCCAGGACGCAGACCACGGACGCGCCCACGATCAGCGCGCGCCGGCGCTTGTCCCTGGACCTCTGCTTCTCGCGCTGGGCCGCCAGCTTCTCGCGGGCGGTGCGCTTTCCATCTCGGTTCTTCTCGCTCACACCCGCAGAACGAACCGGGGAGGCGCTGAGCGCCTCCCCGGTCCCAGGTCCACCCGTACGGGGGACCCCCTGTCAGTTGCTTGCCGTCACGCCCGGCCGCGCACGCCCTTCGCCAGGTCGGCGGCGAGTGCGCGGACGCCCTCCAGGCCGGCCGCCTCGTCGGGGGCGTCCAGCATCCGCGCGACGAAGGCGGAGCCGACGATGACGCCGTCGGCGAAA
>NZ_WWHX01000742.1 GCF_009862125.1 Streptomyces sp. SID5910
TGTGGGTGCGCTGTCCGGCATTGCGGGGTGCCGTCGGTGCCGTGCGGGGCGGGTGGGTGCGCGGCCCGGCGTTGCGGGGTGCCGCCTGCGCCCACCCGTGCCGCCCCAGCGGCACGACTGCCCGCAGGCTCAGCAGGCTGGGTGGGCCGGCCGGCACGACTGCCCGCAGGCTGAGCGGGCTGGGCGGCTGCCCGCAGGCTAGGTGGGCTGGGGGTGGCTACAGCCAGCCTTTTTCTCGGGCTATGCGGACCGCTTCCGCTCTGTTGCGGGCCGTTAGTTTTTGGATGGCTGTGGAGAGGTAGTTGCGGACCGTGCCCTGGGAGAGGTGGAGGGTCTTGGCGAGTTCCGCGTTCGTGGAGCCGTCCGACGCCGCGCGCAGGATCTCGCGCTCGCGGTCGGTGAGGGGGTTCGCGCCCTCCGCGAGGGCCGCTGCCGCCAGGGTGGGGTCGATGACCCGCTCCCCCGCCAGGACCTTCCGTACGGCCTGGGCCAGTTGGGCCGCCGGGGCGTCCTTGACCAGGAACGCGTCCGCGCCCGACTCCATGGCGCTGCGCAGATAGCCGGGCCGGCCGAAGGTGGTGAGGACGATCAGCTTCACCGCCGGGAGCTCGCGGTGCAGCAGGGCCGCCGCCTCGATGCCGGTCGCGCCCGGCATCTCGATGTCCATCAGCGCCACGTCCACGCCGTGCGCGCGGGCGGCCTCCAGTACCTCGTCGCCGCGCGCCACCTGGGCGACGACCTCGATGTCCTCCTCCAGGCCGAGCAGGGCGGCCAGTGCCTCGCGGACCATCGCCTGGTCCTCCGCCAGCAGGACCTTGATCGTGCGGCTCATGCCCCGGATCCTACGTCCGCGACGGCGCCGGCCGGCACGCGGGCGACCAGCCGGAATCCGTGCCGGGTCCGGCCGGCCTCCAGCTCGCCGCCCGCCTTCTCCAGCCGCTCGGAGAGCCCGGTCAGACCGTTGCCGGGGGCGCTCGCGGGGCCGCGGCCGCCGGAGCCGTTGTCCTCCACCGACAGTTCGAGGACGTGCCCGTCGAGGGTGTGGCGCGTCAGCAGCTCCACCGTGCAGCGCCGGGCGCCGCTGTGCCGTACGACGTTGGTGACCGCCTCGCGCAGGGCCCAGGCGAGGGCCGACTCGGACTCCTCCGGTACCCCGGTGAGATCGGGTTCGGCGGGCAGCTCCGGGACCACCCCGGCTGCCGTCAACGCCACCTGGGCCCCGGCGAGTTCGGCGGTCAGGCGGGCGCGCCGGTAGCCGGTGACGGCCTCGCGGACGTCGACGAGGGCCTGGCGGCTGACCTGCTCGATGTCGGCGACCTGCTGGGCGGCCTTGTCCGGGTGGCCGGGGAGCATGCGGCCGGCCAGTTCGCTCTTCAGCGTGATCAGGGACAGCGAGTGGCCGAGCAGGTCGTGCAGGTCGCGGGCGAGCCGCAGCCGCTCCTCGTTGGCGGCGAGGTGGGCGACGGTGGCGCGGGCCTCGCGCAGCGCGATCGTCGTCCGGATCAGCTCGCGTACGCCGGTCATCGCGAAGCCGCCCAGCAGCGCCGGGAGCAGCAGGCCGGCGATGAAGGAGGTGCCGCCCGGCACCACGAGCGCGAGTGCGGTGAGCAGCGCCGAGGCGCCCGGGATCGTCCAGCGGGCCAGCCGCAGCGGCAGGGCGGCCCCGGAGGCGATCGCCACGTAGACGAAGAGGACGAGCCACTCGCGGCCCAGGGTGAGGGCGAGGACCGTGGACTGGGCCGCGAGGACGGCGAGGGAGCCCAGCACGAAGCCGGTGCGGTCGCCGCGGCCGGTGCGGAAGAGCAGGAGCATGTACCAGACCACGAAGACGACGAGGCCGAGCCAGCCGAGGACCTGGACGCCCACGGAGTGGCCGCCGTGCAGCAGGTCGCTGACGGGGGCGCCCAGGTAGGCCAGCCAGATGGCCGTCCACATGACCTTGACGGCCTTCTGCCTGCGGTTCTCCGGGCGTTGCCCGATGCCGACGCCGCTCACGCCTTCAGCGTGTCCTTCCGGTACAGCCACGCCGCACCGCCCGTGAAGAGGACGAACGACACGGCGAGAATGGCGAGATCCTGTGCGTGCGGGGCGTGACTCTGTTCGATCGCCTGCCCCAGGGCAGCGTACGCGTGCGTGGGCAGCCATTCGGCGATGTCCTGGAGCCAGCCGGGGAAGGTGGTCGTGGGCATCCACAGGCCGCCGAGCATGGACAGGCCGAAGTACACGATCATCGTGATGGGGCGGACCGCGTCCCCGGTCGCCAGGTAGCCGATGGCGACGCCGAGCGCGGCGAAGACCAGGCTGCCCGCCCAGATCGCGCCGGTCAGGGCGAGCCACTGCCAGGCGTCCAGGCGTACGTCCTTCACGACGGCGGCGACCAGGAAGACGATGACGATGGAGGGCAGGCTGACGACGGCGGCGCTCGCGGTCTTGGCGAGGACGTAGCCGCGGCCCGGGAGCGTGGTGAGCCGCAACTGCCGTACCCAGCCGCTCTCGCGCTCCTTGGCGATGCGTTCGCTGTTGCCCATCAGTACGGCGGTCAGGGCGCCGAAGGAGGCCATGGAGACCATGAAGAAGGTCGGCAGGGTCAGGCCGGTGCCGTCGACCTCGGTGGTGGCGTCGGCGCTGCCCGCGATGAGCAGGAACAGGGCCGAGGGGTAGATCACCGAGAAGAACAGGAACTTGCGGTTGCGCAGGGCGCGGGTGAGTTCCAGCTTGATCAGGCTGTTCACGGCTGCTTGGCCTCCTCGGCGGCGGTGATGGCGACGAAGGCCTGCTCGAGTCCGAGGCCGGCGACTTCGAGGTTGCGGGGGTAGAGGCCGAGGCCGTACGCGGCGTGGACGGTGGCGTCGGCGTCGGAGGACTGGATGCGGACGGTCTGTCCGGACACGGTGAGGGACGTCAGGAACGGCAGGGCGCGCAGCGGCTGTTCGTCGATCGCGCCGTCGAGGTCGAAGGAGATCCGGCGGGCGCCGGCCCTGGCCTTGATCTCGGCGGCGGTGCCGTCGGCGAGGAGCCGTCCGCGGTGCAGGACGAGCACGCGGTCGGCGATGGCGTCGGCCTCCTCCAGGTAGTGCGTGGCGAACAGGACCGTGCGGCCCTGGTCGGCCTGGGCGCGCATGGTGGCCCAGAAGGCCTGGCGGGCGGAGACGTCCATGCCGGTGGTGGGCTCGTCCAGGACGATCAGGTCGCTGTCGCCTGCGGTGGCGAGGGCGAAGCGGACGCGCTGGGCCTGACCGCCGGAGAGCTTGTCGACCTTGCGGTCGGCGATCTTCGTGAGGCCGGCCCGGGCCAGGACGTCGGCGGCCGGGTAGGCCCGGGGGTGGAGGGCGCAGGCGAGCCGGACCAGTTCGGCGACGGTGATCTCGTCCATCAGCCCGCCGCTCTGGAGCATCGCGCCCACGCGCCCGGCGACGATGGCCTCGCGCGGGCCGGTGCCGAAGACCCGGACGGTGCCGGTGTCGGGCTGCTTGAGGCCGAGCAGCAGGTCGAGCGTGGTCGACTTGCCGGCCCCGTTCGGGCCCAGCAGGGCCACGGTCTCCCCGGGGCGCAGGGTGAGTGTCAGTCCGTCGACGGCGCGGACGTCGCCGTAGTTCTTGGTCACCTGGTCGAACCCGACCACCTCTGTCGTCATGACAGTCATCGTGGCCGCCGCGGCAGGGTGCGCGGCAGTGTCGGCGGTCCCGAGTGCCGGATGACAGATGTCATACGGCGCCGGCCCTCGCCCCGGGTACGGCGAGGGGGCACCCGGCGTCTGCCGGATGCCCCCCTCGTCGTGCGGGCGCGCGTCAGCTGGGGTCGGTGTCGATGACCGCGACGCGGTTGGTGGTGCTCTTCAGCGCCGGGCGCAGGGCGCCGATCACGTCCTGGACGGTGACCGGGGTCTTCTGGCCGGTGGCGCGGGTGATGAGCACGCCGTCGAAGGTGTCGCCGTACAGCTCCTTCAGGGCGGCCTGGTCGTAGTACTCGACCAGTTTGCCGTTCTGCGGCTTGACGGCGAGGAACTTCCACAGCGACTTGGCGGGGCTGAAGGAGACCGTGTGCGCGGCGTCGGTCCGGACCGTGACCAGGCCGGACATCGCGGGCTCGGCGAACTCCTTCATCATCCGGTCA
>NZ_WWHX01000077.1 GCF_009862125.1 Streptomyces sp. SID5910
TCCGTCTCGAAGGGCCGCTCCCCGTGGTCCATCGTCCCGCCGACCATCTGCCACGGGTGGCCGGGGGAGTACACGGAGTGCAGCTGGAGCGGCCGGCCGTCCTTGTCGGTGAAGTGCACGCACGCGAACGCGGTGGCTTTCAGCACCGTCTCGGCGTACTGCTCGGGCGGCATCCACGCCGGACCGTTCTCCGGGGCGCCCGCCGCGGCTGCCGGTCGGAGACGCGTCATCCGCATCAGCGCCGGGCTGCCCGTGAAGCCCAGCTCCCGGTAGAGCGGCTGGGCCTCCACACTGGCGTGGAGCTCGAACAGGGTGACGCTCTCGGCGTCGGCGAGGTGGTCGACCAGCGCGGTGACCACCGCGCGGGCGTAGCCGCGGCGCCGGAAATCGGGGTGGGTGGCCACGATCTGGAGGCGCGCGGCCATGCCACGGGGGTAAGCCGGGGCCGAGAGGACCGGGTGGATCAGGCCCAGGGCGCAGGCGGCCAGCGCGCCGTCCGGGGCGTCGATGACGAACGCGCGCGCGTCGCCCGCCGGAGCCAGCCGGGACGCCAGCTCGTCCGCGGACCGCCCGATCCACTCCTCGTCCATGGGCGAGGACAGGACATGGGCGGAGCGCATGCGGATGATGCCCTCGGCATCAGCGGACGTCGCCGCGCGCACCGGTGCTTGCCCGGCGACAGGCGGCGGGTCGGCCGCGGCGGTGGGTGCGGGGTCGGCGTTCACCAGGGTTCTCCTGTCAGTGAGAAGGGGTCGTGATGCTCGGCGCGCAGCCGGGCCAGTGTTCGCCGACCGCGCTCGACCAGCTCGGGATCACCGTGGGCGGAGCCGTAGGCGATCCCGCTGACCGAGTCGAGGGCCGCGTCGATGACCAGCCGCGCCCGTTCGGCCGGGGTCAGCTGCCTGCCGTACCCGCCCAGGAACGCCGCGAGCAGGTCGGGACGCCCGTGCCAGGCGTCGGACAGGCGGGCCAGATCTCGAACGGCCGGCCCTGGCTCGCTGCGCTCCAGGTCGATCACCGCCACGAACGGACCGGAGTCTTCCGCGGTGGTGCAGGGGTTGTAGAGGATGTTGCGGAGCTGGAAGTCGCCGTGGGTCTCCACCCACTCCAGCGGCTCCAAGGGCCCGGCCCGCGCGACCAGGTCGCGGACGAACTCCGCGTCGCCCGGCTGGAGATGCGCCCGCGCTTCCGCGAGATGCCGGTCCGCCTTGCCGATCGCCGGGCCACTGCCCGCTGGAGCGGGACGGGCCGGGCAGGACCCGTGGATGCGGCGGGCCAGCGCGCCGATCCGCTGGACGACCGCTTGCTCCCGCTCCGGGGCCAGGAGCATGCCGTGCAGCGGACGGCCCGGCACAGCGGTGATCACCACGGCCCGCAGCGCCTCGTCGGCCGCCACCAGCCGGGGCGCGGCCGCTCCCAAGGACGGCGCCCATGTCCGCAGGCCCCGTACCTCACGGCTGTGGAACCGCTCGCTCTGGTGCACTTTCACATACCAGGTGCCGCCTTGGGCGCCGTCAGCACGCCAGACGCGGCTGCTCTCCCGCGCCCACGACGTGTCCACCCACCCGGCGATCCGGCCGACCGACCGCTCCGCGAATCCCTCGACCGCCGCGCCGGGACCGACGGGGCCTTGTCCGACGGTCACGGCCGGGACGAGGCGCAGGCGGTCGGCTGCGGGGTCGAAGGCGACGGCGTCACCGGGCATCTGGAAGTGCAGGGCCAGCCGTGCGTCGGCGGTGTAGGCGTCCAGCCCGGCGCGGCAGTACGCCACCATCCCCGTGGGCAGCGCGCCCAGATACGCCCACTCCATGGCGTCGCAGACCTCCGGCTCCGCGATCCGGGGCTCGCCCTGCCAGCGCCGGACCTCGAAGAAGTACCCGGTGCGACTGCTGCCGCCGGGACCGCGGTGGTGCACGGTCACGGCCGCCCGCACGTCGGAGGGGTCGATGACGACACCGGTCTCCTCCCGCGTCTCGCGTACCAGGGCCGTGACGACGTCCTCGTGCGGACCGTCCAGATGCCCGGACGGCAGGTGCCACAGGCCCGTGGCGTACACCCGCCCGGCCCGCCGCGACAGCAGCACCTGCGGTCCTCCGGCGGTCTCCCGGCGCAGGATCAGGTGGACGTCCACGGGCTCGGTGTGCCGCTGCCCGCCGCTCATCGTTCACCTGCCGGACGCCGGGCGAGCGGGATCGTGCACACGGTCTCCTCCAGGCGCTGTTCCCGGTCGATGGCCGCCGCGCTGCATGTGAGGTGGCGGGGGAGTGGCACGTCATCACCTCGGGACGGCGGAGGGGCGGAGAGGTTCGCGGCGATGAGGCCAGCCGCTTCGGCGGGGTGCGCAGGGGTGGCGCCGGAGCCCTTCACGCGGTGGCCTCGTGCTTGTCATCGTCCGGCTCGGACGTGATCTGGTAGGACAGCAACTGCTGGAAAAGTCCTGGCTCTTGGGAGAGCTGTGCGTAGGTGCCCTGCTGGACGACGCGGCCTTCGTCGAGGACCACGATGCGGTCGGCGACGGCCACGTTGGTGATGCGGTGGGTCACCAGCAGCACCGCCCGGTCCCGGGCGAGGGCCCTCAGCCGCTGGAAGATGCGGAACTCGGCACGGGGGTCCAGGTTGGCCGTCGGCTCGTCGAGGACCAGGAGACCGGCCTGGCGGAAGAACGCTCGGGCCAGGGCGATGCGCTGCCACTGGCCGCCGCTCAGTTCCTCTCCGTTGAGCCACTCGCGGGCCAGCAGCGTGTCCAGGCCGGCACCGAGCTTGTCGACGACCTCGTGGGCGTCGGCCGCCTCGCACGCCTCGCGGACCGCCGCGTCGCCGCGCGCGGTGGGCTGGCCCTGCGTCACGTTCTCACGCACGGTGAGCGGCCAGTGCGCGTAGTCCTGCGGTACGAGGGCGACCTGCTTCCACAGGGCCAGTGGGTCGGCGTCGCCGGTGGGGACGCCGTCCCACAGCACCTGGCCGTTCGTGGGCAGGTAGAGGCCGCTGACCAGCTTGGACAGCGTCGACTTGCCCGAGCCGTTGAAGCCCACCAGCGCGGTGACCTCGCCCCGGCGCAGGGTGAGGGAGACGTCGGACAGGGCGTCGCGGTCCTTGCCCGCGTAGCGGTGGGTGACCGACTTGACCTCGATCGTCTCCGGCGGCTCGGGGCGGTGCGGGCCCCGCCGCATGCGGTAGCCGCCGGCCTTGTCGAGGAAGCCGGTCCAGTCGTCCATGTACAGCCCGGTCCGCACGGCGCGGGCGCCGACGGCGACCAGGCCACGGACCGCCATGCCGGCGGTCTGAAGGGCGAAGACGGCCGTGCCGGCATGCCCGACGCTGATGCGGCCAGTGGCGAGCAGCCACACGACGGCCGCCCACACCACCGCTGACCCCAGACCTCCGCACACCGCGCCGACCAGGGACATCCGGGCGCCCTGGTCGGCCGCGACCCGGTCCTCGTGGTTGATGCGGGCGACGGTTTGCCGGTACCGGCCGGAGAGGAAGTCGGCCATGGTGCCGGCGCGGATCTGGTCGGCGGCGTCCTTCGTGTAGATGTGCCAGCGCAGCACGGACAGCATCCGGTTGTCGCCGTTGCTGCGGAGGTTCGCCAGGTAGCGGACGCGAGCGGCGCTGACCTGGGCCAGGGCCTGCGGGAGGCTGGCGGCGACGAGGAGGGGGAGAAGGACCCAGTGCACGCCGGCGAGGACGATGGCCCCGGCGAGGAAGGCGGCGGCCGAGGCGATCAGGTCCTGCCCTTCGTTGATCAGATCGCCGGTGACCTGGGCGCCGCGGTCGGCGGCCTCGCGGTCGCGGTTGAAGTCGGGGTCGTCGTAGGCGCACAGCTCGACCTCGGCGCAGCCGGTGAGCAGCATCTGCTCGGCCTCGCGGGACATCAGCGGGCCGAGTCGGGAGGAGAGCCAGTTGACGGTGATGCCGAGGAGCGCGCGCACGCCGGTGGCCCCGGCGAGCAGAGCGACCGACGGCCATGCCTGAAGGAGCCGGTTGTAGACGTCTCCGTCACGCAGCAGTGCGGTCAAGGTGCCGGCGATGGCGACCAGGCCGAGGGCCTGCATCACGCCGGTGATCAGTTGGCACAGCAGGAGGCCGGCGGTCGCCCGCCGGTCGACGCGCCAGGCCAGGGCCAGCGAGCGGCGCACCAGCTGCGGAAGGCGGCGGGCCATGTCGCGCATGCGGATCGAGCGTCCGGCTGCCTCGCGGCTGCCGGTCAGGTCGACGTACCGCATCTGCGGCTCGGGAGCGGTCGGGGGCGCGATCGCCGTCGAGGGGGCGGACGGGGTGGTGGAGGAGACGACGGGCGCTGCGGGGGTGGTGCGCGGGCCGGGAACGCTGTCGGCTGATGCGTCGGCGGGCTCACTCATGCCGCCCACCCCGTATCCGGACGTTCTGAGGCGATGGTTCCGTCAACGCCGCGCTGGATCGGCCCGGGCCGCCGTTCGATTCCGGGAGGCTGCTGCAACGGGGCGAGGGTGGGATGCATGGCGTCCTCCGTATGGGCGTCGGTGTGGCACGGATGCTCTAAGAACGCGGTGGGTCTGGTCCCGTCACGGCCCGATCGGAGGGCATTTGGTGAACGACAGTTCTATTACTGGAGATGGGTCGTGCGGGCTCTGGGGTGTCGCGGCTCAAACTCGTTCGATCAGGTCGGACCACTCCTTCAGGGAATTGCGGACAGCACGGACCGGGCCGGCCGCGCGGTGCGATGGCGGCGGCCTTGCAGTGGGTGATCGGGGAAGAGCGGGAGATCGTCAGGTGTCGACGACGGTGAAGGCGACGGCCGGAAAGCGGCGGCCAGGCAGGCCCGCGTCGACGGGGAGCGCGAGGCGTGGGGCCCAGGGCAGGAGAGGGCGGACGGCCTCGCTCGCCAACCGGCGTACCCGGTAGTCCTCGTGGCGGCTCCACGCGTCGATGGTCTCCATCGTCTCGTCGGGGAAGTCGGCGAGTATGGCGCACCCTGGGACTCTCGCAGCCGGACACCGTCCCCGACATCGGCGCGGCCGAGAGGTTCCCGGCCGGTGTGCGGGAAGGTCTGGCCGAGGACACGCTGAAGCCGGGGGACCGACTCGCCGAGCGGACAGCCGCGTTGGGGAACAACCACCCGGACGTCCTCGAAGCCCGCCACGAACTCGCCCAGCGGCGCGGGGAAACGGGAGACGCGGCAGGAGCGGCGAGCGCCTACGCGCAACTCGCCGTCGACGCGGAACGCCTGTTGGGGCCGGACCACGTGGACACCCTCGCGTTTCGGAACAACCACGCGTCCTATTTGAGCGACCTCGGCGACGGCACGGGGGCGATCGCCGTACTCGAAGCCCTCCTCCCTGACCTGAACCGGGTTCTGGGCCCCGCGCACGCCGCCACGATCGCCGCCCGGACGAATCTGTCCTTGGCGCGCGAGAGGGTACGACAGCGCAGGGCCGCCGACGGCGGACGCAGCGAACAGGACTCGCAGCAAGGGGAGTCGGCTGCCTCCTACGCAAGGAGATCCAGCGAGGGATCTGTCTGGCATTCCGGCGACGAAGGCATGCCGCACGAGCCGCCCTCCGACGCCGCCTCCAGAGCGGCACGGTGCGCCGAACTGCTCGACGCACTGGCTCGGGAGCTGGGCCCCGACCACCCCAAGGTTCTCCAGCACCGGCCCAAGCTCGTCCGTGCACTGGCGGATGCCGGAGACCTCGCCGGAGCCGTCGGCGCCTGCGTCGATCTGCTCGTCGACCTGAGCAGGATTCTGGGACCGAATCACCACGACACACTCCAGGCACGGAACATCCTGGCTCAACTTCAAGAATGGTCAGGTGACCATGCCGGCGCGGCGAACGCCTACGCCACACTGCTTCCTGACGTGGAACGTGCTCTGGGCCCGATCCACCCGCTGGCGCTGGCCACGCGGCACAACCTCGCCGTGTCCCGGGGGCTCGCCGGAGACGCTGCGGGGGCGGTGGCCATGCTCGGAAGGTCGCTCGCCTCGATGCTCCGGACGCTCGGTCTCGACCACCCCGAGGCCCTGCCTGCCCGCTTCCATCTGGCGTGGACGAGAGGCCTGGGCAGGAGACTTGACTGGCGTCGTCGCCGCGCTCGATGAGGTATCGGCCGCTCAGCAACAGGTCGTGGGGAGGTTCGACAAGCGCGCCCACGTCTTCCAGGGCACGCCTCGCCCGCCCGTCAACCGGGACGGCCGCGGCCGCAGAGATCCTCGGCGGGGAGCTGGAGGGAATCGTGTACGTCGGCAGGGCGACACCAAGTTCGGCCGGCGACCGACTTCAGCGCGGCGAAGACGGCGGTGGCAAAGAGCAGCGAGCCGGGCCTGGGCAGCACTCGGTCGTCTCGAAGCCGGTCCGCCGCACGGCCATCGACAGTTCCGGTCGCACGAGCCAGCCACGCAGGAGCGCGGTCGTCACCTCGTGGCTGTCCGTCGCGATGGAGGCGTGGAAGATGGTGCGGGCCATGCGCCGAGCATGCCATGCCCCATCGTCCGCGGGAGAGCCCCTTTTACGGCTTTGGCAGGGTCACGCGAAGCGTCTACTGGTCAGGAGGGGTCGGTGAACGAGACCGGCTTGCCGGTGGCGTGGGCGTACGCGATCTCCCTGCTCGTGGACTCGCCGACATACCCGCCCGGGTTGACGACCAGAACCCGGTCGGCCAGGTCGATCTTGCGCAGGTGGAGGGCGCCCAGCGCGGTCTTCTGCTCGTCGGTGATCGACTCGTCTGCTTCGTGATCCTCGGTACGGAGGAAGACGCTTGGCGCGACGACGATGACACCTGCGAAGGTCAGGTCACGGTTCGCCGCGCTCATCTCGTTCGCGAAACGGGTGGAGCCGCAGATGCAGACGATCTCAGGTCGGTCGGGCACGGCTCAGTCCTTCGGAGCGAACGGGAAACCGTCAGTGTGCGCGTAGCCATCACACACGGGCATACGAGCCAAAGTCTACGCAGCGAGATGGGCACCGAGGCTGCAACGTCGCAGGCGGAAGGCGTGGCCCGGCCCGGTGGGCAACGCGCGGTCGCGGCGGGGGCCGACGCCCAGAGAGTGGTACGTCGCGATGACGCTGCCCGTCCGGACGACGAGGCCCAGCGCATCGCTCTCCATTCGGCACCGAGACCGCGCGGCACCGCCGGAACTGGCGCCCCCACGCGGCGAGTACGCCGGTTCCGGCCCGCGCGCGCCACCGCTTCCGTAGCATGGCGGCATGATCCTCAGCCGACGCCGCACCACCGCCCCGCGGTCCCGTGTGCTCGTCCTCCACGGCTGTTGTTGATCCCCACCGAGTAGTCCGCGCTGCGCGGTTCCCGTCCACCCGCCGGGTGGGCGCACCGCACCGATGCCGGGCGCCGCCCCAAGGGACCTCTCCGTCCCGGGGGCCTTCCACCTCCATCTCCGCGTCCCCGGCGCACCGTCCTCGCTCCGGCAAGGGCCGTGCTTCGGGCGAAAGGCAGGCCGCCATGCGTACCTCCGAAACCGCTCACGACCGCCGCAGACTCCGCCAATGGCTGGCCGGCGAGGCCCGCGCCGACGGTGTCGCCCGCCGCGACATGCTCCGGCTCCTCGCGGCCGCCGGACTGGCCGGGGCCGCCACCGCGGCGCCGGGCCCCCTCGCGCGGGCCGCCGACCGGGCCGTCACCGCGGCCGGGATCGTCAAGCCCCTGCCCGAGGCGTGGTTCACCGTCCGCGGCACCAACGCCGAGACCCGGTTCGCCGCCCTCGCCGGAACCGGCTACCACACCCCCAACGAGCGCTTCTTCGTCCGCAACCACACCACGACGCCCGTCCTCGACGCCGCCGACTGGTCGCTCACCGTCTGGGGCGACGGCCTCCGCCACCGCCGCCCGGTCGAGTTCTCCCTCGACGACCTGAAGACGTTCCCGGCCGTCTCGCACAGCGCGTTCGTGGAGTGCGCCGGCAACGGACGCAGCCTGTTCACCACCCAGCAGGGCCAGCCCGTCAGCGGCACCGCCTGGACGCTCGGCGCGATCGGCGCCGCCCGCTGGCGCGGTGTCCGCCTCGCCGACGTCCTCAAGCGAGCCGGCCTGCACCGGCGCGCCGTCGACGTCATGCCACGCGGTCTCGACGCCCCCTACGCCACCGCCGACGGCACCGACCTCGGCCGGGTCCGCCGTCCGCTGCCGCTGTCCAAGGCCCTCGACGACGTCCTGCTCGTCCACGAGATGAACGGCGAACCGCTGCCGCCCGACCACGGCCACCCCGTTCGGCTCCTGGTGCCGTCCTGGATCGGCGTCGCCTCCATCAAGTGGATCGGCGACATCGAGGTGGCGGCGCAGCCCCTCTACTCGCCCTGGAACACCGACTTCTACCGGCTCTTCGGGGACGCCCACCCGGCCGGCGGCAGCGCCCCGTTGACCCGGCAGACCATCAAGAGCGCCTTCGAGCTGGATTGGGAGGCGAACCTGCCCGCGGGCACCGCGCACCGGCTCACCGGGCGTTCCTGGTCCGGGACCGGAGGCATCGTCCGGGTCGAGGTCAGTACCGACGGCGGCACCACCTGGGACGAGGCCCGGCTGCACGACAGGCCGCGCCGGGACGGCTGGGTCCGCTGGTCCACCCGGTGGCGTCCGTCGGCCCCCGGCCCCCACACCCTGCTGGCCCGCGCCACCGACAGCACCGGACGGACCCAGCCCGACGCCACCACCGCCAACACGCAGGGCTACCTCTTCGACGCAGTCGTCCGCCACCCGGTGCACGCCGTCTGAACGACGAACGGGCCCGTAGGGTAGGGCACATGGACGCTGCGGACGATCTCGTCAAGGATCCCTACCGGGTGTACGACCGCCTGCGGAGCGCGTCGCCCGTGCATCCGATCACCGGCCCGGACGGGAGCCGGGCCTGGTTGGTCACGCGCTACGACGACGTGCGACAGGCGCTCATTGATCCCCGGCTCTCGCTGGACAAGAGGAACTCCGTGGACGGGTACACGGGCTTCGCCCTGCCGCCCGCGCTCGACGCCAACCTCCTCAACATGGATCCGCCCGACCACACGCGTATCCGCCGCCTGGTCGGCCGTGCCTTCACCCCGAGCAGGGTCCAGCAGCTCCGGGCGCCCATCCAGAAGGCCGCGGACCAACTCCTCGATCCTCTGGGCGAACACGGTCGTGCCGACCTGATCGCTTCCTACGCCGCGCCGCTGGCGATCACGGTGATCTGCGATCTGCTCGGTGTCCCGGATCGCCACCGAGTCGACTTCGGCGGCTGGACGCACGCACTCCTCGCCCCCGACCCCGCCCGCCCGACAGCGGCTCGTGACGCCGTCGCCGCGATGCTCGCCTTCTTCACCGAGCTCCTGGCGGACAAGCGCCGTCGCCCGGCGGACGACTTGCTGTCCGACCTGATCCGCGTCCGCGACGCGGGGGACGCTCTCAGCGAGGACGAGCTCATGTCGCTCGCCTTCCTCGTCCTCGTGGCCGGCTTCGAGAACACCGTCCACCTGATCGGCAACGCGGTGCTCACGCTCGTGCAGCACCCGGAGCAGTTGGCGCTTCTGCGCGAAGATCCCACCCGCCTGCCGGACGCTGTCGAGGAACTCGCCCGGTTCGAAGGACCCGCGCTGCTCGCCATCAGGCGCTTCGCCACCGAGGACCTGGTGCTCGGCGGGGTCACCGTGCCGGCCGGACAGACGGTCCTGCTGTCCCTTGCCGCCGCGAACCGCGACCCTGCGCGCTTCGAGGATCCGGACCGGCTCGACATCGGGCGAGACGCCACGGGCCATCTCGCTCTCGGCCTCGGCATCCACTACTGCCTGGGGGCGGCACTGGCCAGGACGGAGGCGGAGATCGCCCTTCAGACCCTGCTCGCGCGCCTTCCCGGTCTTCAGGCGGCAGACGTGGAGCCCCGGTGGCGGCCTTCGCTGCGCTCCCGCAGCCTGACGGCCCTGCACGTCAGCTACTGACCCGACTCGTGGGCCGCACCCAGGGGATGCGGCCCACGGCTCGCAACGCGGCTCAGCTGTCCGGAACTTCACGGCCTCGGCGTGGCCGCCGCTGGAGCAGCCCGCCGAGCATGGGCAGGGTCAGGCCGACGAAGAGGAACAAGACGGCGAGTCCGCTCAGCACCGGGCTCACCGCCTCCTCGACGTCGAGGGACCACGGGCTGTCGAGTGTGTAGAAGACGATGTACGACCCTTTGGACATCGTGTATCCGACGCCCAGGGCGGCCGCGAGCGCGCACAGGGCGAAACCGGCGCCGGTCCACGGGCGGTCGGTCCAGCTGCGGCGGGCGGTCCGGCCGCACATGAAGACCAGCTCACCGCAGGTGACCAGGACGTAGGAGAGGTAGATGAGCAAGTAGGCGGCCACGGGCGGGTGGTCGGCGTACGCCGTGGTGAACTCGATGTCGTCGTCGTTCGCCGCGACGAAGAGCGGGATCATGACGGCCAACTCGACGGCAGCCGCGAATATCCGCTGCTGCATGGCGATGCGCAGGTACTCCGGGCGATAGGCCAGGTCGACCATGGTGATCTGTAGTGACGCACACCAGAGGATGGCGCAGATGTGCGCCACCAGCTTGCCGGCGTTGTCCAGGCCGGTGACCTGCTCGGCGGCCCGGGCGACCGCGGGTATCGCGAAGAACACTCCCAGGGTGCACACACCGAACGCCACGGCGATCAGCCAGGTGAAGACCCGTGGGTGATGAATGGCCCTGCGGGTGCAGAGCACGGTGACGATGACTCCCGCAACGGTGCAGGAGCCGAAGATCATGCCGTCCAATTAGAGACCTTCCAGTGCATCGGCCGCGTATTGAGCGGCTTCGGTTCCTGTCCGTCGTCGCCTGGCCTTCTTCGGTTTCTCGACGCGCGAGCGGTCCGAGGCCGAGCCGCCCGGGCCCGTGCAGTCCGGCACGGACGGCATGCCGAGAGCTTCCCGCCGTAGCTCCAGATGCGCGACGACCTCTCGCATCTCGCTCTCCGGCAGGTCGTTCAGCAAGGCGAGCACCTGACGGGCCAGGGGGTTCTCGAAGGCTTCGAGCGCTTCGAGGTCGTCGTAGCTCGCATGCGGCAGCAAGTGGGCCGGCGGCACGTCGCCGAGGGCTCGGCACAGGGCGAGGACGGTCTTGACGGTCGGGTTGTCCTGCTGACCGCCGGCGAGTTTCGCGATGAGCGCGAACGACGCGGACGTGGGCGGATCGGGCAGGTCGTCGACAGCCTGGGACAAGGTACGGGACACATACGCCTTGCCCCTGGCGTCCGTTCGGCGAGCCATGAGCGACTTCAGTTTCTGCGCGAGGGAGAGCGGCTGCGAGCGCCGCGTTTCGGCGGCGGCACCACCCGCGCCCTCCCCCTCGTCACGACTCACACTCACGTAGTGATCTCTCTCGCCATCATCGATCTTGCGTTTGTGTACTTTAGTTGACACGCCGTCGGGCGCAAGGGCAGGATCGCATCATCGGCAGGGTGTGCGCTCCCCGCGCCCACGGACCGCAGCGATCGCTGAGAGGAGCGCCACGTGGCACAGCACGGCTTACGCGTCCCGGAGATCGACACCGGCAGGCCTCACTCCGCGAGGATCTACGACTACCTGCTCGGCGGCAAGGACAACTACCAGGTTGACCAACAGGCCGGTGACGAACTCCTCGCCGCCGCACCGCAGGAACGCGTCGGTGCCCGAGCGAACCGTGCCTTCCTGGAGCGCGCCGTCCGCCACGTCGTCGGCCGTGGCCTCCGGCAGATCCTCGACATCGGCGCCGGGCTGCCCCACTCGCCCAACGTGCACGAAGTCGCCCTGGAGTTGGCGGCGGACGTGCGCGTCGCGTACGTCGACAACGATCCGATCGTGACGGCCCACGCGGACGCCCTGCTGCGCAGCTCCGACGCGATCAGCGTCGCGCTCGCCGATCTCCGCGACCCGCGGGCCCTCTTGGACCACCCCGGCGTCCGCGACGCCATCGACTTCGACGAGCCGGTCGCTCTGCTCCTCGTCTCCGTCCTCCACTTCCTCACCGACGCGCAGCATCCCGAGCGGGTCGTCGCCACGCTGCGCGACGCGCTGCCGCCCGGCAGCTTCCTGGTGCTCTCGCACGCCACGGGCGACTTCGCCGATTGCAGCGGGGCGCGGGCCGTCTACAACAGGGCCGCCGCCCCTCTCAACCTACGGTCCCGCGCCGAGATCGAGCGGTACCTCGACGGCTTCGAGCTGGTAGAGCCCGGCCTGGTACAAGTCCCTTCGTGGCGGCCCGAGATACCGCCGACGACGACAACGGCCGGCGTCGGCATCTACGGAGCCGTCGCCCGCAAGACGGGCTGAGCGCCACCCGCACTCAGAGAACGCACACGCCCCGGCCCGGGCGGCAGTTGGCGACCTCAGCGCGTCGATTGCCGACTCGGCACGTTCCTGCGCGAGTGAAGGTCACCGGCTCACCGGCTCACCGGGGCGGGCACGGGCGCGGTGCCTCCGCAGGACGCGCGGACGACCAGGGTTGGCCACAACTCGACCCGGTGGACGGGGCGTTCGACCGGATCGGAGGCACGGGCCAGCGCCAGTTCGGCGGCCAGGACGCCGAGCCGGTGCTTCTGCGGGCGTACGGCGGTCAGGGGAGGGTCGGCGGCCGCGGCCACTTCGTCGTCGTAGGTGATGACGGCGAGGTCGTCGGGGACGGTGAGGCCGTGTTCGTGAGCGCGTTCGATCAGGCCGATGGCTTCGCTGTCGGAGTGCACGAACAGCGCGGTGGCGCCCGCCTCCCGACATGCGCGGAGTGTGGCGTCGTAGGCGTCCGCCCATCCGGAGGAACCGTACGAAGGGACGTCGTGCGTCAGGCCGGTGTGGTCCGGCAGGCCCAGTGAGGCGACGGTTTCCTGCCAGCCTTCGCGCAGGGCCTTGGTGGTCGGGCTGAAGCGCGCGGTGACGAAGGCGATGCGGCGGTGGCCGAGCGTGACCAGGTGCCGTACGGCCAGACCCGCGCCGAGGCTGTGGGCGGTAGTGGC
>NZ_WWHX01000743.1 GCF_009862125.1 Streptomyces sp. SID5910
TCCAAGCGCTACACCGGCCGCGGCATGCTCTTCCTGGACCTCATCCAGGAGGGCAACCTCGGTCTGATCCGCGCGGTCGAGAAGTTCGACTACACCAAGGGCTACAAGTTCTCCACGTATGCCACCTGGTGGATCCGTCAGGCGATCACCCGCGCGATGGCCGACCAGGCCCGCACCATCCGTATTCCGGTGCACATGGTCGAGGTCATCAACAAGCTCGCGCGCGTCCAGCGCCAGATGCTCCAGGACCTGGGCCGCGAGCCCACCCCGGAGGAGCTGGCCAAGGAACTCGACATGACCCCGGAGAAGGTCATCGAGGTCCAGAAGTACGGCCGCGAGCCCATCTCCCTGCACACCCCGCTGGGCGAGGACGGCGACAGCGAGTTCGGTGACCTCATCGAGGACTCCGAGGCCGTCGTCCCGGCCGACGCCGTCAGCTTCACGCTCCTCCAGGAGCAGCTGCACTCCGTCCTGGACACCCTGTCCGAGCGCGAGGCGGGCGTCGTCTCCATGCGGTTCGGTCTCACCGACGGTCAGCCGAAGACCCTCGACGAGATCGGCAAGGTGTACGGCGTCACGCGCGAGCGCATCCGCCAGATCGAGTCCAAGACCATGTCGAAGCTGCGTCACCCGTCGCGCTCCCAGGTGCTGCGCGACTACCTCGACTAGTCACGGCCGTACGTCCCGCGCAGGCGGGCGTGCGACCGGCACAGGCCCGGTTCCCCCTCTGGGGAGCCGGGCCTTCGTGCTGGCCAGCGGGTGCGAGGCGCGTCCGGGTGGATCACCCTGGGTGTTCCCTGTCCACCCCTCCGTGAGGAGTCTGCATGCGTCGCCTCTTTGCCCGGGCGCTCGCCCGGCCGCTCGTCCTGGCGGCCGCGGCGACCGCGATACCGCTGGCGTCCGCCGCCCCCGCCTCCGCCTCCGCCGCCACCGACAGCATCGTCGTCGGGGGGTTTCCGGTCGACGTGTCCGACAGTCCGTGGACCGTGGCCCTCTCCAGCCGTGACCGGTTCGGCGGTACGCGGGCGGGACAGTTCTGCGGGGGAGTCGCCGTCGGCCCGACCACCGTGCTCACGGCCGCCCACTGCCTCGGCGAGGAGGTCCTCGGATCCCCGCCCGCGCAGGTGCGCGACCTGAAGGTCATCGCGGGCCGCACGGACCTGCTCTCGGACGAGGGGCAGGAGATTCCCGTGCGCGACGTCTGGGTGAACCCGGCGCACGACGACGTCAGCAACGCCGGCGACTTCGCCGTCCTGACCCTCTCCAGCGCGCTCCCCGCCGGCTCGGCCATCGCCATGGCGGCCGAGGGGGACTCCTCGTACGGACCGGACACCCAGGCGCTGGTCTACGGGTGGGGGGACACCTCGGGTGCGGGGGACTACGCCAACGGTCTGCGGGCGTCACGCGTGCGCGTACTGCCCGACACCCTCTGCGCACGGGCGTATCCGGGGGGCGGATACGGAAAGTACCTGTCGGGCACCATGCTGTGTGCCGGGGTGGAAGCCGGCGGGCGCGACGCCTGCCAGGGGGACAGCGGGGGACCGCTGGTCGCCCAGGGGAAACTCATCGGACTCGTGTCCTGGGGGAACGGCTGCGGCCGCCCCGGCAGCCCCGGGGTCTACACGCGGATCTCCGCCGCTCTGCGGACGCTGGGCTGGGACAGGGCCCCGCACCAGCGCCAGAGCGCCTGACGCGCCCTGAAGGCCTCGCCGGACATGAGTACGGGCGGCCGCCTCCGTGTCGGAGGCGGCCGCCCGCTCACCCGGCCAGAAGCCGGTTCGCTCGTCGTTGGGCGCGCAGTGTCAGCGGTCTTCCTCGGGGGAAGACGCGGGAACGGCCGTCAGCCGCTCCGTCTCGTCCTGTATCTCAGCGGCGATCTTCTTGAGTTCCGGCTCGAACTTGCGACCGTGGTGGGCGCAGAAGAGCAGTTCTCCGCCGCTCAGCAGGACGACGCGCAGGTATGCCTGGGCGCCGCAGCGGTCGCAGCGATCAGCGGCCGTCAGCGGGCTCGCGGAAGTCAGAACAGTAGTCACGTCGCCTCTTCTCTAGCTCGACGAGCTGTCGTACCAGGGTCAACATCCAACCAGCCCCAAAACGTTCCCGCTCGTGGCTTTTCCTCGAAAAAACTTCTTCCGAGTGGCCGGCTGTTGCCGGTTGGCGGCGAATGTGCCGTATTGCGTGTCTCTGTGTCGTACGGGTTCGCGCAGTCGGTCAGTGGGTCGGGTCCCGCCGGCTGGGTTGCCGGTTTGTTCATGAGGACGTGCCCGGAGCCTAAATGGTTCATGCCTCGAAGGGAACGTGATGTGTACTTCACTCCATCGAGGGATCGAACAAGCATGCGACCGTGGACTAGGGTGAGTTTTCCGCGAGGGTGGCGTTACACCGGCTCTACCAGGCCTCTGTACCCTCTGACCGGTGAACCGAGCCGCGCCCTTACCCAGCGGGGCCCCATCTGAAATTCAGCGAGGAGCGAACCGCGTGACCGCCGAGACGTCCGTGCCGTCCACTGCGCTGCTGGCAGGAGCAGACCGGGACGGATCCAACTACACCGCGCGGCACCTGCTCGTCCTCGAGGGGCTCGAGGCCGTGCGCAAGCGTCCGGGCATGTACATCGGATCGACCGACAGCCGCGGTCTGATGCACTGCCTCTGGGAGATCATCGACAACTCCGTCGACGAGGCCCTCGGTAATTACTGCGACCACATCGAGGTGATCCTCCACGACGACGCGTCGGTGGAGGTCCGGGACAACGGCCGGGGCATCCCGGTCGACGTCGAGCCCAAGACCGGCCTGTCCGGCGTCGAGGTCGTCATGACCAAGCTGCACGCAGGCGGCAAGTTCGGTGGCGGCTCCTACGCGGCCTCGGGCGGTCTGCACGGCGTCGGCGCCTCCGTGGTGAACGCCCTGTCCGCCCGCCTCGACATCGAGGTGGACCGCGACGGGAACACCCACGCGATCAGCTTCCGGCGCGGAGTCCCGGGCGCCTTCGCCGGAGCCGGCCCGGACGCGAAGTTCGAGGCCAAGAGCGGACTGCGCAAGGCCAAGAAGATCCCCAAGAGCCGCTCCGGCACCCGCGTGCGGTACTGGGCCGACCGGCAGATCTTCCTCAAGGACGCCAAGCTCTCCCTGGACACGCTGCACCAGCGCGCCCGCCAGACCGCGTTCCTGGTGCCCGGCCTGACCATCGTCGTCCGTGACGAGTTCGGCCTCGGCGACGGCGGCAGCAAGGGCGAGGAATCCTTCCGCTTCGACGGCGGCATCAGCGAGTTCTGTGAGTTCCTGGCCAGTGACCGGCCCGTCTGCGACGTCCTCCGCTTCAGCGGGCAGGGCAGCTTCAAGGAGACCGTCCCGGTCCTCGACGAGTACGGGCAGATGACGCCCACCGAGGTCACCCGCGAGCTCGGGGTCGACGTCGCGATGCGCTGGGGCACCGGGTACGACACCACGCTCAGGTCCTTCGTCAACATCATCGCCACCCCCAAGGGCGGCACCCACGTCGCCGGCTTCGAGCAGGCGGTCGCCAAGACGATGAACGAGGCGCTGCGGGCCAAGAAGCTGCTGCGCGTCGCCGAGGACGACATCGTCAAGGACGACGCCCTGGAGGGCCTGACGGCGGTCGTCACGGTCCGTCTCGCCGAGCCGCAGTTCGAGGGGCAGACCAAGGAGGTCCTCGGCACCTCGGCGGCCCGGCGCATCGTGAACAACGTGATCAGCAAGGAACTCAAGGCGTTCCTGACGTCGACCAAGCGCGACGCCGCCCAGCAGGCCCGTGTGGTCATGGAGAAGGCCGTCGCCGCGGCCCGCACCCGCATCGCCGCCCGCCAGCACAAGGACGCCCAGCGCCGCAAGACGGCCCTGGAGTCCTCCTCGCTGCCCGCCAAGCTCGCGGACTGCCGCAGCGACGACGTCGACCGCAGTGAGCTGTTCATCGTCGAGGGAGACTCCGCCCTGGGTACGGCCAAGCTCGCCCGGAACTCCGAGTTCCAGGCCCTGCTGCCGATCCGCGGCAAGATCCTCAACGTCCAGAAGTCGTCCGTGACGGACATGCTGAAGAACGCCGAGTGCGGCGCGATCATCCAGGTCATAGGAGCCGGGTCGGGCCGTACGTTCGACATCGACACGGCCCGGTACGGCAAGATCATCATGATGACCGACGCCGATGTGGACGGCTCCCACATCCGGACGCTGCTGCTGACCCTGTTCCACCGCTACATGCGGCCCATGGTCGAGGCCGGCCGGGTCTTCGCCGCGGTGCCGCCCCTGCACCGCATCGAGCTCACCCAGCCGAAGAAGGGCCAGGACAAGTACGTCTACACGTACTCGGACCGCGAGCTGCGCGACAAGCTCATGGAGTTCCAGACCAAGGGCATCCGGTACAAGGACTCCATCCAGCGGTACAAGGGCCTCGGTGAGATGGACGCCGACCAGCTGGCCGAGACCACCATGGACCCGCGCCGCCGTACGCTGCGCCGGATCAACCTGACCGATCTGGAGTCCGCCGAGCAGGTCTTCGATCTGCTGATGGGCAACGACGTGGCTCCCCGCAAGGAGTTCATCTCCAACTCGGCGGCGACGCTGGACCGGTCGCGGATCGACGCCTAGCCGTACCCTCCGGCCCGGCCCCGGGCCCCGTCTTCTGGACGGGGCCCGGGGCCGTGGTGTGAGCGCCTGGTGGGCGGGGGTCCAGCCAGCGGGGGCCGGCCGGAAGCCTCTCCACCCGCGGGTGGAGTCCCGAGCCGATCGAGGCTCCACCCATGATCCACCCGGGCGCCGATCCCGTGACCTGGCGAGGTGCGTAGCGTCGAAGGCGTCGGTGGTGTCCGCCGCCGGCATCGTCCTTCTCCCGTTCACGGAGGCCGTGATGTCCGGGCTCGTCGATGCGCTCATGATCGTGGCTGTGGCCGGCCTGGTCGTCTTCCGCCAGTTCCGCGCGCACCGGATCGACACCGACAGGCGGTGGTGGGTCGTTCCCGTGGTCCTGGGCGTGATCGCCGTGCGGGAGCCCGGCATGATCGACGCCCATCACCACGTGGCGTCGGTCCTGCTGCTCGCCGCGGAGCTGTGCATAGGCGTGGCCACCGGAGTCGGCTGGGCGTGGACCACCCGCGTATGGGTGGCGGCGGACGGTGCCGTGTGGAGCAGGGGAAGCCGGGCGAGCGTCGCCGTGTGGACCGCCGGCATCGCGCTGCGTGCGGCCCTCTTCGCGGCCGGCGCGGCCCTGGGAGTGCGGCAGGACACCTCCGCACTGCTCCTGGCCCTCGCGGTGACACTCCTCGCCCGCTCCGGGATCCTGGCCCGGCGCGCCCAGGCAGCCGGCCGGGCCGCGACGACCGGTGCGGCGACCGGCGCGGCGACCGACGCTACGCACGGTGACGCCCTGCCCCGCCTCACCCGGAAGGAGCCCGCGTGACGGAGAACGTCTGGACGCGGTGGCCGTCCAAGGAGGCACTCGGGCGCGAGGGCATCTCCGGCCTCCGACGCCTGCTGACCTGGGCCGTCCGCCTGCTGGTGTTCGGCATGCTGCTGTGGGGCACGTTCACCCGCAGTCCGGTGCGAGGATGGGTCGCGGTCGCGGCGGTGGCCGGAGCCCTGGTGACCGTCTGCGCGGCGTGGGCCTTCATCCGGACCACGCTCGAACACCGTCTGTGGCCGTCCCTGGCACTCATGACGGCGATGCTGGCCATGGCGGTCGTCTCCCAGGCCGCCGATTTCCGGATCCCCGCCCTCGTCATCTGGTGCGGCTGCGCCGTCGCCGCGCTGGAGCGGCTGCCCCTCGCGGCCGCGCTCCCCGTGACGGCGGTGGCCCTGGCCTCCTACGCGGCGTTCAACGACGACGAGTGGCTGTCCACCGCGGCCACGATGGCCGGGCTGGCGCTCGCCGGCTACGTGCTGCGGCTGGACGCCGAGGCACGCGGGAACGCGCAGCGGCTGCTGGCGCAGGAGCGGGCGGCACGGGCGGCCGAGGCGGAGTCGGCGGCCCTCGGCGAACGGGCCCGCATCGCGCGGGAGATCCACGACGTGCTGGCACACAGCCTCTCGGCACAGCTGGTGCACCTGGAGGCGGCCAGACTGCTGATCGAAAGAGGCGCGGACCGTGAGGAGATCCTCGAACGGGTCGTTGCGGCACGGGGGATGGCCCGCGACGGACTCTCGGAGACCCGGCAGGCGCTGTCCGCCCTGCGCGGGGACCTGACGCCCCTGGAGGACTTCCTGACCCAGCTCGTCAGCACGGCCGACGGCGCCGAGGTCACCGTCACGGGTGATCGCCGACCGCTGCCGGCCGAGGCGTCGCAGGCGGTGCGCAGGGTCGCCCAGGAGGCCATGACGAACGTCCGGAAGCACGCTCCGGGCGCCAGGGTCCGGGTGCGGCTGGAGTACAGCACCCGCGAAGTGACGCTGGACGTGCGGGACTCGGGCGGGCCGCCGGGCGAACTGGCCGGTGCCGGAGGTGGGTACGGTCTTCTGGGCATGCGGGAGCGTGCCGAGCTGCTGGGCGGGTCGCTGCGGGCAGGTCCGGGCGAGGAGGGGTTCGTGGTGACACTGAAGGTGCCCGTATGACGGAGGAGGTCCGGGGGAAGCCGGCGCGGGTGGTGGTCGCGGACGACCAGACCGTCGTGCGGGAGGGGATCGTCATGCTGCTGGGGCTGCTGCCCGGGGTGGAGGTCGTCGGCGCCGCGGGGGACGGCGAGGAGGCGGTGCGGCTGGTCGCCGAGCTCGCACCGGACGTGGTGCTGATGGACCTGCGGATGCCCCGCTGCGACGGAGTCGAGGCGACCCGGAGGATCCGCGCCGAGCACCCCGGTACCCAGGTCGTCGTCCTCACCACCTTCGGGGACGACGAGTCCCTCTTCCCCGCTCTGAGGGCAGGAGCGCGCGGCTATCTCACCAAGGACGCGGGCGGGGACGAGATCGTCCGGGCGGTGCACAGCGTGCTGTCCGGCGACGCCGGTCTCTCGCCGGCCGTCCAACGGCGCCTGCTGGAGCGCCTGTCGGAACCGGAGCCGGTGCAGGCTCCGCCGGCACAGCCGCCGGACGGGCTCACGGCCCGGGAGACCGAGGTGCTGGCCCTGATCGCCGAGGGGTTCAGCAACCAGGAGATCGCGCGGAGACTGCACGTCTCCACGGCGACGGTGAAGACCCACATCAACAATCTGTTCGGCAAGACGGGAATCAAGGACCGTGCCCAGGCGGTGCGTTACGCGTACAGGAAGGGAATCGTGCGGCCACCAGCGGGATGAGTCACCTGATGGGGTGAAGTGCGTGGGGAAGAAGAGTCGGGGATCTTCCCGTTCTGTCCATCCTTGGGCATGCAGTCAAGCAACGATCGCCCCCGCGACGCCGGGGACGGTCCCGACGTCGCGGTCGACCACCGCGAGCGCCGGGACGGCGCCTTCGCCGAGGAGTCCGCGAGCCCGAGGTACGACGACCCCTGGTACGACGCCCTCGCCTCCGGCTGGGGCGAGCCGGCGGGTGGGGGAGTTCCCGCGGCGGCGGTGCCCCCGATGCGCCGGGAAGCGGCGGAGAAGGCTCCTCGCGGCGCGGCCGACGTGTACCTGGAGGTGCAGCGCAGCGCGGCCTTCCAGGAGGTGCGCAGCCGGTACCGCAGGTTCGTGGGGCCCGCGGTCGCCGCCTTCTTCGTGTGGTACGTCGCCTACGTGGTGACCGCCACGGCGGCGCCCGGACTGATGGCCCGCCCGGTGGCCGGGGCCGTGAACGTGGCGATGCTGGCGGGGCTGGGTCAGTTCCTCACGACCTTCCTGCTCACCTGGGCGTACGCCCGGCACGCTCGACTGCGCAGGGACCGCGCCGCGCTCGAACTGCGCTGGGACACGCAGGAACTGACCCGTGGCGTCCGGGGCGGTGCCTCATGACGGGTGACCACCAGACCCTGTCCCTGCTGCTGTTCAGCACCTTCGTCGCCGTCACCCTGGGGATCACGACATGGGTGAGCCGCCACCGGCAGGGATCGGCGGAGGAGTTCTACGCGGGGGGCCGTCTCTTCACCCCGATGGAAAATGGTTTTGCCATCGCGGGCGACTACATGTCCGCCGCGTCGTTCCTGGGCATCTCCGGCCTCATCGCGCTGTACGGCTACGACGGCATGCTGTACTCGGTGGGCTTCCTGGTCGCCTGGCTCGTCGTGCTGTTCCTGGTCGCCGAACTCGTCCGCAACTGCGGCAGGTTCACCCTCGCGGACGTCGTGGCCGCGCGCATGAGGGAACGGCCGGTGCGGATCGCGGCGGGCACCTCCTCGGTCACCGTGTCCGTGCTGTACCTGGTGGCGCAGATGGTGGGCGCGGGCAGTCTGGTCGCGCTGCTGCTCGGGGGCACGGGCGACGCGGCGCGGACCTGGACCGTGATCGGCGTCGGCGCGCTGATGGTGATCTACGTGTCGTTGGGCGGGATGCGGGCCACCACCTGGATTCAGATCGTGAAGGCGGTGCTGCTGCTCGGCGGCACCGTGGCGCTGACCGCGCTCGTCCTGGTGCGCTTCCACGGCGACGTCGACCGGCTGCTGCGCACGGCGGCCGAGCGCAGCGGCCACGGAGAGGCGTTCCTGGCGCCCGGGCTGGCGTACGGCGGGGACTGGACCTCCCGCTTCGACTTCATCAGCCTCGGACTCGCCCTGGTCCTGGGCACGGCCGGGCTGCCGCACATCCTGTCCCGCTTCTACACCGTGCCCACCGCCCGCGCGGCGCGGCGGTCGGTGGTCTGGTCGATCGGCCTCATCGGCGGCTTCTACCTGATGACCATCGTGCTTGGTTTCGGCGCGGCCGCCGTCGTCGGGCCGGACACCGTGCGAGCGTCGAACGCGGCGGGCAACACCGCGGTGCCGCTGCTGGCGCTCGACCTCGGCGGCGGCGCGGACTCCACCGGGGGCACGGTGCTGTTCGCGGTCGTGGCCGCGGTCGCCTTCGCCACCATCCTCGCGGTGGTCGCCGGGATCACCCTCGCCTCCTCGGCCTCCGTCGCCCACGACCTCTACGCGTCCCTGCGGCGCCGCGGTGCCGAGCCGCGCAGCGAGGTCGCCGTGGCACGCGTCGCCGCCGTCGGCATCGGGGCCGTCGCCATCGCCCTCGGCCTGCTCGCCCGCGACCTCAACGTGGCGTTCTTGGTGGGGCTCGCCTTCGCGGTCGCCGCGTCCGCCAATCTGCCGGTGCTGCTGTACGCCCTGTTCTGGCGCCGCTTCACCACCCGCGGCGCCGTGTGGGCGGTCTACGGCGGGCTGATCCCGGCCGTGGTGCTCGTGCTGCTGTCGCCGGTGGTGTCGGGCAGCCCGCAGTCGCTGTTCCCGGGCGCCGACTTCCAGTGCTTCCCGCTGCAGAACCCCGGTCTCGTCTCGATCCCGCTGGGCTTCGTCGCGGGCTGGCTCGGCACGGTCACCTCCACGGAGATCCCCGACGAGGCCCGGCATGCCGAGACGGAGGTGCGGGCGCTGACGGGGGCCGGGGCGGTGTAGGCCGAAGGCGGTCACATCCGCCGTCGGCCGGGCCTCTCAGGCGCGGGTGGCCCACTCGTAGCGGTGTTCCGGGCGGCCGGCGTCACCGTACTTGAGGGTCAGCCTGGCCCGTCCCGTGCGCTCCAGGAGCTTCAGATAGCGCTGGGCGGTCTGGCGGCTCACCCCGGTCCGCTCCGCGATCTCCTGGGCGGACAGCGGCCCGTCGGCGTTCATCAGGCACTGGCGCACCAGTTCGGCGGTGGTGGGGGAGTGCCCCTTGGGCAGCCCCGGCTCCGAGGGCGCCGACAGCGCGCCGAAGATGCGGTCCACCTCCGCCTGCTCGGCCTCGCCACCGCCGTCGAGGGTGCGACGCAGCTCCGCGTAGGCCTCCAGTTTGGCGCGCAGGCCCGCGTAGGCGAACGGCTTGACGAGGTACTGGAGGGCCCCCTGGCGCATCGCCGCCTGGACGGTCGACACGTCCCGCGCCGCCGTCACCATGATCACGTCGGTCTGGTGACCGCGCCGCCGCATCTCCTGGACGACCTCCAGACCGGTCCGGTCGGGCAGGTAGTGGTCCAGCAGGATCAGGTCCAGGCGGGGCAGGGCTTCCACCCGGTGCAGCGCCTCGGCCGCGCTGTGCGCCTCGCCGGCCACGTGGAAGCCCGGCACCTTCTCGACGTAGGCGGCGTTGACCTGAGCGACCCGCGTGTCGTCGTCCACGACCAGGACCTCGATCATCGGGACTCCTCCTCGGCGGCGGTGTGCACGGGGGCGGTGAGCGCGGGCTCCGGGTCCGCCTCGGTCAGTGCCTCGGGCAGGACGATGACGAACTCCGCGCCCCCGCCGTGCGCCGCGCGGACGACGGCACTGCCGCCCTGCCGCTCCGCGAGCCTGCGCACCAGGGGGAGCCCGATGCCGCGCCGGCGGTGCGCGGGCGGTTCCTTGGTGGACCACCCTTCCGTGAACACCAGCTCGCGGTGCTCCCGGGGCACACCCGGCCCCGTGTCGCGCACGGTGAGCGTCACGGCGCGGCCCTCCGCGCGCAGTTCGACCTCCACGCGCGCGTGGAGGGTGCCCGCCACGGCGTCCAGCGCGTTGTCGACCAGGTTGCCGACGATCGTGACGAGGCCCCTCGGGTCGACCAGGCGGTCCGGCAGCCGTGTCCGGTCCGACACCCACAGGGCGACCTGGCGCTCGGCCGCGACGGTCGCCTTGCCGACCAGCAGGGCGGCGAGCAGCGGGTCCCGGATGCGTTCGGTGATCTGCTCCGCGGTGGCCCGGTGGTCGCCGACCACCTCGCCGACGAACTCCACGGCGTCGTCGTACATCTCCAGTTCGAGCAGCCCCAGCAGTGTGTGCATGCGGTTGGCGTGCTCGTGGTCCTGCGCGCGCAGGGCGTCGATCAGACCGCGTGTCGAGTCCAGCTCCCGGCCGAGCTGCTCCAGCTCGGTGCGGTCGCGCAGGGTGGCCACGGCGCCGCCGTCGTCGGTGGGCATCCGGTTGGCGACCAGGACCCGCTGGCCGCGCACGGTCAGCAGGTCGGTACCGGTCACCCGCCCGGCCAGGACGTCGGCGGTGCGGCCCGCGCCGAGCGCCGCGTCGGGGGAGCGGCCCACGGCCTCCGTGCCGATGCCCAGCAGGCGTTGCGCCTCGTCGTTCAGGAGCCGGACCCGGCCGCCGCGGTCCAGGGCGACGACGCCCTCCCGGATGCCGTGCAGCATGGCCTCGCGCTCGGCGAGCAGCCCCGCGATGTCCGAGAAGGCCAGGTCCCGCGTCTGCCGCTGGACCCGGCGCGCGATCAGCCAGGCGGCCAGCGCGCCGACGGCCAGGGCGCCCCCGGCGTAGGCGAGCAGCCCGGGAATGGCGTGGATCAGCCGGGCCCGGACGCTGTCGTACGCGATGCCCACCGAGACCGCCCCGACGATGTCGCCGTCGCTGTCGCGCAGGGGGACCTTGCCGCGCGCGGAGCGGCCCAGGGTGCCGTCGTCGATCTCCATGACCTCACGGCCGGCCAGGGACTGCCCGGGGTCGGTGGACACGACCGAGCCGATCCGCGTCGGGTCGGTGTGCGACCAGCGCACCCCCTGCCGGTCCATGACGACGACGTACTCCGCCTTGGTCGCCTCGCGGATCCGCTCCGTCTCCCGCTGCACCGGGCCGCCCGCCGTCGGCGGCGTGTCGTGCACGTCCCGCGCGATCCCCGGCTGCTGGGCGGTGGTCTGCGCGATCGCGAGGGCCCGGCGCATCGCCTGGTCGTCCAGCTGATCGCCGAGGGGTGCCAGGAACAGCCCGGTCGCGAGCACCGCGACTCCCGCGGCGATCGCCAGCTGCATCAGCAGCACCTGGGAGAACATGCGCCGCGGCAGACCGAGGCGCAGGCGGCGAACGGGGGGAGTGGAGCTCATACCCATGACGGTACGTGGGGGCCGCGGCATGCCGTGGCGGGGTGTGGTGCGGATCTCGTGGACGGGCCCTCGCGAGAGCTGCCCGGTGAGCGGACGGCCAGAAGGGCCCGGCGTTCCGCGCCCCCGGCCTCAGCTCGCCAGGGCCGTCACTGTCAGCTCACGGACCGCCGTGACCTCCATCCGGGCGGGCGAGCCGAGCACCGAGGCCCCGCAGCTCTCCGGGCGGGCCGGCAGCGACGCGCCCTGCGCGACGGTGACCCGCCAGTGCCGCCCGTCGGCGTGGGCGACGGTCACCTCCCAGCGCGGGGCGCAGCCGTCGGTGCGGACGACGCCCAGCACCTGCGCGGCGTCCTCGCCCAGTGCCGAGCGCACGGCCAGTTCGGCGGCCTGGCCGGGGCGGTCCCACGCGGAGTTCCCGCGGCAGTTGTCCACCACGATCCGGCCGTCCCGGACGCCGTGCAGGATGCCCCGGACGTCGTCGGCGCGGACCCTGCCGTACGCGTACCCGTACGGCAGTACGAGCACCGTCGGTGAAAAACGGTGCCCGCCGAGGTGGGTGACCTCCCAGACGCCCTCCAGGCCGGAGGCGGCGAGTTCGGCCGCCAGGGGACGGCCGAGGAGGGCGCAGCAGCGGTCGCGCTTGCCGTTGGTGCAGACGAGGACGAGCGGATCGCCGGTGTGGGGGCCGCCCGCGAGCGCCGTGTCGAAGGAGCGGTGGTCGCCCCTGCCGAGCGCGGCGAAGTCCAGGTCGAGCAGCCGGCGGGGGTCCGTGAGGACGGCGCCGCGCACCCACGCGTCGCCCGGCGTGGTGTGGGCCACGTACACCCGGCGGTCCGCGGCGGTGTGGCGGTCCGCGTGGCGGCCGGGGCGGCGGATCAGCGCGATGCGTACGCCCGTCCCCTTCACGGCCGCCTCCAAGGCGCGGCCCAGCGTGGGATCCAGGTGGCTCGAAGTGAGCGCCTTCGCGCCCCAGGGGCCCGGCTGCTCCAGCAGCAGCCAGGTCCTCGCGACCGGTGCCGTCCCGGAAACGGGCTCGTCGAGGTCCCGGGAGACGGTTGAGCACGTACTCACAGAGGTGAGCCTAACCTGACTTGGCTCTTGGTGGCTTCCAGCCGCGCTCGTGAGCTACTCCGGCAGGGGTTGCGGCGGCCTCGGACCCGAGTACAGACCACTGGGCCGCATGCGCAGCGGGCGTTCGCCGTACTCCTCCAGCGCGTGCGCGATCCAGCCCGCCGTACGGGCCACCGCGAAGACGGTCTCGCCGGCGGTGACGGGCATGCCGGACGAGACGGTGAACACGGCGAGGGCCAGGTCGACGTTGGCGTGCAGGGGGGTGTGGCGGGCGGTGGTGGCCACCACGTCGCGGGCCGCGGCGAGGGCGGGCGCGGCCCCGGGCACGTCCTCCAGAAGGCTGAACACGGCACGCGCGCGCGGGTCCTCGCCGGGGTAGAGCCGGTGGCCGAGACCCGGGATGCGGCGGCCGGCCCGCAGCTCCTCCGCGATCACCGGTGCCGCGCTGCCCTGGTCGAGCACCTCCAGCAGCATCCGGTGGGCGAGCCCGGCGGCCGCGCCGTGCAACGGGCCCTCGATCACGCCGAGCCCGGCGGACACGGCCGCGTACGCGTGGGCCCGCGCCGACGCGGCGACCCGCACGGCGAGGGTGGAGGCGGCCAGGTCGTGGTCGACGAGCAGGGAGAGCGCGGTGTCGAGGACGTGCAGCGACGCCTCGTCGGCGGGGCGCCCGCTGAGCCGCGTCCACAGACGGTGGGCGAGCGGTCCCCGGTCGGCGTGCTCGCGCAGTACGGGCGGCAGGGCGGCGACCAGGGTGGGGATGAGGACGCGGGCGGTGCCCAGCACGGCGTCCTCGGACAGGTCGAAGCGCAGCGGGTCCGCGGCCGCGGCGGCGATGGCCGCGACGCGCAGCCGGTCGGCGGGGCCGGCGTGCTCGGGCAGGGCGTCGACGGCCCGGCGGGCGACGGCCACCGACTCCTCCGGCGCGGTGAAGGAGACGCCGGGGCGCAGCCGCCCCGTCCACAGCCACTCGGCGACCTCCTCGTAGCTGTGGCGCGAGGCGAGGTCCACGGCGTCGACGCCCCGGTAGTAGTACCGGTCCTTCTCGATGAGTGTGATCCGGGTGCGGACCGCCAGCTCCTGTCCGGAGGTCTGGACGGTGCCGGTCTCGCGCCGGTTGCGGCGGGCGAGCGCCTGCACCTCCTTGGCGTCGAAGGTGCTGCCCCGGCCGCCGGGCGCGCGCCGGCTGCCGAGCTGGCCGCGACTGACGTACGCGTACACGGTCTCGGGTTTCACGCCCAGCAGCTCGGCGGCCTCCCGGGTGGTCAGACGCCCCTCGGGGGCGGCGGCGGGCCCGCCGGGTTCTTGATCGCGCATGGGGGTCACCGTATCGATCCTCCGGGCCGGGGTCGTGTCTTACATTGACTCGATCAATATTGACAGGCAGACAGTCAACTATAGACAGTTGGAGTGGATTCAGGGAGGCAAGCATGTCTGTCAACGTGCCGCGAGGACTCGCGGGAGTCGTGGTCACCGACACCCAGGTCGGTGACGTCAGGGGTCTTGAGGGCTTCTACCACTACCGGCAGTACTCGGCCGTCGAACTGGCGCGGACGCGCACCTTCGAGGACGTCTGGCATCTCCTGGTCGACGGCGAACTGCCGGAAGCGCGGCGCGGTGCCGCCTTCGCCGCCGAGACCGCGGCGCTGCGACGGCTGCCCGACGAGGTGAAGGCCGCGCTGCCCGCCATCGCGGCGGCCGGCGGACGCTCCGGCCCGCTCGCCGGCATGCGCACGGCATTGTCCCTGCTGGGCGCGGCCGAGGGCTTCCGGCCGGTGTACGACCTCGACGCCGGCCGGCGCCGCCAGGACACCCTCGCGGCCGCCGCGGCCGTACCGACGCTCCTCACCGCGCTGCACCGGCTCGGGCGGGGACTCGAACCCGTGGAGCCGCGCGAGGACCTTCCGTACGCGGCGAACTACCTGTACATGCTGACCGGCACGGAGCCGGACGAGCGGCGCACGCGGGCGGTCGAGCAGTACCTCATCTCCACCATTGATCACGGCTTCAACGCGTCGACGTTCACCGCGCGCGTCATCGCCTCGACGGGTGCGGACGTGGCGGCCTGCCTCGCCGGAGCCGTGGCGGCACTCTCCGGACCGCTGCACGGCGGGGCGCCGAGCCGGGCGCTGGACACCCTGGACGCGATCGGCACGCCCGACCGCATCGACCCCTGGATCCGTGAACGGGTGCTCGCCGGCGACCGCATCATGGGCTTCGGCCACGCGGTCTACCGCACGGAGGACCCCCGCTCCCGGCTGCTCCGCGAGGTGGCGCAGGGCTTCGGCGGCCCGCGCGTGGAGTTCGCGGTCGAGGTGGAGCGCCAGGTGGAGGCGATCCTCGCGGAGCTGAAGCCCGGGCGGGAACTGCACACGAACGTCGAGTTCTACGCGGGCGTCGTCATGGAGCTGTGCGGTCTGCCGCGCGAGATGTTCACGCCGACGTTCGCGGCGGCACGGGTGGTGGGCTGGAGCGCGAACATCCTGGAACAGGCGGGGGACTCGAAGATCATCCGCCCGGCGGCCCGGTACGTGGGCCCGCACGCGCCGGTCGGTGTGCCCGCGGTGGCCTGAAACGCGAGCGGTCCGAGGAACACGAGTGGCCTGGTGCCGTTCGGGCGCCAGGCCGGGTCGACGTCAGGCGTCGGCGGGCAGCTCCCGCTCCAGCGCCTCGGTGGCCTCGGA
>NZ_WWHX01000744.1 GCF_009862125.1 Streptomyces sp. SID5910
CGTGGCCGCGCTGCCGAACCCGGCGGCCAGCTGCGCGTAGCGGCACACCGCCAGCAGCTCGCCGACGCTCAGGGCGCCCGCGCCGAGCCGGATCCCGCCGACGGCCGTGGCCGCCACCGTCAGTAGCGGGACGAGGACACCGCCGGTGGCGAGCGCCCGCCCGTGCAGCACCCACATGCGCTCGCCCAGCGCACCGAGTTCGGTCAACGGCCGCAGTACGCGCTCGCGTTCGCGGTCGGACGTGCCGGCGGCGGCGATGGTCTCCGCGCCCTCCATGGCTTCCAGCAGGCGGCCCGCGATGTCCGACTGGACCCGCTGGTAGGCCCGCACCGACGAGCCCGTGTCGCGCGCGAAGACCCGCAGCACGAGGACCAGGGCGGGCAGTCCGGCCAGGACGCACCCGGCGACCCACACGTCGACGTAGGCCAGCGCGACGAGCGCGCCGGCCGGGGTGATCAGTGACGCGGCCAGCGCGGCCCGGGCCGCCGGGGCGCCGCCCGCGTCGGAGGCGTTGAGCGTCAGCCGCGTCCCGACGTCGCCCGCGGAGTACGGACGCGTCGCGTCGGGTACGGCGCGCAGCAGGCCGGTGAGGGCGCGGGAGCGGATCGACGCCGTCCAGCCGGCGGTGCACCGGCCGGTGAGCAGCGCGGTCAGGCCGTCGAGGAGGACCTCGCCGACGAGCAGCGCCACGCTCACCGCGAGCCAGGGCCCGGCGTCGCCGTCGTACAGCAGCAGGTCCAGTGCCCGGCCGAGGACCAGGGGCTGGGCGACCGCGGCGGCGGCCGCCGCCACCGAGCACACCAGCACCAGCAGCTCCGGCACACGGCCGGGGCCCGCGCGTTCGGGTCGTCGCCGGACCGGGGTCGTGTCCACCGGCCGCCCCTCCTCGTGGTCGGTGCCGCACACGGCGGCGACGGGACACGGCACCGGCGCCCCGGCGGTGAGGCCGGGACGCCGGTACCGGACCGTGCGGCCCGCCGCGGTCAACCGCGGCGGACCGCCTCGGACGTCAGTTACAGGTCGTGACGCTGAGGCTGCTGTCGCCGCAGAGCAGCAGGCTGGCGCGGCTGCCGGTCTCGACGTCCCCCATGGCCTCTTCCTTCGGGGTCTCCATCGACTGCAGGTCGAACAGGTTCATGTGCTCATCCCTTCGTACGGACAACGGGTGCTTTTTCACGGCCCCTCGTGGGACCGGCTCGTGGGCCGCGGCTCGGGCCGCGGCGGGGGGAGGAACGGCAGACCGGCGGACCGGTCGCCGTGCACGGACGCGAGGGCCAGCAGACAGCCGGCCGTCCCGGTGGACAGGTCCATCGACAGCCGCATCATCTGCTCGCCGGGGAAGGCGAGCCGGCCGCGGTAGGACATGGCGTGCCAGGTCAGCGCGTCGATCTGGCGCCGGACGGCCGCGGGACCCGTGCCCGGTCCGGGTGCCGTCGTCCGGCCGAGGTACAGCACCATGCCGGCCACGCCCCGGTAGAGCCCGGGCTGCGCGTAGAACATGGCCTGCGCCGCGCGCACGATCTCGGTGCGCGCCCGCTCGAACTCCTCGTCGGCGCGGTGCGCCAGGTAGTCGTCGAGGACCATGCCGATGCCCACGCTGCCGGCGCCCAGGTACGGCATGGTGCGCCAGCCCTCGTCCACCTGGAGGGCGCCGCCCGCGCCGCGGACGCAGCACGCGAGGTCCCGGCGCAGCGCGTCACCGGCGAGGTCCAGCAGGGCACTGTCCCCGGTGCGTTCGTACAGGCGCAGGAAGAGCAGGGCGCTGCCCGTCGCCCCGTGCAGCAGGCCGGCGCGCGGCCGGCGGCCCGGCGTGCCGTCCGGCGTCATGCCGCGCGCGCTCAGCTCGGCGCACCGCAGGGCGGCCGTGCGCAGGGCCGGGTCCCCGGTGAAGGCGGCCAGGGAGTCCAGCATCAGACCGATGCCGGCCGTGCCGCCGTGCAGGTCGGGGGAGAGCCCGTCGAGGGGATGCTCCAGGAGGATCGCGGTCAGGTCGAGCGCCCGGGGCCGGTGTCCCAGGCGGTCCAGTGTCCAGGCGGTTCCGGCGATGCCGTCGTGGAAGCCCAGCGGCATGCCCGACGGCGGCTCCTTCGTCCGCTCCAGCAGCCACTGCTCGCCGTCCTCGTCGCGTCCCGCGCCGCTCTCGGCGAGGGCGTACAGCACGCCGGCCGCTCCGTACCCGAAGGAGAGGCCCCCGCCCGCCGTGGCGAACTGGGCGACGTCGCCGGGGAACAGCCGGTCCTCGCGGGACGGGGTCGCCGAGGCGCGGACGGCCGCCGCCATCGAGTCCCGGCTGCGGGGCCAGTCGCCCGGGGCGACCGGGACGAAGCCGTCGCCGTCGCCGTCCTGCCGCGCCGACGGCGGGCGGGCCGGGGTGTCCGTGATCTCGGCGACCGCCGTGTCCAGGAAGGCCCGCGGGACGGGGAACTGCCGCGCGATCACGTCGGCGAGATGCGCCGCCTTGCGCCGGTCGAGGGCCAGCAGACTGGTCAGCGGCAGGAACAGGGCCAGCCGCAGACAGGCCAGGGCGTAGCGGTCCACGGCCGGGCCGCGCCGGCCGGGCGGTGCCACGAACCCGGGGTGCGCGACGGTCTGCCGGCCCGGCTCGTCGACGTGGTGCGCGGCCTCGAAGTCCAGCAGGGCGATCCGTCCGTCGTCGCGGACCATGATGTTGAACAGGTGCAGGTCGTTGAAGACCACGCCCCGCTCGTGCACCTGCGCGACGGCCCGCTCGACCTGGGCGTGGACGTCGAGCGCCCACTCCGTGTACTCCGCGAGCCGCGCCTCGTCCGGGTCGGCCTCGATGAGCGGATGGCGCCGGGCGAAGAAGGTGTTGAGCGGCTTGCCGTCGAGATGTTCGAGGACCAGGAAGTGGTGCTCCCCGACGGTGAACGCGTCCCGCACCTCGGGGGTGCAGTCCAGCCCTGCCAGCTGCTCCAGGGCACGCTGCTCACGCCCCAGCCGGGCCACCGCGTCCGCCCCGTCGGCCGCCAGACCGGCGTGCGGGCGGCCCTCCTTGAGGACCACGAGCTCCCCGGTGCGGTTGTCCCGCGCCCGGTAGACGCCGCCGCCGTTGGAGAAGTGGAGCGCCGACTCGACGCTGTAGGGGATGTCCGCCAGGGTCACCGTGGCCCGGGCCTCCAGGTGGGGCCGCAGGAACGCCGGCACGCTCACCCAGTCGGGCACCCGGAACACCGGGCCGCGCAGGTCCGGGACGAGCACCCCGTCGGGGTCCGCGACCGCCGGGCGCAGCTCGCCGTCCTCGTCGTAGCAGTTGCGGCGGGTGAAGCTGCCGTAGCGCACGTGCACGGGGCCGTCGCCGAGTCTGAGGTCGCTCAGGATGTGCGGCCCGGGCTCGCCGGCCAGCAGGTCGCCCAGCTCGCCCGCGAGGCGTTCGAAGCGCTCCTCGTCCGCCGGGTACACGGTGATGAACTTGCCGCTGCCCGCCCGGTCGGCGTACTTGGCGTTGCGCTGGTGGAGCAGATAGCGGCTCGGGACGAACTTGAACGCGACACCGTGGTCGAGGCAGTACCGCCGTACGCGCTCCAGGACGGATTCGGCGTTGTCCAGGCAGGCGGAGACGTGGATCTTCCAGCCCTGGTCCGGCAGTTCGGCGTCCAGCGGCCGCAGGGCGAGCCAGTCGCCGCTCTCGCCGCGCTGCCAGCCGGCCGGGACGGGCTCGGTGGCCGCCGCGTACCGGGTGCCGGCCGCGGCGGTGCCGGGGGCCGTGCGGTGCGGCGCGTCGTAGAAGTCCGGGTCTGCGTCGCAGTACACGGCGTAGCCCTTGTTCACGCCTTCTCCCTCCACCGGTCGATGCCGAGGAAGACGCTGTCACGCGCCGCCGTACCCGGGACAGTCACCGGTGTCACCACTCGAACATGCGGAACGCACAGGTAACTTGGGGGCGCCGGCGGCCGGGTGAGGCATGGCGGCGCCGCGGAGACGCCCCTCCGGCGGGGGCGGTTGTGCCGGGCCGCGCCGGGTACTCGCCGCGCATGAAGTGGCAACAGGTGCAGGACGGTCCGTCGGCGGTGTACGTGGTGGTGCTCGACCCCGGCGAGGACGCGGTCGCCGAGCTCACCGCCTTCGCCCGCGACCGCTCCCTCAAGGCGTCCCAGGTGACCGCCGTGGGCGCCTTCTCGGAGGCCGTCGTCGGCTGGTTCGACCGCGCGGCCAAGGACTACCGGCACATTCCCGTCGGCGAGCAGTGCGAGGTGCTGTCGCTGATCGGGGACATCGCCGTCGCCGACGACGGACCCACCCCGCACCTGCACGCCGTACTGGGCCTGTCCGACGGCTCCACCCGCGGCGGCCACCTGCTCTCGGGCAGGGTCTGGCCGACGCTGGAGGTCGTCGTCCGCGACAGCCCCGCCGAGCTGGCCAAGACCCACCGGCCGGAGATCGGCCTGGCCCTGATCGACCCGGGCTGAGCCCGGCCGCCGGTTTACCGGCACCCGTGCGGGCTACGCGGCCAAGAAGCACGCACCGACACCAGGGAGCCGCGACCATGACACAGCGCGTCCGAGACGTCATGTCACCCGCGACGGTGGCCGTCGAGCCCATGACCACGGTGACGCGGGCCGCCGTGCTGATGCGCGAGGAGAACGTCGGCGACGTCCTCGTGACCTACGACTGCGACCTGTTCGGCCTGCTCACCGACCGCGACATCGTGCTCCGCAGCGTCGCCGACGGCCGCGACTCGGACGACACCACGGTCGGCTCGGTGTGCACACCGCCGCCCGTCGTGACCCTCGCACCGGACGACTCCACCGAGCACGCGGTCGACCTGATGCGGCGCCACGCCGTCCGGCGGCTCCCGGTCGTCGAGCACGGCGGCGTCCCCGTCGGCGTGGTCAGCCTCGGCGACCTCGCCGGCACCGAGGACCCGCACTCCGCCCTGGCGGACATCAGCACGGCCGCCCCCGGCCACTGAGCGGGCCGGCAGACCCTGGGGGGACGGAGGAAACGACATGACTCCCCTGGCAGGAACCCCCACGGCCGGCGCCCGGGAGGACCGCCGGGCACCCGGCCGCACCGCACGCCTGCGCAGCCGCATCCCCGAACCCGACGAGGAACCCGACCTCCTCGGCCAGTACCTCGCCCAGATCGGCGCCACCCCGCTGCTGACCGCCGAGGACGAGGTACGGCTCGCCCGGCGCATGCAGGCCGGCGTCCGGGCCGCCGACGAGCTCGCGGCGGCCGACGCAGGCGAACCCGCCCCGGACCCCGGGCGGCGCCGCGCACTGGAGGAGACCGTCCACGACGGCCGGGCGGCCAAGGACCACATGGTCCGCGCCAACCTGCGGCTCGTCGTGTCGATGGCTAAGCGCCACGCCCACCGGGGCCTGCCCATGCTGGACGTCATCCAGGAGGGCAACCTCGGGCTGATCAGGGCCGTGGAGAAGTTCGACCACACCAAGGGCTTCAAGTTCTCCACGTACGCCACCTGGTGGATCCGCCAGGCCATCGAACGCGGCCTCGCGACCCACGCGCGCACCGTGCGGCTGCCCGTGCACGTCGTGGAGCAGTTGCAGAAGCTCGCCAAGGTGGAGCGCAAGCTCCGCGGCGCCCTCGACCGGGAACCGGCCGTCGAGGAGGTCGCCGCCGAGAGCGGCATCGACGAGGAGAAGGTCGTCTGGCTGCGCCGCGTCGGACGGGACGCCGTCAGCCTGGACACGCCGGTGGACGAGACGGGCGAGACCGTCGTCGGCGACCTCATCCCCGACACCGAGGTGCTGCGGGCCCCGGAGGTCGCCGAGTTCCGCGCGCTGGCGGAGGAGCTGCGGGAGGCCGTCGGCACGCTCGCGCCCCGCGAGGCTCTCATCCTCAGCCTGCGCTACGGCCTGCACGACGGCCGGCCCCGCACCCTCCAGCAGGTCGCCCAGCACGTGGGCCTGACCCGCGAGCGCGTCCGCCAGCTGGAGAAGGAGTCCCTGGCCCACCTGCGCGCCCCCGAGAACCGGGACCGCCTGCTGGACTGGGCGAGCTGAGCCCGCCGGTCAGCCGTCCCCGGGCAGCCGCAGCCGGGCGCCCTGCCGCAGCAGCTCCCGCTGCACCAGCCGGTACGGCAGCCCGCGCGGCCCGCGCCCGTGCCGCACGGTCAGCGCGGCGCCCACGCCGGCCGCCTGGCCGGTCGCCATGGCGATGGGCATGACCCGGTACGACGAGTGCGCCACGTGCGTCCCCGAGATGCAGCGCCCGGCCACCAGCAGCCGCTCGGTGTCCCGGGGGACCAGGCAGCGCAGCGGGATGTCGTAGAAGCTGCCCCGCGGCACCCGCTTCAGGACGGTCCCGGAGCCGCGCGGATTGTGGATGTCGACCGGGTAGGCGCCGTGCGCGACGACGTCCGGGAAGGTGCGCGCCGCCAGGATGTCGTGGCCGGTGAGCTGGTAGTCGCCGAGGACGCGCCGGGTCTCCCGCACCCCGATGTGGGTGCCGCTCTGCACCACGTACGCCTCCTCGAACCCGGGCACGCGGGTGCGCAGGAAGCGGTCGATCTGGGCGAGCTGGCGCCGCGCGGTGTACTCGGCGCGGGTCAGGTCCCACACGTCGGTGCCGAGCACCCGGTTGACCCGGGTGCTGTTGACGGCGACCTCGCGCGGGTGCGGGGTCGCGAAGAAGAGGATGTCCTCGCGCGGCAGCCTCAGTTCCCCGGCCGCCCTGGCCTCCTCGATCAGGTCCCACAGGCCGTGCACGCCCCGCCACTGGTCGGGATGCTCCCGCACGTAGTCGGCGAAGTCGGGCCGCGCGAAGTCGGCGACGCGGAACATCAGCGTCATCGGCTGCACCAGCCCGTCCTCGGGCCGCCCGATCTCGTACGGCGCCCCGCAGGCGGTCGCGACGTCCCCGTCCCCCGTGGCGTCCACGACCACCCCGGCGTCGATCACCACCGGCCCCGACTTGGTCTCGAACACCACCCGCCAGCCGGAACCGTCCTCCAGCGGCAGCGCACCCGAGGCGAAGGAGTGGAACAGCATCCGCACCCCCGACTCGTCCATCATCTCCAGCAGGGCCAGTTTGAACAGCTCCGGGTCGAAGGGGACCGTGTACCCGGTCTTCGGGGACGGCGGAAGACAGCCGCCGCGCCCCATGAGCCGGTCGAGGAGCTGCCACAGCACGCCCGCGACCACCGGCTCGCCCTCGCCGTGGTCGGTGGGCAGCAGCCGCGAGGTGTCCCCGGCCTCGGTGAACGCGGCCTGCTTGTGCTCGTTGTGGAACGACATCAGCGGCATCACCAGCGCCACCGTCGCGTTGCCGCCGAGGAACCCGTACCGCTCGACCAGCACCACGTCGGCCCCGGCGTCGGCCGCGCCGACCGCCGCGGCGAACCCGGCGGGGCCCCCGCCCACCACCAGGACGTCGCACCGGCCGCCGTGCCGGGCGGACCGCGGCGGCAGGGTGACCGTGCGGGGCTCGCGGGGCTCTTCCAGGACCGGCATCGCTCTCCCCGGGGTCAGGCGTGCAGCGGGCGCGGCTCGGACACGTACGCCCCGGGCCCCGCCGCCTCCGCCACCTTGCCGCCGCCGATCTCGTCGAGCAGCGAGCCGCAGCGCACACAGGTCTCCCGGGCCGCCGCGGACAGCTCCCGTATCCGCCCCAGCAGGTCCTCGCGGCGCTGCGGATACTCGTCCCACAGCCGGTCCACCTCCGCGAGCAGCAGCCCCGCCTGCTCCCGGGCCACGCCGACCAGGGCCGGTGCGCCGAGCCGGCGCGCGAAGTCGAAGACCTTGCCGGAGTACGGCAGCGGCAGCACCGGCACCCCGGTGAGCGCCGCGAAGATCACGAAGTGCAGCCGCATGCCGACGGCCAGGTCCAGATGGCGCATGAAGCCGAGGATCTGCCCCGGGCTGTAGTCGCCGTGCAGGATCCGTCCCATGTCCGGGGCGGTCATGTGGGACAGCACGGCGTGCGCGTGCCGTACGTCGTGCCGCTCCATCGGCAGGAACACCACGTGCGCGTCCAGCCGGCGCACCAGGAAGTCCGCGACGTCGGCGAGCAGCGCGTGGTAGTCGCCCTCGTCCAGCTTCTCGGCCGCCCGGCCCGGCTCCCGCACCGACATCCCGACCAGCCGGGCGTCCGTGCGGATGCCCTCGTCGCGCATCATCGCCTCGGTGAACGGCTCCGGGCGCAGCAGCAGTGCCGGGTCGGCGGTGACGGTGACCTCGCGTTCCAGGCCGACCTCCTCCAGGACGAGCCGGGACTCCTCGTCCCGCACGACCACGTCGTCCATGTCGGCCAGCACCGTGCGCACCGCGTCCCGGTCCTCGGCGTCCGTCAGCGGCCCCGCGCCCACGGCGTAGGCGAAGGTGGGCACGCCCCGGGTCTGCGCGGCGCGCACGAGCCGCAGATAGCGGCGGGCCTCGCCGTCGTAGAGGATGCCGCCGCCGCCGAGCACCAGCAGGTCCAGGCCGGGCAGCACGTCGAGGACGTGGTTGCGGCTGACGCCCTCCCAGGGGACCACCTCGTCGGCGTCCGGGTGATGACTACGGGTGTGCTCGGCGTTCCGGCTGAGCACCACGAGGTGAGCGTCGGGCCGGTGTGCGCGCAGACAGGCCAGTACGCAGGTCAGGATCGCCTCGTCGCCGATGTTGAACCCTCCGTACGACCCGAGCACGCCGATGCGCGGGCCGGGCCGGGCGGAGTGCGGATGAGAGGGGGCTGTGGTCATCCGGGGGCTCCCGTCCCGTCGGAGTCGGCCGGGCCGCGGGCCTGGCATGCGGACGGTCGTCGCCCGCGTGCCGTGCCGGGTTGCCTGCCGTACGCCCCGGAAACACCCTCTTCGTCCCGTCCTGCCCGGACTTGCGCCGGAGGGTGTCCGGCCCCTCAGATCACGGCGTCCGCGCGCAGTGCCGCGATCTCGCCGGGGGAGCGGCCGAGCCCCGCGAGGATCGCGTCGGTGTGCTCGCCGACCGCGGGCACGGCGTCCATGCGTGCGGGCAGCCCCGCGAGGTCGGCCGGCGGCAGCAGCGCCCGTACGGTGGCACCGCCTGGCACCGGCACCCGGCGCCAGCGGTCGCGGGCCTCGAGGACCGGGTGGTCGAGGAACGTGGCGATGTCGTTGACCCCGGCGCAGGCGATGCCGATGTCCCGCAGGTCCTTGAGGACGGCGTCGCTGTCCGAGCGGGCGATCCGTTCGGCGACGACGGCGTCCAGCTCGTCCCGGTGGGCGACGCGGTCGGAGCCGGTGGCGAACCGGGGATCAGCGGACAGCTCCGGCCGCCCGAGGAAGTCGGCGCACAGGGCGGCCCACTCCCGCTCGTTCTGCACGGAGAACAGCACCTCCTTGCCGTCGCCGGCGCGGTAGGCGCCGTACGGCGCGATGGTGGCGTGCCGGGTGCCCAGCCGCGGGGGCTGGCTGCCGCCGTACTCGGTGTAGTAGGCGGGCTGGCCCATCCACTCCGCCAGGGCCTCGAACAGGGAGACCTCCACCGGGTGGGCCCGGCCGGTGGTGGCGCGGGTGTACAGGGCGGTGAGGACGCCGCTGTACGCGTACATCCCGGCGGCGATGTCGGCGACGGAGATGCCGGTGCGCGCGGTCTCCTCGGGGGTGCCGGTGAGCGAGACCAGCCCGGTCTGGCACTGGACCAGCAGGTCGTAGGCCTTCCGGTCGGCCCAGGGGCCGCTGGTGCCGTAGCCGGAGACGGTGCACGGGATGAGCCGGGGGAAGCGCTCGGCGAGGGCCGCGGCGTCCAGGCCCAGGCGGCCGGCGGCGCCGGGGGCGAGGTTCTGCACGAAGACGTCGGCGTCGGCGAGGAGCCGGAGCAGGATCTCGCGGCCCCTCGGGTCCTTGAGGTCGAGGGTGAGCGACTCCTTGGACCGGTTCAGCCAGACGAAGTAGCTGGAGTGGCCGTGCACGGTCGTGTCGTAGCGGCGGGCGAAGTCACCGTCGCCCGGCCGCTCCACCTTGATCACCCGGGCGCCGAGGTCGGCGAGCTGCCGGGTGGCGTAGGGCGCGGCCACGGCCTGCTCCAGGCTGACCACCGTGACCCCGGTCAGGGGAAGCCGCTGCACGCTCATGTCTCCTGCCGCCGGACCGGGCACCTCCGGGGGGTGGTCCCGGCGGGCCTTGTGCGCTGATTTCTACGGCCCCCGTCCGGCGGCTGTCAACGGCGACCGGCGCCGACGCGGACGCCCCCACCTGTGTCTTCGCCGGCCAGGTCGTGAGGAGCCGCGCGTCCCGGCAGCGGGCGCGGCGGCCCGGCACACGGCAGGACCGGGGCTCGGTGAGCTCCGGTCCTGTGCGCGGGTGCGGTGCCGGTCAGGCGGCGGCGCCGTCCGCGTAGCCGTGCAGACGGGCGACGACCTCGGTGAGCTGCGCGGCGACCTCGGTGTCGTCGGCCGGGTGGGTCTCGGCGAAGCGGGTGACGGAGCCCGGGATGGACAGCTTGATGTCCTCGATCACCTTGCCGCCGGCGATGCCCACGGCCTTGCGGGTGTCGTCCTGCGCCCACACGCCGCCGTACTGGCCGAAGGCGGTGCCGATCACGGCGACGGGCTTGCCGTTGAAGGCGCCGGCGCCGAAGGGGCGGGACAGCCAGTCGATGGCGTTCTTCAGCACGGCCGGCATGGTGCCGTTGTACTCCGGCGAGAAGAACAGGAAGGCGTCGGCGGCCTGAGCGGCCTCACGCAGCTTGACCGCGGCGGCCGGGACGCCGCCCTCGACGTCGATGTCCTCGTTGTAGAAGGGGACCTCGGCCAGTCCCTCGAAGAACTCCACCTCGGCGCCCTCGGGCGCGAACCTGACGGCCGCCTCGGCGAGCTGGCGGTTGTGCGAACCGGCGCGAAGGCTTCCGACGAGGGCAAGGATGCGGACAGACATGAGTACTCCCACTGCTGGTGGTGCTGGGAACGGCCGGTGCCGGGGCACCGCCGGAGCGATCCGGACCGAGGTCCGTTTAATTTCTAACATCCTAAGCGGACCACGGTCCAGTTCTGTTCCCGATGCTTTACGCTGTTTTCATGTCCGCCGCCCTGCCGCCCGTTCCGAAGCCCCAGGAGACCGACGGTCCGCCCGGGTTGCTCCAGCTCGGCACGGAAACCGACGCGGACGAGCCCTGCCTGCGGGCCGACGCCGCCCGTAACCGGGCCCGGCTGCTGGAGGCCGCCGCACGGCTCGTCGCCGAGCACGGCGCGGCCGGCCTCACCATGGAGGCGGTGGCCGCGGCGGCCTCGGTGGGCAAGGGCACGGTCTTCCGCCGCTTCGGCGACCGCACGGGCCTGCTGACGGCGCTGCTCGACCACTCCGAGAAGAAGTTCCAGGCCGCCCTCCTCGGCGGGCCGCCGCCCCTCGGGCCCGGTGCGCCGGCCGTGGAGCGGCTGCGGGCCTTCGGCTGCGCGATGCTGCGCCGCAGCGTCGACGAACTGGCCCTGCAACTGGCCGCCGAGCCGAGCCCGGACCGCCGCTACACCGTCGCCCCGCGCCGCTTCCTGCGCGGTCACGTGGCCCTGCTGCTGCGCCAGGCCGCCCCGGACGCGGACAGCGAACTGCTCTCCCACACCCTGATGGCCCACCTCGACCCGGCCCTCGTCCACCACCTCACCGAACAGTGCGGGATGCCGGTGGCACGCCTGGAGGCGGGCTGGCTGGACCTGGTGGCACGGGTGACCCGCACGTAAGGGAGACGCGCCGCCCGTCGGGGGCCTGCCCGGTGGGGGCCGCGGTTTCGTCCGGTCCGGACGATCGTCCCCCGCTCGCGGGCGGCCTCCGGGGCTCTGCCAAGATGCCGTACGTCATGGTGCAGATACCGAAAACGCCCGCCCCCGCGTCCCTGGCACCGCGCTCCGTCCCCACGAGCGCCGATGTGGCCCGCCTGGCCGGCGTCTCGCGCGCGACCGTCTCCTACGTCCTCAACAACACCGGCGCCGTGCGCATCAGCGAGGCCACCCGCCGCCGCGTCCACGAGGCCGCCCGGGAACTCGGCTACGTCCCCCACGCGGCGGCCCGTTCCCTGCGCGCCGGACACAGCCGCATGGTCCTGATGCCCGCCCCGGCCTTCCCCGTCGGCCCGCTCTACAGCCGGTTCCTCACCGAACTCCAGTGGGCACTCGGCCGGCTCGACTACACCGTCGTGCAGTACGGCACCGCCGGCCCGCACGACGACGACGCGGCCCGCGCCTGGGCCGAGCTGCGCCCGGTCGCCGTCCTGGTGCCCGGCTCGGGCCTCGGCCCGCGCGGCGTGGAACTGCTGAAACGCTCAGGCGCCCGCGCCGTCGTCACCCTCGCGCCCGAGGCCGTCGAGGGCGCGCACGCCCTGCTCATGGACCACGAGGCCGTGGGCCACCGCGCCGGACGCCACCTCTGCGACCGCGGCCGCCGCCGGATCGGCGTGGTCGTCCCCGCGGAAAGCGGCCTGGAAGTCTTCTCGGCACCCCGTCTGCGAGGGGTGCGCCGCGCCGCCGAGGGCACCGACGCCACCGTCACCGAACTGCCGCTCGCCCACGACGAACGGGACGCCGCCCGGCTGGCCGCCCGCTGGCCCTCCCTCGGCCTCGACGCCGTGTTCGCGTACAACGACGAGTACGCGATGCTGCTGATGCGCGCCATGCAGGACGCCGGCCTGGACATCCCCCGGGACGCGGCCGTGATCGGCGCCGACGACCTCATGCTCGGCCGCCTGCTGCGGCCCCGGCTCAGCACCGTCCACCTCGAACTGCCGTCCGGCCGCGACCTGGCCGCGCTGGTCGACCGCGCGGTCCACGACCCCGGCGCCGCGCCCGAGCTGCACTCGGTGCTCGGCGCGAGGGTGGTGCACCGCGAGTCCAGCTGAGCCGCCCGGCCCCTACTGGCCGTCCTGCCCGGCCTCGCCGCCCTGCTGGGCCTGCTGCTCGGCGACCGCCTTGCGGACCTCGTCCATGTCCAGCTTGCGGGCCTGCCCGATGACGTCCGTCAGCGCGGCCTCCGGCAGCGCACCCGGCTGCGCGAACACGGCCACCTGGTCCCGGACGATCATCAGCGTCGGGATCGACTGGATGCCGAAGGCCTGCGCGAGCTCCGGCTGCGCCTCGGTGTCCACCTTGCCGAACACCAGGTCGGGATTCTCGTCGGCCGCCTTCTCGTAGACCGGGGCGAACTGACGGCACGGCCCGCACCAGGACGCCCAGAAGTCGATCAGGACGAACTCGTTGTCCGTGACCATCTGGTCGAAGTTCTCCTTGGTGAGCTCCACGGTGCTGCTCATGACGTGATCCCTCTTCCTGGTGTCGGCGAACGAACCGTCGGCACAAACGCGGCCGATGAGACGGCTATTCCGCGCACGTACCCATGTGGCCCCGCCGCACACCACCCACCAGACTGGCCCCATGACGGAAACGGAATCCATCGCGTACGACGTCGTGGTGATCGGCGCGGGCCCCGTGGGCGAGAACGTCGCCGACCGCACCCGGGCGGCGGGACTGTCCACCGCGATCGTGGAGAGCGAGCTGGTCGGCGGCGAGTGCTCCTACTGGGCGTGCATGCCCAGCAAGGCCCTGCTGCGCCCGGTCATCGCCCAGGCGGACGCCCGCCGCACCCCGGGACTGAGCCAGGCTGTACGGGGCCCGCTCGACACCGCCGCGGTCCTCGCCCACCGCGACGACTTCACCTCGCACTGGAAGGACGACGGCCAGGTCCAGTGGGTCGAGGGCATCGGCGCCGACCTGTACCGCGGACAGGGCCGCCTCACCGGGCCGCGCACGGTGGAGGTGACCGGCCCCGACGGCACCCGCCGCGTCCTGACCGCCCGGCACGCCGTCGCCGTCTGCACCGGCACCCGGGCCGCCCTGCCGGACCTGCCGGGCCTCGCCGACGTACGGCCCTGGACCAGCCGCGAGGCGACCAGCGCCCAGAGCGCGCCGGGACGGCTGATCGTGGTCGGCGGCGGAGTCGTCGCCGTCGAGATGGCCACCGCCTGGCAGGCCCTCGGCTCCCGGGTCACCCTCCTCGTCCGCGGCGAGGGCCTGCTCGCCCGTATGGAGCCGTTCGCCGGCGAACTCGTCGCCGAGGCGCTCACCGAGGCCGGCGCCGACATCCGCACCGGCACCTCCGTCGAGTCCGTCACCCGCGAGAACGGCACCGTCGTCGCCGTCACCGGCACCGGCGAGCGCTTCGAGGCCGACGAGATCCTCTTCGCCACCGGTCGCGCACCGCGCACCGACGACATCGGCCTGGAGACCGTGGGCCTCCGGCCCGGCTCCTGGCTCCCCGTCGACGACAGCCTCCGCGTCGACGGCCACGACTGGCTGTACGCCGTCGGCGACGTCAACCACCGCGCGCTGCTCACCCACCAGGGCAAGTACCAGGCCCGGATCGCGGGCGCCGCCATCGCCGCGCGCGCCTCCGGCGAGTCGGGTGGGTCCGGTGAGGCCGCCCTGGAGTCCGGTCCGTGGGGCGCGCACGCCGCGACAGCCGACCACGAGGCCGTACCGCAGGTGGTGTTCACCGACCCGGAGGCCGCCGCCGTCGGCCTCTCCCTGGCCGAGGCCGAGGAGGCCGGCCACCGGGTCCGCGCCGTCGACGTCGACCTGTCGACGGTGGCCGGTGCGAGCCTGTACCGCGACGGCTACACGGGCCGTGCCCGCATGGTCGTCGACCTGGAGGACGAGATCGTCCGCGGCGTCACCTTCGTCGGCCCCGGCGTCGGCGAGCTGATCCACTCCGCGACGGTCGCCGTCGCCGGCCAGGTGCCGGTCGGCCGGCTGTGGCACGCGGTGCCGTCCTACCCGACGATCAGCGAGGTGTGGCTGCGCCTGCTGGAGGCGTACCGGGACAACTGACGGGCGGGGGCGGGGTGTTCGTGCCTCTGACGCGGCGTCAGGGAAGGTCGAACCCGAGGGCCTCCGCGGCCCGTTCCGGCGTCGGCTGGGCCCACAGCTCGGCCATCGCCTCGCCGGACGCAAGGGACCGCAGCTCGGCCCGGTCCAGGTACAGGGTGCCGTCGAGGTGGTCGGTCTCGTGCTGCACGATCCGGGCCGGCCAGCCCGCGAACACCTCGTCCACCGCACGCCCGCGCTCGTCCCGCGCGATCAGCCGCACCTCGGCGTGCCGGGCCACCACCGCCTGCCAGCCGGGCACGCTCAGGCAGCCCTCGTAGAAGGCGGCGCGGCTCGTGCCGACGGGCTCGTAGCGCGGATTGACCAGCACCCGGAAGGGCTGCGGCACCCGTCCGCGCGCGACGCGCACCTCGTCCGGCACCGGCGCCGGGTCCTCGATCACCGCGATCCTCAGCCCCACCCCGACCTGCGGCGCGGCCAGGCCGACGCCCGGCGCCGCGTGCATGGTGACGCGCAGCGCCTCGACGAACCGGGTCAGCAGCGCGGGCTCCAGCTGCCCGTCGAAGGGCTCGGCGGCCCGCCGCAGCACCGGGTCGCCGGCCGCGACGATCGGCAACGGGCCGTCGGCGGCGAGCAGTTCCTCGACCCGCTCGGCAAGAGACGCGTGCTCACTCGGGGCTCCCATCGCGCCAGCATGACACGGTGCCCGGCCCCCTGGCGGGGAACCGGGCACCGCGGGGCTCACCGGCGGGAGCCGGCGCTCACGCACTCTCCGCGAAGTCACCGGCGAAGTCGCCCGTGAAGGCGGCGGCGATCCGCAGGTGCGAGTCCGCCTCCTCCTGACGCCCCTGCCGTTCGAGGGTGCGGCCCAGCATCAGCCGGGCGTAGTGCTCCACAGGGTCGCGCTCGACGACGACCCGCAGCTCGGCCTCGGCGCGCCGCAGCTGGGCCGAGTGGTAGTAGGCGCGGGCCAGCAGCAGCCGCGGTCCGGTCTGCTCGGGCACCTCCTCGACCAGCCCGCCGAGCACGCGCGCGGCGGCGGCGTAGTCCTTGGCGTCGAAGAACATCCGCGCGCGCTCCCAGCGCTCCGCCGGTGTTCCGTGGTCGTAGTACGTCGTGTCCACTCGTGACCTCCTTCTGCGCACTCTCCAACCACCCTCATTGGTTGAAAATTCCACCACCCTCTCCCGAGGGTGAAGGGGCCGGCGGCGGGCTGACGGGGCGGGCGGTGCGGGGCTAGGTTGGGCGGCATGAGCAATCTTGATCGCCAGGCGGTTCCCTCCGTGTGCGGCGGCCGCGGCTTCGTGGTGGCGGAGCCGGTGCGGGAGCTTCTCAGCCCCCGCCAGGTCAAGCTCGGCGAGTCCACCGAGGTCCGCCGCCTGCTGCCCAACCTGGGCCGGCGCATGGTCGGCGCCTGGTGCTTCATCGACCACTACGGCCCCGACGACATCGCCGACGAGCCCGGCATGCAGGTGCCGCCGCATCCGCACATGGGCCTCCAGACGGTGAGCTGGCTCCACGAGGGCGAGGTGCTGCACCGCGACTCCACCGGCAGCCTCCAGACCATCCGCCCGCGCCAGCTGGGCCTGATGACGTCCGGCCGCGCGATCAGCCACTCCGAGGAGAGCCCGCGCTCCCACGCCCGCTGGCTGCACGGCGCCCAGCTGTGGGTGGCCCTCCCCGACACCCACCGCCACACCGACCCGCACTTCGAGTTCCACGCCGAGCTGCCGCACGTCACGGCCCCCGGCCTGACGGCCACGCTGCTCCTCGGCGAACTCGACGGCGCGGCCTCGCCGGGAACGACGTACACCCCTCTCGTCGGCGCCGACCTGACCCTCGCCGAGGGCGCGGACGTACGCCTGCCGCTGGAGCCGGACTTCGAGTACGCGGTCCTCGCCATGTCCGGAGAGGCCCATGTCGACGGCGTGCCCCTGGTGCCGGGCTCGATGCTCTACCTCGGCTGCGGCCGCCGCGAACTCCCGCTGCGAGCCGACTCGGACGCGGGCCTGATGCTCCTGGGCGGCGAGCCGTTCGAGGAGGAACTGATCATGTTCTGGAACTGGATCGGCCGCTCCCAGGACGAGATCGAACAGGCCCGCCGGGACTGGACGGACGGCACCCGCTTCGGCGAGGTGAAGGGCTACGACGGGGCTCCGCTCCCCGCCCCCGTACTACCGCCGGTGCCGCTGAAGCCGCGGGGGAGGGTCCGCTGACCCGCGGGAATGGCCGATGGGCTGGTGGCGGCCAGTCGGCTGACCGTCCTCCGTCGTCCCTCATGGGTACCCGGCATGTCACCACAGCCTGTGCCTCCAGGGCCTTGCTCGGCCGGGCGGTGGTGCACAGCCGGCCGACGCGCCACGACCGGTGTCAACAGGCGTGAGCGGCACTGAGCTTCTCGACGTGGACCCGCGTCCGGAAGCGGTGGAGGACGCCGGCGTCGAAGTCGCCGGCCACGGGGCACGGCACCGCCGCCGCGGAGAGGGCCACCGCCTCCCGCAGCAGCGCCTCCCAGGGCCGTCCGCCGGCCAGCCCCGCGGCGAGCGCGGCGACGCAGGCGTCACCGGCACCGGTCGGGTTCCCCGACAGCCGCTCCGGTGGGACGGCACGCCAGTGCCCGGCCCGGGTGACCGCGAGCAGACCGTCGGGGCCGCGGGAGGTGACGACCGCCCGGGCGCCGTGCCCGCGCAGCTCGGCCGCGGCCCGGGCCACGTCCGTGCGGCCGGTCACCTCGACGAGCTCGTCGGCGTTGGGCTTGACGATCGTGGGGCCCGCGCTGAGGGCGTCGAGCAGGGCGGGGCCGCTGGTGTCGAGTACCGTCGCCGCGCCTGCCGCGTGGGACGTCCGGATCAGCTCCGCGTACGCGTCCGACGGCAGCCCGGGCGGCAGGCTGCCGGAGAGCACGACGACCTGGGCGTCGCGGACCAGGCGGGGGAAGCGGTCCGCGAAGTCGTCCCATTCGGTGGGACTCACCTGCACACCGGGCTCGTTGAAGACCGTCGCGTCGCCGTCCCGCCGGGACACCACCGTGACCGTGCGGCGGGAGTCGCCGTCCACCGGCACCAGCGCGTCCCGCAGCCCGGCCGCGCGCAGGTCGTCGCGGATGACGCGCCCCGTCGGTCCGCCGGCGAAGCCGGTGACGAGCGTGGGGTGCCCGAGCGCGGCCAGTACCCGGGCGACGTTGACGCCCTTGCCGCCGGCGCGTTTGCGCAGGACCTTGGTGACACGGTGAGAACCGTGGGGGACCAGGGCCTCGACCTCGTAGGTGACGTCGAGAGCGGCGTTGAGAGTGACGGTGACGATCACAGTGTCGAACTCCTCGTGGGGTCGCTGATCCGCTCCGGCCGGCCGGCCGCCCGTTCCCAGGCCGCGAGCCCCGCGCCGAGGCACCCGGCCCGGTCCCCGAGGGCGGCGCGGACGACGGCGGGCCGTCGCTGGTAGGTGAGGCGCGCGGCCAACGCGTCCCGCAGGGGCGCCAGCAGCAGCTCACCCGCCTCGGAGAGTCCGCCGCCGACGACGACGGTGTCCGGCGCGAACAGGGTGGTTGTCGTGGCGAACGCCGCGGCGAGCGCGTCGACCGCCCGGTCCCAGACCGCACGCGCCCGGGGATCGCCCGCCCGCAACAGGGCGGCGACTTCCGGCCGCACCGTCGACGGGACGGCCGGACAGCTCCGTGTAGACGGTGGCGATCGCCGACGCCGACGCCACCGTCTCCAGGCAGCCGCGTGCACCGCAGGCACACGGCCGCCCGCCGGGCTCGACCTCCATGTGGCCGATCTCGCCCGCGTACCCTCCGCCGCGGACGAGCCGCCCCTCGGACAGGACGGCTGCCGAGATCCCCGTCCCGACGGGCACGAACAGCACGTCCTGTGCCCCGCGCGCCGCACCGAGGCACTGCTCGGCCATACCGCCGGCGCGCACGTCGTGCCCGAGGACCACGGGCAGGCCCGTCTCCCGCGCGAACACCTCGGCCAACGGCAGGTCGCGCCAGCCGAGGTTGGCCGAGTAGACCGCGCGCTGACGCTCCTCGTCGACGATGCCGGGCACCACCACGCCCGCCCCGCGCACGTCGAGGCGCCGAACGGCAGCCTCCGCGAGCAGACCGCGCAGCGCGGCCGTGATCTCGCGGACCACCTCCTGCGGGCCCGACCGGCGCGGGGTCGGCCGGCGCACCGTCAGCACCGGCCGCGTGTCCCGGTCGAGCAGGGCCCCCTTCATGCCGGTGCCGCCGACGTCCAGGGCGATGACGCAGTCCGTGGTCATGCGCGGAAGCCTTCTTTCGACATGCGAGGGGCCTGTGTGCAAGAAGTTGATTGATACTAGCGCGTTTCCTGCACAATAAAGCAGTCGTGGCGGATTGGGGCCTCCTCAGCCCGCCGTCCAGCGCTGTAGTGCCGAACCGCTGTCGGGCTGCTGCGTGACGAGGGCACCGTCGGTGGTGGAGGCGGTGGTGAGCACCAGTCCGCTCTTCTGGGAAGCGACCGTGTAGGCGCCGGCCACCGGTGTGAGCACCCACCGCTGGTTTCCGCCCCCATTGCAGGTCCACTGGATCACCCGGGCGCCGGCCGAGGTCGAGCCGCCGCTGACGTCCAGGCACAGGTGCGACTGGCCGTTGACGATCTCGTAGGAGCCGTCCGGCTGCCGGGTGAAGACCCAGTCCTGGTTGCCGCCGCCGTTGGGCGACCAGGTCACCAGCTGGATGCCGGGGTTCGTGGAGTGGTCCGGGACGTCCAGCGCCTTGCCGCTCGCGGTCAGGGTGCGGGTCCCGTCGAGGGCCGCGCCGCCGACCGGCGTCAGGGTCAGGGTCTGTTCGGCGGCGGTGCGTGCCCCGCCGACGGAGCTGCCCGAGGCGTCGGTCCAGGATCGCGCGGGCGTGGTCTCGGCGAGCCGGCCGGACGCGGAGGACAGGCCGATCACCAGGCCGCTGTAGCGGTTGACCAGGCGGTAGGAGCCCTTGGACGTGGTGCTGGGGACGATCCACCACTGCTGACCGACGGTGGGCCCGCCCGTGCCCGCGGCGGTGACGGTGGGCTTGGCGCCCCAGGCGCGTCCGCTCGTGGTGGCGGAGTCGACGCCCAGCAGCCGGCCGGTGGCGCCGTTGGTGATCCGGTAGGAGCCGTCGCCGTTGGGGGCGAAGGACCACGATTCGAGGGCGGTCCCGGTGGCCGAGGCCAGCGACGTGGTGGCGGTGCTGCCGGACACCTGGGCGAGGACACGGCCGCCCGCGCCGGCGATCCGGTAGGACTTGGTGACGTCCACGGGTGGCGCGGCCGGTGCGGAGGAGTCCACGGTGATGTTCACGTACTCGCCGGAGGAGCCGTTCGAGCAGCCGAAGGAGCAGTAGGAGCGGAAGCTCTTGCCGAGGATCGAGGAACTGGTCCTGTTCGCGCCGTCGAGGAACCACCGGTACCAGGAGGCGGTGCGGTAGGAGCCGGTGTCGCCGATCGGCCGCCACTTCTGTGTGCCGAGGTCGTCGGTGGCGTAGAGCTGCTGCGGCGCGTTGCCGGACTGGTCGACCGCCTGGGGCTCGCCGATGTACAGGCCCAGGTAGGCGTTGTAGGCGACGTCCATGACGAACAGGGGCGAGGTCGGGGGCATGGTGCCGGCGGAGACCTGCTGGCTCACCGTGCCCGCGTTCGACGGGTCGTACTCGCCGGAGGCGGGGGTGTAGCCGGTCGTGCCGGAGGAGCCGACCGGGACCATGTTGCTTTCCCTGCCGCCCACGCCGGGCTGCGACCAGGCGCCGTCGTACCACTTCTGCCAGGAGCCGGGTGCCATCTTCCCGGAGATCGGCGCGCGGGCCACGTGCTGGTGGAACGCCTTCCAGCCGCCGCCCTTCTCGACCACCCGCGAGCCGTAGTAGACGTAGAAGTAGCCGGAAGCGACGTCGACGAACAGGCGCTGGTCGCCGTCGCCGTAGTAGTAGGTCTGCTCGGGGAAGGCGGCGGAGTCGCCGCGCTTGGTGCTGTAGGGGGACGTGATGACGTGCCCCTTGATGGACCACGTCCGTCCCTGGTCGGTGGAGACGGCGTAGTCGATCGCGTCGTAGTGGACGCCGTCGCCGAAGGGCTGGGGCGTGAACTCGTTGTGGATCAGGCCGTACCAGTCGCCCGTGTCGGGGTCGACCCACACTCCTGCCAAGTCGCAGTAGTTCCTCTGGGAGTAGCCGGAGCCGCTCGGCGCGTAGGTCGACTCGCGGCCGGTGGGGCTGTTGTTGCAGCGCCAGGTCGTGTCGTCGTTGCGGTCCTGGGAGTTGGCGGGGTTCACCGCGTTGCTGAGCGTGCTGGAGAAGGTGGCGGTGTCGAAGTCGCGGCCCGTGTAGAAGTCCCACTTGCGCGGGTCGTTCGTGCCGTACAGCGCGGCGGACTGCTGGTAGTAGAAGGTGCCGTTCTTGTCGGTGAACGGGGCAGCGGGGGTGTCCGTCGGATGGGTCCAGGAACCCTTCGCGCCGACGGTCACCGTGTAGTCGGCCGCGGCTGAGGCGAGGGCCGCGTCGGGGGCGGGCGCGGCGTGCGTCGGAAGGTTCCCGAGCAGGGCCAGGGCCGCGGTGGCGGCGAGGGCGGTGAGGGGGACGCGGGGACGTGGCACAGATGCTCCTAGTGCTTCTCGGTGGAGCCGGGGTGCCCCTCACCCCGTGCAGGGGGTGAGGGGGAGGGGCGCCGGGGACGGGGAAGCCTGCCGCTCGGGGAGGAGACGGCTCTACGTGACGTCGTTGCCCGCGCGGGGCGACCGCGTGGCGGGGACGTGGGGGATGGCGATACGTGGGCCCGTGGGGGACCGACCGGTGAAGTGAGGGAGACAGTAGACCAATGGCATCGATAACACCAGACATCCGGGGCGTCTCATGTGCGGGCGTCATCGGCGGGCATCGATGCCATGGCCCGGCGCACGGCGGGCGGGCGGGCCCTCCATGGAGACCTCGGGGAACGACGGAAGGCGGCCGGGCGGCCCCCTTCACGGGAATCGCCCGGCCGCCTTCCGCGGTGTCCGGGGCCTGCCTATGTGCCGTTCGTCCTGGCCGGCGCGGTGCTGCCGCGCACGACGAGGGCCGGCTCCACGGACGCCGGTTCGGCGGGAGCGCCCGGGTCCTTGAGGTGGCGCAGGAGATGGGCCATGGCGAGGCCGCCCATCTGCTCGAACGGCTGGGCCACCGTCGTCAGCGACGGTGAGCAGTACTCGGCCAGGGCGATGTCGTCGACACCGACCACGGAGATCTCCTCGGGCACCCGCCGGCCCAGCTCGTGCAGGGCCCGGATCACTCCGAACGCCATCTCGTCGCTCGCCACGAACACCGCGGTGACGTCCGGGATCCGGCCGAGGATCAGGCCGTTGCGGTAACCGGAGGCGGGCGACCAGTCGCCCTCCAGCTCGGGAGGGACCGTCCTGCCCGCCTCCTCCAGCGTGTCGCGCCAGCCCCGGGTGCGGCTGGACGCGTCGAGCCACTGGCTGGGCCCCGCCACGTGCCAGACCGTCTCGTGCCCCAGTTCCAGCAGGTGACGGGTGGCCAGGCGCGCGGCCAGCGACTGGTCGACGGCCACCACCTCGGTCGCCGAGGTGCGCGACCCGTCGATGGTGACGGTCGGCGTCGAGCTGGTGAGCTGCTCGATCCGCTTGCTCGCGTGGGCCAGCGGCACCGCCAGGATGATTCCCTCGACGCCCTGGTCCGCGAGCCGCGACAGGGCGGTCTCGATGGCGGAGGTGTCGAGGGAGGCGGTGGTGGCGGTGGAGACCGAGTAGCCGACCTGCCGCGCCGCGCTCTCGATGCCGTACAGGACGGCCGTGCGCGAGTAGAAGTTGGTCTGGAGCATGACGACGCCGACGGTGCGGCTGCGGCCGGAGGACAGCATCCGCGCGGCGTTGTTCCTGCGGTAGCCGAGCTGGTCGACGGCGGCCAGGACCTTCGCCCGGGTCTTCTCCTGCACGTTGGGGTGGCCTGCGAGGGTCCGGGACACGGTCTGCGGGGAGACCCCCGCGAGCCGCGCCACGTCGGTCATGCCCGGGGGTCGTGCGGTGCTGCCGTCTGTGTTCTCGCTCTTCATGCTCCCCTCCCTGTTCGCGCCTGATGATAACGCCCTCATCACATACCAACCAGCAAGTGTGTGCACGACACACCGCTGGCAGACCGCTATTGGCATCGATAACATCCTGTGCCATAGTTCCGGCACATCAGCGCGAGCCCGCCACGGGCCGCCGGGCGGGCCGGACGGCCGCTCTCCCCACCTCCCCCTCTGCGCGAATGTCTGCGAATCTCTGCGAAGGAGAAGCCGTGAAGAAGCTCCCCGTGCGGTCGGCAGCCGTGGCCGGTGCGGTCACCCTCGGACTCCTGCTCGCCGGCTGCTCCGGCTCCGGCTCGGACACCGAGTCCGGCGGCAAGGTGTCGATGACGTTCTGGGGCTGGGCCCCCGGGTACGCCGACGCCGTCAAGGAGTTCAACCGCACCCACCCCGACGTCCAGGTCACCTACCAGCAGGTCCAGCCCGGAGCCAAGGGCGGCTACCAGAAGACGCTCAACGCCGTCCAGGCCGGCAACGCGCCCTGTCTGGCCCAGCTCGGCTACGAGACACTGCCGAGCTTCGCCGCCCAGGGCGCCCTCCAGGACGTCGCCGAGTACGCGGAGTCCGGCAAGGGCGACTTCTTCGACGCGGCCTGGAAGTCCGTCTCCGTGGCCGACGCCGTCTACGGCATCCCCGTCGACAGCGGCCCGATGGCCCTGTTCTACAACAAGAAGGTCTTCGACTCGCTCGGCCTGAAGCCGCCGGCCACCTGGGACGCGTACACGGCCGCCGCGGAGAAGATCCACGCCGCCGACCCGCACAAGTACATCTCCTCCCCGTACCTGGACTACGACTACGCGGGCCTGGCCTGGCAGGCCGACGCGAACTGGTTCGGCGTCGACGGCGACTCCTGGAAGGTCACCCTGGCCTCCGAGCAGAACCGCAAGGTCGCCGACTACTGGCAGGGCCTCGTCGGCAAGGGCGTCATCAGCAGCGCCCCGATGTACGACCAGGCCTGGTACAAGGGCCTCGGCGACGGCAGCATCGCCACCGTCGTCGGCGCCGTCTGGCAGGCCGGCGTCATCAAGGGCGGCGCCAAGGACGGCGCGGGCCAGTGGGCCGTGGCCCCGATGCCGCAGTGGAGCGCCGACGACGACCGGACCGGCAACGCCGGCGGCTCGGCCACCGCCGTCCTCAAGGGCTGCGAGACACCCGAGGCGGCCACCGAGTTCGCCCACTGGCTGAGCACCGACCCCACCGCCTACGGCATCCTCGTGGACAAGGCCGGCCTGTACCCGGCCGCCAAGAAGCTGACCGGCCTGTCGCAACTGACCGCGGCTGACCCGTACTTCGGCGGGCAGAAGATCTACGACGTCTTCGCCGACGCGGCCCCGAAGGTCAACGCCGACTGGACCTGGGGCCCGGTCATGACCAAGACCTCCGCCGACCTCAACGACGGCCTCGGCAAGGCGTGGGCGGGCTCCGGCACCCTCACCGGAGCGCTGCGCACCACCCAGGACAAGACGGTGGCCGAGCTGAAGCGCCAGGGCCTCTCGGTCTCCCCGTGACCGCCCGGCCGGCGCCGCCGGACCACGACACGGCCCCAGCCGCCTTCCCGCACCGCACGACCACCTTCCCGCCGCCGCAGGAAAGAAAGTGCCCCTCATGACCAACCTCGCCATGGCGGAGGACACCG
>NZ_WWHX01000745.1 GCF_009862125.1 Streptomyces sp. SID5910
GCAGCCACCTGCTCCCCCAATTCGATGGCCTCACCCAACCGCCCCACGTCCCGGTAGGACGTGGCGAGCCTGACGCGCGCAATCAGAGTATCGGCGTGGTCCGCACCCAGAATCCGCTCGCAATCCGCAGCCACCTGCTCCAGCAAGGCCACAGCTTCGCTCGTCCGCCCCACCAAGCTGTAGGAGGCGGCGAGGCTGGCGCGCGCTTTCAAGGTGCCGGTGTTTTCCGCACCGAGAAGCCGCTCGCTTTCGACGACCACCTCCTCGAGTACCGCAATGGCCTCGCTGGCGCGCCCCTCGTCCCAGTGTGAGGAGGCGAGAGCGACACGCGCGGTCAGGGCATCGAGACCTTCCGCCTCCAGCGTGTGCTCCGACCCGGCCGACTCTTGCTCCTGGGCCTCGCTCGTCCCCCTCGGCTGCCTGGAGGATGCGGCGAGGTCTGCGCCGGTGGACGAGCCATCGGGCTGGCCCACGCCCGTGCCTGCGGATGGTCGACCGACTACGGAGCGGTCAGCGTCCGGCCAGGGTTCCGTCGGCTCGACTCCGAGCAGACGGGCTGTCGCGGCTGCCGCGCGGGCGATGGGGCGGGCTCCGGTGGGCAGGCTCTCGGTCGACAAGGGGGAATGCAGCACTACGGGGATACCGTGTGGGGCCTGGACACTGGCTGCAAGGTGATCGGTGAGGGCGAAGTGGGCGTCCCACAGCTGGTGGCGGGTGCACATCTTGGTCAGGTGCGCGGCCGCGGCAGGGTGAAAGTGATAGGTGATGTCGGCCTCGCCGCATCGCGTCGCGGTCAGAAGACCGGCGGTGAGGAACTCGGCTGTGTCTGCGAGACCGGCCTCCGGAACGAGGCGCTGTCGGAGCACATCCAGAACAGGCAGTGTGAAGGAGCCGAGCGGCGCTGCCGCGATGGCAAGGCGCACCGCCGGTGCTTCACGATCGTCCGTGAACGCTTCGGCCTGTGCGCGGACCTGGGCGTCAGTGGACCTCGTCTCGGGCTGGGCAGCCATTCCAGGGCGAGGGCGCAGAGGAGAACGGCCTGTGGCGGGTACGAGTACAGCGCCGCAGCCCGAGGGGTCAGTGCGCATCAGGGTGCGAGCCCAGGTGAGGATCTGGTCGGGTTCCAGCTGCATCACTGGCAGCGCTTGCCAGGGCTTCGTTTCCGGTGTTTCGCGGAGGAGCCGCGGAGGGCGGAAGGACAGCACGCGGCCCGGGGCAGCGGGGACGGGCGCGGTCGCGGTGGTGCGAGGCAGGTCGAGGCCCGAGCGCTGCCAGAGGCGTCTGGGCAGTGGGTTGATCAGGGCGACCGGCGCCGTGCGGCCCCAGGCGTGCAGGGTCTGCCACAGGGCAGCCTGCCGCCAGGCCGGTGCTGCGCAGTCCGAAACGACAAGCAGGAGGCGGCGGGCCGGCTGCGTGACGTGGGAGGCATCCGCCGACACGGGAATCGTCCGGCCGTGGTGATCATGCAGAACAGGCGGCTCGTCGGGTGGGTGCTCCAGGTGCCAGAGGCGGACGGCACGGAAGGCTGCCAAGGCGCGCAGCGTCTGGGTGAAGACGCGAACCGCCTCATCCCAGACGGCCATCGCAGTGCCGCGGTCCAGGACGACGATCACCTCCAGCCAGGGCTCTGGAGCAGCAGCGAGCCGAGGGATGAGCATCCCCGTACGGGTGTAGTGCTCTACGGTGGCGTCGACATCGAGCCGACGGTGAGCCCCCGACGGCCAGGGACGGCGCAGCGGACGCAGGGCGCGGCCAATGCCCAGTGCGTCGGGCAGCGCCGTGGCGCGGCCGATGGTCGCCTGCTTGCCGGTAATACGGTGAGTGCTCGTCGGGTCCTCGAGCCATACCGAGGCCGTCGGATGAGCGGTGCCCGCCGTGTCTACGGCATGTGCCGTCTGCGTGGCTTCTTTGGGGGAAGCACCCTCTTGGGAGGTCCTCTCAGGCTGCTCTGTGTCTTCCATGCCGAAGCGTTCAGGGTTGTGGAAGCGATCGGCGCGTACCCAAGCGGCAGCGAGGACCACGGCGTCGAGGAGCTGTTCGACGTCGATGTCGCCACTGCCTGGCGACGCGAGCCGTACCAGGCGGCCGGCCGTGTCCTCAGCCACGTCCGAGCCCTTGCAGGAGCAGCGCCTCCAGGCTCTGGCGCTGTGCGGGGTCCGGTACGTGATCGCCACGCAGAAGGTAGACAGCGCTGAGGAGTTGGTCGATGGCGACGTATTCGCCCTTGTCCATTCTTTCGAGGAAGTGGTGAACGAGATCGGCGGTGGCGGGATCCTCGATGGCGTCGAGGTGGGCGGTGACGATGTCGGAGAGTGCTTGCTCGGAGAGTGGCGGCATATCGAAACGGATGCAGCGGCGCAGGAACGGAGCTGGAAACTCACGTTCGCCGTTGCTGGTCAACACGATGACGGGGAACTCGCTGCTCTGCACCCACCCGTCGAGAACGACGTGCCGGCCGTTCTTGTCGGCGGTACGGACCTCGATGTCCGGCTTGGGATGCCTGGCGAGTTCGGGAATCTCGAATCCGCCTCGTTCGAGGACGTCGAGGAGATCGCTGGGCAGGTCGAGGTCGCTCTTGTCGATCTCGTCGATCAGTAGCGCGCGGGGAACCGCGTTGGGCAGCAGTGCGGTGCCCAGGGGGCCGAGCTGAACGAAGTCACCGATGTCGTCCTCATGCTCGGCGCTCTCCGCCTTGCCGGTGAGCGTGCGCAGGTTGTGGGCGTGGATGCGGCCGAGGGCGTCGTAGCGGTACAGCGCGTCGGCGAGCGTACTGCGTGAGGTGATGTGCCAATGGAGTACCTCGCCCAGGCCGAGTTCGGCCGCGACCTGCCGGATGACGGTGGACTTGCCCGACCCTGCCCTGCCGGTCAGCAGCAGGGGGCGGCGCAGGTGAAGGGCGGCGTTGACGGCTTCGACAAGCCCGGGAGCAGGTCGGTAGGCGGTCGCCAGGTCGGTGGGTCGTTCAGCGTCGGCGTCCTGGGAGTCTGCCCTGTGAACGGGGTTGCGCCAGGGGGGCGGGGCCGGCAGTCGGGGCGGGCTCTGGGCCGCCGGAAGGCCCGTGCCTTTGTAGTACGGGGCCCAGTTCATAGTCGCTCCTTGGGCGTTGTCTCGTGCGGTGCTCTGACGACTGCACGTGCGCGTCTTTGACAGAAGACCTGCCAGTGTGTGTCGTGCCAGGCCGCTCTGACCGTGGCGAGGGGTTCGAGGCCGTCCTCGCCGGGGCTGGTTCCGGACAGCTGTGTCCGGTAGGCATGGGCGATCTGCTCGGGCAGGGCCTGCCAGTGACGGGCGACAGAGTCCTTGAGCAGTCGCGCGTCGCTGATGTCCTTGTGCCGAGGCCACACCAGTGCGGGCGTGTGCTCGAGGAGTTCCTGCGCGATGAATTCCCAGTCCGTCTCGGGCGTGGAGGTCAGGGACCAGACCTTCTGCCCGCGCCCGTGGTTGCTCAGGTGGTCCTGCAACTCTTCGAGGGCCGTCAGGTGCTCCTCGTGAAGCCACGTGGGGCCAAGGCACGCACCGCCTTCCAGGGAGGCCAGGAGCCGTTCCCCCACCTGCAACATGTCGTCGACGGTCATGCCCGCCGGTGGCGTCAGGAGACCGGACCAGCGGGTGGTGACAACGTAGTTGACTCCCAGCTTGGCCTTGTGGACCAACTGCTCTTCGGGAGGGCAGTCCAGCAGCACAAGAGTAGGTGCGGCGACGTCGATGTGCTGCAGGGGCCTGCCGACGATGTTCGCCCATGGTGCTGCCCAGGAGATGGCCTCGGTCATGGCTGCTGTGAGGCTGTTCCGCTGCCGACCGCAGGGGAAACGCTGGTTGGTGAGGACGGCTCGGCCGAAGAGCAGCCAGGCGTCCACCGCGACGACGTCTTCGGTGCCCTCGTCGGCCAGGACCAGTACCAAACGCGGGGCCTGCACCTCGTCTCGCTGCTCATTGAGGTCGCTCAGGCGGCTGTTGACGGCCGGGGCCAGTTCCAGGTCCTCGGCCCAGGCGATCACCTCCTCCGGCAGACGGTCCGAGTGCCCGGTGATATGGGCCAGGGCGGCCACCAGATGGGCCAGGGCTCGCTGTGAGCCCTCAGCTGCACTGCCGTGATGGACGGCATGCTCGACCAAGTCTCTCAGGCGGGGGGCTTCATGCCTCACGAAGTCCAGGGGGAAGCCCGCGAGCATGCCGGCCAGCCTGAGATTGTCCTCCGTCAATGCCGTGCCGAACGCGGTACTGATGACGTTCAGTGTCTTCCGTCCGGCTGTGAGCTCGCCCAGCAGCTCCCGCAGCCGCTGTACGGCGTACCAGGAAGCCCCATTGACTGACGGCGAGTCGACTTTCAGCCAGGCAGCGATCTCCTCCTCGGTGGACAGCCGCAGACCGGGGTCGATCCGCTGGACGGTCTCCCGTACCGCCTTGCCGGCGATCGGACCGAGAGGGCCGCCGCTCCCGGCGGCGCGGTTGCGGGCGAGCCACAGGGGTGCACCGAGGGACGCGGTTCCTCTGAAAGAGCTCAGCCCCGGTTGCTGACCTTGGATTCGTTCACTGAGTCTGTCCAAAAGGTTGTCATCCAGCTTCAGGACTTCCTCCGGTCCGGGCCGGCCTTCCTCCATGAGGCGGACGAGCTCCGTGCTGAGCCTCATGTCGAAGGCCTGCTCCTTCGCGGTGGCCGCGAACAGCAGAGCGAACTGAACACTGCCGTCCTGCCGGCCGGCGGTGATCCTGGAGGAATCCGGCACCGCTCCGCCGGCGAAACAGGTGTCGACGATGGCGATCAGGCCGCTGACACCAGGGTGATTCAGCACACCGCCCAGCAGGGCGGGCACAGCCACGTTGGACAGCTCCGGGTCGTTCTCTCTGCCCGACGTCACGAGGTGCAGGGGCGTGCCTTCACCTGACTCGCCGTGGCCCAACAAGGCCAGAACGAGCGGGCCGCCGTCACGCTGCGCCGCCTGAGCAGCGCGCTCCACGGCGGCGACGACCCTGTCCCTGCCCAGCCCGGTGCCGACCAGCAGGGAGTCCCCGCCGCGGTCCGCACAGGCGCCCAGCCGAGGGTTCACCAAGGCGGCGTGCAAGGCCTGGGCGGCCTCTTCCAGGCCCTCCAGCCGCGAACCGTCCCTGCACTGAGCACCCACGACGAGCACGTTGCGCGGAGGATTCGTCGCACTGCTCACGGGCGCAGAGCCTCGATCACCGGTCGGGCCACCGCACCGTGTTCCAGGTATCTCGTGGCGGTGTGCGTCCACAGACCACGGGAGTCGACGCGTGTGGTGATGGCCTTGACGCCGCCCGCGCTCGGGCCGATCCAGTGGGCCAACTGCGGCCGCCCCACGACGATGTCGTCGCGGTCCCAGAAGTTCAGCCAGGACGCGACGTTCTCCGGGCAGGACGCAGGGGTCGGCACCAGGCGGTCCAGTACCACCGCTCCCAGCGCGAGTGGGGAGCCCAGCGTGACCCAGAGGGATACGGAGGCGCCATATTCGTGCAGGGCTTCGTAGGCGACCACCGTTCCCAGACTGTGCGACACCACCACCAAGGGGCGTTCCGGGTCCAGACCGTCCACGACCCGGGCACGGACGGCGGCGCCGACGTGCGCCTTCTTCGCACGGCGGTCCAGATAGCGTCCCACCTGGGCAAGGTGCAGCAGAAGCGCCTTGCCGTTCATCCATTGCGCTGTCTGTCGCATTCCCGGCAGGCGCAGCATGGTCGTCGTGACACCGACGAGACGGCGTCCGATGTCGCCCGGTCCTTGCCCCTGACGTCCTGCCACCGCGGCGTCGAGCTGGAAGCGGGCGTCGCGGATGACTCGAGCACCCTGTGGGCTGTCCTCCGGCGGAACCTGTTCGGACAGCTCCTCCAGCATGGAGTCCAGCATGCCCGCGAGGAATGGCACTTCATCCGGGTCGAGCTCACCGGCCGCCGCCCCGCCCTGGGCGCCACGGCGGTGGAACAGATCGCTGTAGTCGGCGAACGTCACGTCCGCGAGCCAGCCCTGTGTCAGCGCGGAGATCCAATCCGCCAGCCCGGCATCCCGCGCTCCGGTGGCAAGCGCTTCGAGCCACTGCCGGCGTTCACTCACGCCGTCTCTCAGGCCGCCGATCCCATGGACGAACAGCAGTTGAGGCTTCCCCGTGTGCATGACGCCCCTCCCCTTCCCTCGCAGGAAGATTATTGTGCTGTGCCAGGTGTGGGCCGGGGGACGGAACCAGCCAGTAACCACGAGGATGTACAGCCGCCCCTTGCCTGGTCAGCGGCACTCATACCCCGCCCCTGGCGAAGTCGATGGGTGCCCGCCCAGGTCCTTCGGCCGTCTGTGCCAGACCGATATTCCCTGGCCTCTCCGGTTGCCGGGGAACGTGACCTTCGCGGTCGCAAGGTCGATACTGCGCCGTAGGACTCCTGTCGGAAGGCGCCCGACTCGCCTAAGGGGTCCTGACGCCACATCATCAAAGTTGGCATCAGTACCGCCAGTACCCGCACACGACCGCCGCGGACCCGCGAGATCACGAACCGTTCATACCAGCTCTGACCAGCAGAAACACAGGACACAAGCCCGTCCGCCAACCTGCATAGGAGATACCCGTGAGGATGCTCATCAACGTTCCCGAGACCGTGGTCGCGGACGCGCTGCGGGGTATGGCCGCCGCCCATCCCGAGCTGACCGTGGATGTCGAGAACCGGGTGATCGTGCGGCGGGACGCCCCCGTGGGCGGGAAGGTCGCCCTGGTGTCCGGGGGCGGGTCGGGGCACGAACCGCTGCACGGCGGATTCGTGGGGCCGGGGATGCTGTCGGCGGCCTGTCCGGGTGAGGTGTTCACCTCGCCGGTCCCGGACCAGATGCTGCGGGCCGCGGCGGCCGTGGACAGCGGGGCCGGGGTGCTGTTCGTCGTCAAGAACTACACCGGTGACGTGCTCAACTTCGACATGGCCGCCGAACTGGCCGAGGACGAGGGCATCCAGGTCGCGAAGGTGCTGGTCAACGATGACGTGGCGGTGACGGACAGCCTCCACACGGCGGGGCGGCGCGGCACGGGCGCCACGCTGTTCGTGGAGAAGATCGCGGGCGCCGCGGCGGAGGAGGGCCGTCCGCTGGAGCAGGTGGAGGCCATCGCGCGACGGGTCAACGACAGCTCCCGGAGCTTCGGTGTCGCCCTCAGCGCCGTCACCACACCGGCCAAGGGCAGCCCCACCTTCGACCTGCCCGCCGGCGAGCTGGAGCTCGGCATCGGCATCCACGGGGAGCCCGGCCGGGAGCGGCGGCCGATGATGACCTCGGGCGAGATCGCCGAGGCCGCCGTCGACGCGGTACTGACCGATCTCGCCCCGAGCAGTCCCGTCCTGGTCCTCGTCAACGGCATGGGCGCCACGCCGCTGCTGGAGCTGTACGGCTTCAACGCCGAGGTGCAGCGCGTGCTCGGCGAGCGCGGTGTCGCCGTCGCCCGCACCCTCGTCGGCAACTACGTGACCTCCCTCGACATGGCGGGCGCCTCGGTCACCCTGTGCGAGATCGACGAGGAGCTGCTCGGACTGTGGGACGCGCCGGTGCGGACGCCCGGACTGCGGTGGGGCATGTGACGGTGGACGGGGAAAGGATCGGAACGTACCTACCAGGCAAGGAGATCCTGTGCTCGACGCCGACTTCTTCCGCCGTTGGATGACGGCGACCGCCGCGCTGGTCGACCGCGAGGCGGAACGGCTCACCGCCCTCGACTCGCCCATCGGCGACGCGGACCACGGCAGCAACCTCCAGCGCGGGTTCACGGCCGTGACGGCCACGCTGGAGAAGGAGGCGCCCGACACCCCCGGCGCGGTCCTGACACTCGCCGGCCGGCAGCTCATCTCGACCGTCGGCGGCGCCTCCGGGCCGTTGTACGGGACGCTGCTGCGCCGCACCGGCAAGGCACTCGGCGACAGCGCCGAGGTGAGCGCGGAGCAGCTGGCCGAGGCGCTGCGGACGGGCGTGGACGCCGTCCGCACGCTCGGCGGCGCCGCGCCGGGCGACAAGACGATGATCGACGCGCTGGTGCCGGCCGTGGACGCCCTCGATGATTCCTTCGCCGCGGCCCGCGCCGCCGCCGAGGAGGGCGCCGAGGCGACCACGCCGCTTCAGGCGCGCAAGGGCAGGGCGAGCTATCTGGGCGAACGCAGCATCGGGCACCAGGATCCCGGTGCCACGTCGGCGGCCCTGCTGATCGCGGCACTCCAGGAGGCGGCCGGTGAGTGACGAGAAGCTGGTCGGGATCGTGCTGGTGTCGCACAGTGCCGAGGTCGCGGCCTCCGTGGCCGAGCTGACGAAGGCCCTGTCGGGCGGCGGCGCGGCGGTGCCGGTGGCCCCGGCGGGCGGCACCGCGGCCGGCGGGTTCGGCACCAGCTCCGAGCTGGTGTCCGCCGCCGCCGCGTCCGTGGACCGGGGCGCGGGTGTCGCCGTCCTCGCCGATCTGGGCAGCGCGGTGCTCACCGTCAAGGCCCTGCTGGCCGAGGGCGACGAACTGCCGGACAACACCCGTCTGATCGACGCGCCGTTCGTCGAGGGCGCGGTCGCCGCGGTGGTCACGGCGGCGACGGGTGCCGACCTGGCGGCGGTGGAGGCGGCGGCAGCGGACGCGTACTCCTACCGGAAGGTGTAGAGCACCGAGGACGCCGGGGGCGGGGCCGGGTGCGCGCGCCGCCCCCGCCCCCCTTCTCGGGGCGCCGGCCGCTCAGTCGCCGTCGATGAAGGCCCGGGCCAGCCGCTCCCCCGTCCGCTCGGTGGCGGCCGTGTCCTCGATGGGCTCGGTCTCGGAGTCCTTGAAGACGATGTACGTCACCCCGGAGGCGACGCCCCCGCCGCTCGGGTCGGCGGGCACGCCGAGCGCCTCTGCGGCCGCGTAGGACGCCTCGCCGATGATGTCGCGCGGGCCGATGTCGCCGACGACCGCGTACCCCACCCGGTCCCCGTGGACGAGGGCCACGACCGAGCCGCCGCGCACGCCGTCCGCGCGGTGGTCCCAGATGTCGCTGGGCTGGGGGACGACGACGTAGGGCAGTTTCTCCGCGTCCAGCGGGCCGCCGTCGGAGCGGGTGTAGGCCGTGGCGGCCGTGAAGTGCGGGTCGGTGCGGGAGTTGCAGCGCTCGCCGCGCCGGCCGTCGCAGTCGATGTCCAGGTCGGCCTTCCAGAACACGGCGTCCCGGGTGCCGCAGACCGGGATGTCCGCCCGGGTCCCGGCGTCACTGCGGTAGCGGCCGTGCGAGACGGGGTCGCAGTCCCTGGTCCTCGCCAGCAGGTCGGCGGCGCGGACGGGTCCCTGGCGCGTGCCGTCGGCGGGCCGGGTGCCATCCGCCGGCCCGGTGCCGTCGGCGGGCCCGGTGCCGGTGTGCGAGCGGGGCACGGGCCGGACGCCGGAGCGCGAGCCGGCCTCGCGCTCCGGTCTGAGGCGGGCCAGGGCCTCGGGCACGGACGCCTCCCGGGGGCGGGCACCCGCCTCGACGATCGGCCCACGGCGGGAGAGGGCCTCGGGCGCGAACGCCTCCCGGGGGCGGGGGCCGGCCTCGGTGGCGGTCCGGGCCGGGGACTGCTGCCCCGGCCGGGGCGGCAGCGGTCCGGCGGGGAACGCCGTGGGGGCGAGCAGGGCGGCGCTGGCCGCGACCAGTGTCAGCGACTGGACACGCACGTTGTGTGGCCTCTCCTGGGGGACATGGACGGACACTCGGGCCCATCTGTCCCCGGTTCGAGCGCGCGGACCACCATCACAGGGCCAGACGGTGCACGACCCGGCGTGCGACGGGGGCCGGGCGGGCCGGGTCCGGTACCGGTTCCGGCCAGCCCGGCCGCCCGCGCCGGCGCGGGATCGGCGACGACAGCAGTCCGCGCCGCGGGCCGCAACTCACCTGCTGCTACAGGGGTGTTGGGCCCTCAGAGGGTCCAGGATACGTAACCCTTCCGGGTGATCGGCCACGGCGGCCCTCTTGATGTGATCGCGTCATGGCGGCATATTGGTCCGGACCATTGCCGTCTGGCCGCCCCGGGAGGCAGAGCCGTGCGAGGCGTCCCCGTACCCACCCCCCACCTCGTCCCGCGCCCCTCGGCCCAGCGCCGTTCCGCGCTGCGCCGCTGCGCCCTGCTCTGCGGTGCCCTCGCGCTGGTCTCGTCCTGCGGCTGGGGCGCGGGCGGCGACGACGGCGGGGGCGGCGGCCTGCCCGGGGCGCCGACGGGCGTCACCGCCGACGCGGGCAGCGCGACCAGCGTGCACGTGATGTGGAACGCCGTCGCCGGGGCCGAGGCCTACGAGGTGTACCGCGGCGCCACCAAGGTGACGGAGGTGCCCGCCGCCGACCGCATGACCGACGTCACCCGGCTCCGTCCCTCGACCGCCTACGTCTTCACCGTGCGGGCGCGCGACGCCGACGGGCGGCTCGGGCCGAACAGCGCGGAGGTCCGGGCGACGACCCCGGCCGCCGCGGCCGCCGACCGCACCGCCCCCACCCGGCCCGCGGGCGCGCACGGCCGGGCGGCGGGCAGCCGGGCGGTCCAGCTGACCTGGTCCGCGGCGACCGACGACCGGGGCGTCGTCTCGTACGACGTCTACCAGGGCGACACGAAGATCCACAGCGTCGGTGGCGCCCAGACCGCGGCCGTCGTCACCGGTCTGCGCCCGGGCACCCGCTACGCGTTCACCGTCCGGGCGCGGGACGCGGCCGACAACGTCTCCCCCGCCAGCGCCGCCGTCCGCCTCACCACCCCGGGCGCCGACGACGGCCGCGCCACCGCGCCCACCGGCCTGCGCGCGGCGACCCACCGCGCCGACGGGGCGTACTACATCGACCTGGACTGGGTGCCGCCGCGCGCCGACGGGGTGGTCACCGAGTACGAGATCCAGTTGGACGGCAGCAGGGCCACCTCGCTCGTGTACGGCGGCGACGCGCCGCGCGACCGGGCCGAGTACAGCTTCTACGCCGGGCAGGAGTCCGGCGTCACGCACCGGGTGCGGGTGCGGGCCAAGCTGCCCGACGGCACCTGGGGCGGCTTCTCGGCGGAACGGACGGTGACGACCGGCCGGGAGCGGTGACGCCCCGGCGAGGGCGGGCGCGGTCGGTGGGCGTGTCACCTGGCCGGTCGCGCTCCGCATGCGGGCCCGGTCGGCGCGCTGTTGGCTGCCGCTGAGGGGGCAGCACGGGCGATCCGAACTCGGCGGCGCAAGGGATGTCCGCCAACCGTGCCGCCGGAGGGCAGTCGACATGCGCATCTCATCGCCACTTCTCCGCTCCGGCCTGACCGTGGCGGCCGCCGCCGCGCTGCCGGTCGCCCTGGCCGCGGGTCCGGCCGCCGCGGGTCCGGGGATCTCGGTGAGCACCACCGGCAGCACGGTGTCGGTCACGACCACCGCCTGCGCCCAGCTGAACGGCAGCTGGGGCACGGCCTCGCTGCTCACCAGCAGCCAGGGCAGCTTCGCCGAGGGCCGCCAGGTCGCGCTGTCGGGGACCGCCGGGGGCCAGTCCGCCGCGTGGTCGGGCATCACGCCGGGCACCTACACGGTCGTCGTGGTGTGCTCGAACAACAGCACCGCCGGCACCCAGACCGTCATCGTGTCCACGGCGCCCTCGCCCTCCGCCTCCCCGAGCCGGTCCGCCTCCCCCACTCCCTCGTCCTCCGCGTCGCCGCGCGGGGTCCTGGGCGGGGTCGGCGGCGCCATCCAGGACTACAGCACGGTCACCCTCGTGGCGGGCAGCACGCTGATGGGCGGCGGGGTCATCGCCGCGGCCTGGTTCCTGCGCCGCCGCTCGAAGCCGTACCGGTTCTGAGGGCACCGGTTCTGAGCCCGCCGGTTCTCAGCGCACCGGCTTCGGGCGCCCCGGGCTCGCCGCGCGAGCGTCACGACGGGTCGTCGGCCGCCGGCAGTTCGGCGCACTCCGCCAAGGCGTGCCTGAGCCACTGGGTCCAGAAGGTCTCCAGGTCGATGCCGGCACGCAGCACCAGGTGCCGCAGCCGGTCCTCGGCGCTGTCCCTGCCGGGCGGGAAGTCGCGTTTCTCGATCTCCTCGTACTCGGCCAACTGCCGCTCGTGCAGCTCCAGATGGCGTCGCAGGTCCGCCTCGATGCCGGCCGTGCCCACCACGGCGGCGGCCCGCAGGCGCAGCAGCATGGTGTCCCGCAGGGGCCGCGGATCCTGCGCGGTGGCGGTCCACCGGGCCAGTTCGTCGCGGCCCGCGGGCAGGACCTCGTAGCTCTTCTTCTGGCCGCGGGCGGGCTGCTGCGCGGGCAGTGCGCGGATCAGCCCCTGTGCCTCCAGTTTTCCCAGCTCGCGGTAGATCTGCTGGTGCGTCGCCGACCAGAAGTAGCCGATCGACTTGTCGAACCGGCGGGTCAGCTCCAGCCCCGACGACGGCTTTTCGACCAGGGCGGTGAGGATCGCGTGCGGGAGTGACATGGGCTCATCCTAGGGACGGCCCACGCCGCTCCCCACGCCTCCTACAGTGCCGCCGCCAGCTCGGTGCCCTGCTTGATGGCGCGCTTGGCGTCCAGTTCGGCGGCCACGTCGGCGCCGCCGATGAGGTGGGCGCTGCGGCCGGCGGCGACCAGCTCGTCGTACAGGCCGCGGCGGGGCTCCTGGCCGGTGCACAGGACGACGGTGTCGACCTCCAGCACCGTGGACTCGTCGCCGATCGTGACGTGCAGTCCGGCGTCGTCGATCCGGTCGTAGCGCACGCCCGGGACCATGGTGACGCCGCGGTGCTTGAGCTCGGTGCGGTGGATCCAGCCGGTGGTCTTGCCGAGACCGGCGCCGACCTTGGACGTCTTGCGCTGGAGCAGGTGGACGGTGCGCGGCGGCGCCGGGCGCTCGGGTGCGGCGAGCCCGCCGGGCGCGCGGTAGTCCATGTCGACGCCCCACAGGCGGAAATACGTCGTGGGGTCCTCGTGGGCCTTGTCGCCGCCGTCGGTGAGGAACTCGGCGACGTCGAAGCCGATGCCGCCCGCGCCGAGGACGGCGACGCGGTCGCCGACGGGGGCGCCGTCGCGCAGGACGTCCAGGTAGCCGAGGACGCTCGGGTGGTCGACGCCGGGAATGTCGGGGACGCGCGGGGTGACTCCGGTGGCGACGACGACCTCGTCGTGGCCGGTGAGGTCGTCGAGCCCCACCCGGGTGTTCAGCCGTACGTCGACGCCGTGCGCGTCGAGCTGCGTACGGAAGTAGCGCAGCGTCTCGTCGAACTCCTGCTTGCCGGGGACCTTGCGGGCGACGTTGAGCTGGCCGCCGATCTCGCCGGCGGCGTCGAAGAGGGTGACCTCGTGGCCGCGTTCGGCCGCGCTGACGGCGCAGGCCAGTCCGGCCGGTCCGGCGCCGACGACCGCGACGCGCTTGCGGAGCCGGGTCGGGGAGAGGACTAGCTCGGTCTCGTGGCAGGCGCGCGGGTTGACCAGGCAGGAGGTGATCTGCCCGCCGAAGGTGTGGTCGAGGCAGGCCTGGTTGCAGCCGATGCAGGTGTTGATGGCCTCGGGCCGGCCGGCGGCGGCCTTGGCGACGAAGTCGGGGTCGGCGAGCATCGGGCGGGCCATCGACACCATGTCGGCGGTGCCGTCGGCGAGCAACTGCTCGGCCACCTCCGGGGTGTTGATGCGGTTGGTGGTGACGAGCGGCACCGACACCTCGCCCATCAGCCGCTTGGTCACCCAGGTGTACGCGCCGCGCGGCACGGACGTGGCGATGGTGGGGATGCGGGCCTCGTGCCAGCCGATGCCGGTGTTGATGATGGTCGCCCCGGCGGCCTCGACGGCCTTGGCGAGCGTGACGACCTCCTCCAGCGTGGAGCCGCCGGGGACCAGGTCGAGCATGGACAGGCGGTAGACGACGATGAAGTCCTCGCCGACCGCCTCGCGCACCCGGCGGACGATCTCGACGGGGAAGCGCATGCGGTTCTCGTAGGGGCCGCCCCAGCGGTCGGTGCGCCGGTTGGTGTGCCGGGCGATGAACTCGTTGATCAGGTAGCCCTCGGAGCCCATGATCTCGACGCCGTCGTAACCGGCCTCGCGGGCGAGGCGGGCGGTGCGGGCGTAGTCGTCGACGGTCCGCTCGACCTCCTCGTCGGTCAGCTCGCGGGGCACGTGGGGGCTGATCGGCGCCTGGAGCGGGCTCGGCGCGACGAGGTCGGCGTGGTAGGCGTAGCGGCCGAAGTGCAGGATCTGCATCGCGATCCGGCCGCCCTCGCGGTGCACGGCGTCGGTGACGACGCGGTGCCGCTCGGCCTCGGCACTGGTGGTGAGCTTGGCGCCGCCGGGGTAGGGGCGGCCCTCGTCGTTGGGGGCGATGCCGCCGGTGACGATGAGGCCCACTCCCCCGCGGGCACGGGCGGCGTAGAAGGCGGCCATGCGCTCGAAGCCGCGCTCGGCCTCCTCCAGGCCCACGTGCATGGAGCCCATGAGGACCCGGTTGGGCAGGGTGGTGAAGCCCAGGTCGAGCGGGCTCAGCAGGTGGGGGTAACGGCTCATCGGGCCCTCCGTGC
>NZ_WWHX01000746.1 GCF_009862125.1 Streptomyces sp. SID5910
GTGCCGCCCCAGCGGCACTGCTGCCCGCAGCTAGGACGGCGTGACTGCTCGCAGCTATGTGCCCGCAGCTGTGGTGCGGGGGCTCTTGACAGGGATGGTGGGCGCGTCAAATCTGGGCTCTGAGGTGCTTTGGCCTAGGGAGGCGGGATGCCTGCTGCCCGGGAGTCCCTGCTCGATGCCGCGTACACGGCGCTGGCGCGGCGGCCGTGGTCCGCCGTGCGGATGGTGGACGTGGCGGCGGCGGCCGGAGTGTCGCGGCAGACGCTCTACAACGAGTTCGGCAGCAAGGAGGGCCTCGGCCGGGCGCTCGTCCGCAGGGAGGCGGACGGATATCTCGCCGGCGTGGAGCGCGCGCTCTCCGCGCTCGGCGACCCGCGCGAGCGGCTCACCGCCACCGCCGAGTGGACGACCGCCGCCGCCGGGGAGAACGCGCTGGTGCGCGCCATGCTCACCGGCTGCTGGGGTGCCTGGCTGCCCACCCCGACGCTGGGAGCCGTGCCGTCCTCCTCGTCCGCCGTGCCGGCCCAGCGCCGGGCCGACGGTCCGCTGCCCTCGCCCGGCGACTTCGTGGCGCTCGTCCGCGATCGCGCCGTCGCCGCCCTGTCCGGGGCCGGCACCGGCCGGGCGGAGGCCGCCGACCTCGCCCGCGCCTGCGAACTCACCGTCCGGCTCGCCCTGTCCTACGTCGCGGCCCCGCCCGGTGAGGGCGGCGTGTCGGAACTCGTCCGCACCGTCCTGCCACGGCAGTTGACGTCGTGACGGCCGGACGCGTCAGTGCGCCGAGCCCGACAGCTGAAGCCCGATGACGCCGATGATGACGAAGCTGATCGAGACGATCTTCAGCGTGGAGACCAGGTCACCCAGGAAGATCATGCCGTAGATGGCGGTGCCCGCCGCGCCGATGCCGGTCCACACGGCGTACGCCGGGCCGACGTCGAGCTTCTTCAGCGAGAGGGTCAGCAGGCCGAAACTGCCCAGCGCGAAGGCGCAGAACGCGACCGTCGGCCACAGCCGGGTGAACCCGTGCGACAGCTTCAGACACACGGCGAAACCGGTTTCGAGCACCCCGGCCACTATGACCAGCAGCCACGCCATGTGTCGTCCTTTGCTCGCGCTTGGATCCGGCTTGGTGCGATTATGCACTTGCCGGTCGCACGGCACGGCAAACAACGCGGAGGTCAGTCGCCTTCCGTCCGTTCCCGCGTCGCCAGCAGCCGGCGCAGCGAGTACAGCCGCGCCGGGTCGGCGTGGCCCTCGGCGACCCACGCGTCCAGCGCGCAGTCGGGCTCGTCGTGGCTGCACGCGCGCGGACAGCCCTCCGTGCCGGGCTCCAGGTCGGGGAAGGCGTGGATCACGCGGGACGGGTCGATGTGGGCGAGCCCGAACGACCGTACGCCCGGGGTGTCGACGACCCAGCCGCCCGCCTTCGAGGACAGCGGCAGCGCCAGGGCCGAGGTCGTCGTGTGCCGGCCGCGTCCCGTCACCGCGTTGACGTGCCCCACCGTACGGCGGCGGTCCTCCGGCACCAGCGCGTTGACCAGCGTCGTCTTGCCGACGCCGGAGTGGCCGACGAACGCCGTGACCTTGCCGTCCAGATGCTCGCGGACGCGGTCGGCGGCGTCGCCGTTCTCCAGCTCCTCGCGGCTGGTGACGACGAACGGGATGTCCAACGCGCCGTACAGGCCGAGCAGTTCGTCGGGCGGGGCGAGGTCCGACTTGGTCATCACCAGCAGCGGGGTGAGCCCGCCGTCGAACGCCGCGACCAGGCAGCGGTCGATCAGGCGCGGGCGCGGCTCAGGGTCGGCGAGGGCGGTGACGATGGCGAGCTGGTCGGCGTTGGCGACGACCACGCGCTCGTAGGGGTCGTCGTCGTCCGCCGTGCGGCGCAGCACCGAGGTGCGCTCCTCGATGCGGACGATGCGCGCGAGCGTGTCCTTGGCACCGGACAGGTCGCCGACCAGCGCCACCCGGTCGCCGACGACCGCCGCCTTGCGGCCCAGTTCGCGTGCCTTCATCGCCGTGACGATCCGGTCCTCGACGAGGCAGGTCAGCCGGCCCCGGTCCACGGTGAGGACCAGGCCCTCGGCGGCGTCCTCGTGCTTGGGCCGGATGTGCGTACGAGGCCGGTTGCCCTTGCGGTTGGGGCGGGAGCGGATGTCGTCCTCGTCGGTGTGCTTGCCGTAGCGGCGCATGGCGAACTGTCCCTACGCCCCGAGCATCCCGGTCCACAGGTCGGGGAAGTCGGGCAGCGTCTTGGCGGTCGTCGCCACGTTCTCGATCTCCACGCCCTCGACCGCGAGGCCGATGATCGCGCCGGCGGTGGCCATGCGGTGGTCCTCGTAGGTGTGGAAGACACCGCCGTGCAGGCGGCGCGGGCGGATGTGCAGCCCGTCGGCGGTCTCGGTGACGTCGCCGCCGAGTTCGTTGATCTCCTTGGTGAGCGCGGCCAGCCGGTCCGTCTCGTGCAGGCGCAGGTGCGCCACCCCGCGCAGGGTCGAGGGGGAGTCCGCGAGAGCCGCGACGGCCGCGATGCCGGGGGTGAGCTCGCCGACCTCGCCGAGGTCCACGTCGATGCCGTGCACGGCTCCCGATCCGGTGAAGGCCAGACCGTACTCGGTGAGTTCGCAGGAGCCGCCCATCTCGGTGAAGATCTCGCGCAGCCGGTCGCCGGGCTGGGTGGTGCGGGCCGGCCAGTCGGGGACCACCACCTTGCCGCCGGTCACCAGCGCCGCCGCCAGGAACGGCTGGGCGTTGGAGAGGTCCGGCTCGACCGTCAGGTCGCGGCCGAGCAGCGCGCCCGGCGTGACCCGCCAGACGTTCGGCTCGCCGCCGGACTCCGGGGTGTCGACCTGGGCGCCGACCGAGCGCAGCATGTCGACGGTCATGCGGATGTGCGGCAGGGACGGCAGCGCGGAGCCGGTGTGGCGGACCTCGACGCCCTGGTTGAAGCGCGGGCCCGACAGCAGCAGGGCGCTGACGAACTGGGAGGACGACGACGCGTCGATCTCGACCGGGCCGCCCTCCAGGGCGCCGCCGCCGTGCACGGTCAGCGGCAGGGCGCCGCGCCCGTCGTCGTCGATCCGGGCGCCGAGCGTGCGCAGCGCGTCGATCACCCCGTGCAGCGGGCGCTCGTAGGAACGGGGGTCGCCGTCGAAGCGGACGGGGCCGTCGGCGAGCGTGGCGACCGGCGGGAGGAAGCGCATGACCGTGCCGGCGTTGCCGACGTCCACCGTGGCGGGACCGTGCAGACCGGCCGGGATGATCCGCCAGAACTCGCCGGTGCCGTCGGGACCGACGCCCTCCTCGATCTCGACGCCCATCGCTCGCAGCGCCCCGGCCATCAGCAGGGTGTCGCGGGAGCGCAGCGGGCGGCGCAGCCACCCGGGCTCGGAGGCGAGGGCGGCCAGCACCAGGGCGCGGTTGGTGACCGATTTGGATCCGGGCACGTGGACGGTCGCGTCGACGGCTCCGCTCGCGTGCGGGGCGGGCCAGAGGGCGGTGTGCGCGGAATTCACGGTCATGGGCCCCACTTTAATGGCTGAACCCGATCGGAGATCTTGATCAAAGGCGGCGAAATCCGACCGAAACCGAGACAGGGGAATTGCCGCGCATATATGCGGCGGTTCTTGCCCCCCTCCGCGTGGCCGCCCGCCGGCGAGGGCCCGCTCACAGCTCCAGCAGCCAGCGCCCCCCGCCGATCAGCGAGCACAGCGAGACCGCGTGGAACAGGAAGAACCACACCGCCGCCGGCGCGTGGGACAGCCGGGCCAGCTGGTCCGCGTCCGAGTCGCCGGCCCCGCCCCGCGCCCGCTTGGCCTGGAGCTCGAACGGCGGCCGCACCCCGCCCAGCAGCAGGAACCACACCGCCGCGTACGCGAACGCCGCCTGCACCTGCGGGCCGGCCAGCCAGGACACCAGCAGGAACGTCCCGCCGGTCAGCACGACCGTCAGCACCCCGTACGCGTTGCGGATCATCACCAGCAGGGCGAGCAGCAGCGCCGTCGCCACCCACAGCAGCAGCGTGATGCGTCCGGAGGCCAGCAGCGCGGCCCCGCCGAGGCCCAGCAGCGAGGGGGCGGTGTAGCCGGCCACGGCGGTCAGGATCATGCCGAGCCCGTGCGGCTTGCCCCGGCTCACGGTCAGGCCGCTGGTGTCCGAGTGAAGGGTTATGCCGGTCAGCGTGCGCCCGGTGAGGAGCGCCACGAGTCCGTGACCGCCCTCGTGGGCGATGGTGATCGCGTTGCGTGCCGTCCGCCACAGCGGGCGCGGCACGACGACGGCGAGCGCGGCGGCCAGCGTCGCGATCACCACCCACAGCTCGGGGTCGGGCTGGGTACCGGAGACCTCGTCCCACAGGGAGGTGAGCGAGGCCGTCGCGAGGTGGTCCATGTTCGGGGAGGGCTCCTCAGGCGCGAGCGGGGTCTGGCAGTGTGGCACGTATGTGCGGACGGTATGCGGCCAGTCGTGGACCCGAGGATCTCGCAGAAGTCTTCGAGATCGAGAAGTGGGAGCCCCAGGAGACCCTGGAGCCCGATTACAACGTGGCTCCCACCAAGGAGGTCTACGCCGTCCTGGACCGTCCTCTGAAGGACGCCCCGGACCCGAAGCCGGTTCGCCAGCTGCGGAGACTGAAGTGGGGACTCGTCCCCTCCTGGGCCAAGACGCCCGAGGGCGGCGCCCGGATGATCAACGCGCGCGCGGAGACGGTCCACGAGAAGCCGTCCTACCGCCGCGCCTTCGCCACCCGGCGCTGCATCCTGCCCGCCGACGGCTACTACGAGTGGGTCACCGGCAAGGAGGAGCGGGACCTGGAGGTCGAGGGGCGCCGGAAGCGGCCCCGCAAGCAGCCGTACTTCGTGACGCCGGCCGACGGGTCCGTGTTCGCGATGGCGGGGCTGTACGAGTTCTGGCGGGACCGGACGCTGCCCGACGACCACCCGGGGGCCTGGTGGGTGACGTGCTCGGTGATCACGACCGAGGCGGAGGCCACACCGCTCGCCGCCGCCCCGCCCGAGGGCCCGCACGCCCTGGCCGACATCCACCCCCGGATGCCGCTGATGCTGACGCCGGACCGGTGGGACGCCTGGCTCGACCCGGCGCGCACCGACCCCGACGAACTCACCTCCCTGCTGACCCCGCCGCCCGCCGGGCTGATGCGGGCGTTCCCCGTGTCGACGGCCGTGAGCAACGTCCGCAACAACGGGCCGGAGCTGCTGAAGGAGCTGGACGGGCCGGAAGAGGGCACACTCTTCTGACGTGAAGACCGAGATCATCGACACGGAGGCCGGCACCGCCCGCATCACCTGGCACCCGGCCGCCAAACCCCGCCTGGTCCTCGCCGCGAGCCACGGCGCCGGCGGCGGCATCGAGGCGCGCGACCTGGCGGCACTGGCGGCGGCGCTGCCCGCGCGGGGCGTGACCGTGGCCCTGGTCGAGCAGCCCTGGCGGGTGGCCGGCAAGAAGCTGGCGCCCGCGCCCAAGACCCTGGACACCGGCTGGCGGGGCGTCTGGCCCGCGCTGCGACGCCCCGGCCTGCCGGTGATCTCGGGCGGCCGCAGCGCCGGCGCCCGCGTCGCCTGCCGCACCGCCACCGAGCTGGGCGCCCACGCCGTCCTCGCCCTCAGCTTCCCGCTGCACCCGCCGGGCAAGCCCGAGAAGTCCCGCGCCGGTGAGCTGCTCGGGGCCGGGGTGCCCACCCTCGTCGTCCAGGGCGGCAACGACCCGTTCGGGAAGCCGGAGGAGTTCCCCGAGGGCACCTACGACCTGACCCCGGTGCCGTACGGCGACCACGGCTTCGCCGTGCCCAAGCGGGCGGCGATCACCCAGGACGAGACACTGCGGGTGATCACCGACGGCGTCGCGGAGTGGACCCGCTCACTCGGCTGACGGCCCGGGAATGAGCGGCGGGCGACCACTGTTGTGGCGGACATACCGTGCTGAGGGATCAGCACCGACGCCGTACGAGAGGAAGTCCGCCGCATGGCTTCAGCCTTCTGCCCAAGTCGCGGCAGCCGCGCCGACCTGGACTGGACGGTGCTGCACGCGGCGAAGACCGCCCCTGTCCGGGCGGCGGGCGGACCGGATCGTCGTCTATCCTCCGATTCGAGCGGGGCCGGTTTCGGCACCGTGACGTCACTGGAGGAGGTGGGTCCGGTCACTGGGACCGACGCAGGGACCGAACACGGCCAGGCGGAGCAGCCCGAGGGCCGGGGCACGGGCACGGAGTCGACCGCGGAGCGCAGCGCGCGCTTCGAGCGGGACGCGCTCGAGTTCCTCGACCAGATGTACTCGGCCGCGCTGCGCATGACCCGCAACCCGGCCGACGCCGAGGACCTGGTGCAGGAGACCTACGCCAAGGCGTACGCGT
>NZ_WWHX01000747.1 GCF_009862125.1 Streptomyces sp. SID5910
CGCGCAGTTCCCCGCGCCCCTTCGGGGCGCGTTCAGGCGAGGGTGAGTACGCCTACCGTCTCCTCCTCCGCCTTTTCGCCGTTCGGGTGGAAGCCGAGGCTCAGGTAGAAGTTCTCGGGGCCGTGTTCGCCGGGGTGCCAGGTGACGTAGCACTCCGTGCCGCCGCGGCGGCGGATCTCGGCGGACACCGACTCCACGGCGAAGCGCCCGTAGCCGCGGCCCTGCTCGCCGGCGGCGATGTTCAGGCGCCACAGGCCGGAGCGCAGCGCGCTGCCGTCGTCGTACCAGTCGATGCCGAAGAAGCCCATGAGGAAGCCGACGGGGCGCTCGCCGTCGACGATCAGGCGCGGCCAATCTTCTCCAGGCGGAGCGCGGTGCTGGTCGTCATGCGCGCACCCTAGGCAGGTGCCCGGGTGCCGGACGAGCGAATTACCGCTCAGCCCAACTGCCGGTACCGCCCCCGGAAGTACGTCAGCGGCCCCCCGTCCGCGCTCGGCAGGCCGGCGGTCAGGACGCGGCCGATGACCAGGGTGTGGTCGCCGGCCGGTATGCGCTGCTCGGTGCGGCACTCCAGGGTCGCCAGGGCGCCGCCCACCAGCGGTGCGCCGGACACCTCGCCCCGTGCGTAGGGGATGTCCTCGAAGAGGAGCCGGTCGCTGACCCGCCCCTTCATCGCGAAGCGCCCCGCGATGTGCCGCTGGCTCTCGGACAGGACGGAGACCGCCCACACGGGCTGTTCGTCGAGCAGGTCGTCCATGCGGGAGCCCTCGCGCAGGCTGACCAGGACCAGCGGCGGGTCCAGGGACACCGACATGAACGCCGTGGCCGTCATCCCGACGTCCTCGCCGCGCGGCGCCCCCGGGTCGTCGGGGTCGAGCGGCGGCTCCTGCGCGGTCACCAGGACCACGCCCGAGGCCAGCCGGGACATCACGGCACGGAACGCGTCGTTGCTCACCCCTTCAGCATGCCCGGAGGCCGGCGTCGGCGACGGGAGCGCGGAGGGTGCGGGGGACGCGAGAGGGGGAGTGTTCGGCACCCCGCCACGCTAATCGCCGGGCCGCGGGACCGGCATCGGCCCCCGGTCCGAACCGGGTCCTAGGACCGGCCTAGGACCCGGGGACGACAGGTCAGGAGGAGTCGTGCGCATACCTACAAACATTGCGTTCAGTAAACGCACGCGGAAAACGCAGAATCACCACTCAATTGTTCATCTTTAGCTGTGACTTGAGTCACAAGGGACAGTAATTGTTGACCCTGTGTACCGAGTGGGCAGCGCGCTGTGATTCAGTGGCGGAAGCTGGTAAGGACGATACGCCGAAGAGAACCCTTGATTCGCTGCGAGGTCTCGGGGGGAGGGCGAGCATGGAGACCGAGTCGGAGCCCTACGTCCGCCTTGCCTCCCTGCGGCAACTGCACCAGGTCATGGCCGACATGAACACGGCCCGCAGCCTGGCGGACACCTTGCAGACCGTCGCCGACGGCGTCGTCCAGGCCCTCGGGTACGAGCTGGCGTGCGTCAACCTGGTCCGCCCCGACGGCGACCTCGTCGTCGCCGCCTTCTCCGGAAACCAGGCCGCCGAGGCCCTGATCACCGGCCGCGCCGGGTCCCGCGAGTCCTGGGAACGCCGCCTCGGCATGGGCGAGCAGTGGGGCGACCTGATCTTCATACCCCACACCGAGGGCTGGGTCCTCGACGACGACGACGTCCCGCAGTGGTACACCGACGGGCCCGCACCCCGCTTCGAGGACGAGTGGCACCCCTCGGACCGGCTCTTCGCCCCGATGTACGCGCCGGGCCCGCAGGGCAGCGGCAACAGCGGCGAACTGATCGGCGTCCTGTCCGTGGACCGGCCGCGCAACGGCCGCCGCCCCGGCGCCTGGGGCCGCGAGGCCCTCCAGATGTACGCCTTCCAGGCCGCCATCGCCATCAGCAACGCCCGCCTCCGCTCCAACATGCAGCGCGCCCTGGTCCGCCTGGAGCGCGACCAGCAGGCCCTCAGGGCGAGCGAGGAGAGCTTCCGGCAGGCCTTCGAGTACGCCCCCTCCGGCATGGCCATCGCCGAGATGGGCGGCGACCAGCACGGCCGCATCCTGCGCACCAACGACGCGCTCTGCCGCCTGCTCGGCCGCCCCGCCTCCGCGATGCGCCGCTACGCCTTCTCCGACCTCGTCCACCCCGAGGACATCGGCACCCTGCTGCGCACCTCCGCCGAGGGCGGCCGGGCCGAGCTGCGCCTGGGCCGCCGCGACGGCACGTACGTGTGGGTCTCCCTGCGCAACAGCGTCGTCGCCGACGCCGCCGACGGGCCCCGCTTCCTGCTCACCCACGTCGAGGACATAGAGGAGCGCAAGCGCCGCGAGCTCCAGCTCGCCCACCGCGCCTCCCACGACTCCCTCACCGGCCTGCCGAACTCCGCCGAGCTGCGCGCCCGGCTCGCCGCCCGGCTGTGCCGGCGCCCGCAGTCCCCGCACGCGGCGGTCGCCGACGCGATGGACGCGGCCTACGGGCACCCCGTCACCGACTCCGGGGGCCACACCTTCGACTTCCGCTCCGGCACCGATCCCTACGGGGCCTACGACCACCATGTGCACACCATCGCCCCCGGCAGCGGGCGGGACGACGGCACCAAGGGGCTCGCGGTCCTCTTCTGCGACCTCGACGGCTTCAAGTCGATCAACGACCGGTTCGGGCACAACGCGGGCGACGCCGTCCTCATCGAGGTCGCCCGCCGGCTCGGCGGCGGCGTGCGCGACGGCGACACCGTGGCCCGGCTCGGCGGCGACGAGTTCGTCATCCTCGCCGACGGACTCGGCCGCGCCGACGCCGAGGACCTCGCCGTACGCCTGCGCAACGAGATCATCCAGCCGATCCGGGCCGAGGGACGGGCCGTCCGCGTCGGCGCCAGCTTCGGCATCGGGTGGGCCCACTGCGGCATGACGGCGGACGAAGTCCTGAAGTCCGCCGACGAGCGGATGTACGTAGAGAAACGATCTCGTCCCAAACAGCACCGCCGTGCCGGATGATGCCCAGCTCAGCGTGCTGATGCGGTCCGAGTCACCCGTTCGGGTCAGTCGGAGCAGGTAGGCTCGCCCTCTCACCACCTGTACCGCATACGCACCGCACCTGGTTAGGAGACCTAGGGATGACGCCCGGCAACAACGGCGCGAGCACGCCCGAGGACGACGACCCGTTCGGCTATCTGTACGCCGACGGGCAGGCCAACGGAGCCCAGCCGCCGTCCGGTGGCTACGGCTACCCGAACTCCGTCAACCGGGTGCGTCCCGTCGGCGCACGGCAGTACGGGGCACCGCAGGGCCAGACCGCCGCCACCGCCGCGTACGGCCAGGCGGCCCCGCCGCAGCAGGGCGCCTACGGCCAGCCGAACGCGCACTACGCCGCGCCGGAGACGATCCCCGGCGGCGGCGCCCCCACCGCCCCGCAGCAGCCGGCCCGCGGCGCCGGTGGCGGCGGACGCCGCGGCCCCAACACCAAGGGCCTGCTCATCGGCGCGGTCGCGGTGGTCGCCGCGGTCGTCATCGGCATCGCCGTGGCGATGACCAGCAGCGGCGCGGACGACGACAAGAGCGGCGACGAGGCCGGCGGCAACACGGCCCCCACCCAGTCCGAGAGCACGGACCCGACCCCGTCGGCGAGCAACAGCGCCGACGACGAGGTGAAGCTGCCGTCGGCCCAGTCGGGTCAGCTCCAGCTGTCGCCCGGCGTGGCGACCGCCTCGGACGTCGAGGGCGCCGAGTCGGACGGCGGCGCCTATGTGACCGGCCTCAACCAGCCCGGCGCCTCGGTCACCTGGACCGTCGACGGCATCCCCGAGGACGGCGCCTACACCCTCTTCGCCCGCTACAGCGCGGCCGGCGAGGACCAGTCGATGACGCTCACGGTCAACGGCAAGCCGTTCGGCAGCAAGATGAACCTGAGCAACTTCGCGCACGCCGCGGACGGCGACTTCGCCAAGGGCTGGACCAAGACCTTCGCCTGGCCCACGCTGAACAAGGGCACCAACACGATCTCGCTGTCCTGCGCCGACGGCGACAAGTGCAACGTCCTGCTGGACCAGTTCTCCCTGAAGAAGGGCAACGTCAAGGACTAGCGGGCCGCGCCCGCCTCCGCCGTCACCGCGACGCCTCGGCCGAGCAGGTCCTCGTACGCCGGGCGGTCGAACTCGCCCGCCACCGGGGACAGCACCGTCGCCGCGGACAGGGCGACCGCGCGGGTCAGGCGGGCCGGCCAGGGCAGGTGCTCGACCAGGCCCGACAGCAGGCCCGCGACCGCGGAGTCGCCCGCGCCGGTCGGGTTGCCGCGGACGTGGGCGGGCGGTGCCGCCCGCCAGCGGCCCTCGGGGGTCACCGCGAGCAGGCCCTCCGCGCCCAGGGAGGCCACCACGGCTCCGGCGCCGCGCCGCCGGGCGGC
>NZ_WWHX01000748.1 GCF_009862125.1 Streptomyces sp. SID5910
GTGCCGTGGGCGTGGTGCGTGCGGTCGACGGGGATGTCCGGGCCGGCGCCCTTCACCGGGCCCCCGGCGTCGGGACCGGCGCCCGGCAGGCGCACGTACCCCTCGCCGTCCGGCGTCGTCGGCACCCGTATCGCGGCCCCCGGGGCGGCCGGGACCAGCCGCAGCGCCGACTCGCCGATCCGCAGCAGCGCCCCCGGCGCGAAGCGCACCGGACGCTCGCCGACGCGGGTGCCGTCCAAGGTGGTGCCGTTGGTCGAGCCGAGGTCGGCGACGGAGACGGCGCCGTCGGCGGCGACCGTCACGGCGCAGTGCGTCCGGGAGACGTCCGGGTCGTCGAGTGCCACGTCGGCGTCGGCGGACCGGCCGAGCCGGATCTGGCCCCCGTGCAGCAGATGGACGCCGCCCGCGTCGGGGCCGGCGACCACGTGCAGCTGGGCCGGGACCTCGGCGGGCTCGGTGTGCGGGTCGGGCTCGCCAGGGGCGCCCAGGCAGAGCACGGCGCCGTCGATCAGCGGGGGCTCGCCCAGGGTGCTGCGCTGGGCGTCGAGCCGCTGCGCGCCGGCGTACAGGACCACCTGGCCGGAGCCCTGGGCGTCACCGCCGGGGACCACCGAGGCCAGTGCGGAGGCTACCGCGGCCAGAGCCGTGCCGGCCGGCGCCGTGACCAGCACGTCGCTCGCGGCGGGTGCGCTGCCCCCCGTGGCCGGGTGCGGGCCCAGCGGATCTACGACGGTCAGCCGGATCTGCATCGCCGTCAGCGGTCCCTTCGCGCGGGCGCCCGCGACCGCGTGGGACGAAGCCTTCTCCCCGCGGTCCCCCACCGCGGACTTCCCCCACCGCCGCACGAGCACGTCGGCCAGTACTGGAGGCATCCTCGCACCTGCCACTGACAACGCGCCCGCCCGCCGCCTTCAAATGATCTTGATTGGTCGGCTCTGCCCGCAAAAGTGCCTGACGGATGGCCTGACGATGATCGAAGAGTGACCGGTTGAGATCGGTCACGTCCGGGCCCGGCAACCAAGGGACCAGGTGGAGCGTCTTTCCTTCGAACATGAGCCGGAAGCGGAACGTATGACGCACCGGCGGACCAATGGGGACCACAGGGCGACGACAGCCCGGGCCGCACACCGCGGCACTACAGTGGGTCGGAACAGCCAGCAAGCAACAGGGAGCGCATGACGTGCGGCCGGTAGGCAGCAAGTACCTCCTCGAGGAGCCCCTCGGTCGCGGCGCCACGGGCACCGTCTGGCGAGCCCGCCAGCGGGAGACCGCGGGCGCCGAGGCGGCCGTGGCCGGACAGCCCGGCGAGACCGTCGCGATCAAGGTCCTCAAGGAGGAGCTCGCGAGCGACGCGGACATCGTGATGCGCTTCCTGCGGGAGCGCTCCGTCCTGCTCCGGCTGACCCACCCCAACATCGTCCGGGTCCGCGACCTGGTCGTCGAGGGCGAGCTGCTGGCGCTGGTCATGGACCTCGTCGACGGCCCCGACCTGCACCGCTACCTGCGGGAGAACGGGCCGTTCACCCCGGTCGCCGCCGCCCTGCTCACCGCCCAGATCGCCGACGCGCTCGCCGCGAGCCACGCCGACGGCGTCGTCCACCGCGACCTGAAGCCGGCCAACGTCCTGCTGAGGCAGACCGGCGGCGAGATGCACCCGATGCTCACCGACTTCGGCATCGCCCGCCTCGCCGACTCGCCCGGCCTCACCCGCACCCACGAGTTCGTCGGCACGCCCGCGTATGTCGCGCCGGAGTCCGCCGAGGGCCGCCCGCAGACCTCCGCCGTCGACATCTACGGCGCCGGCATCCTGCTGTACGAGCTGGTCACCGGCCGCCCGCCGTTCTCCGGGGGCTCCGCCCTCGAAGTGCTGCACCAGCACCTGAGCGCCGAGCCGCGCCGCCCCTCCACGGTCCCCGACGCGCTGTGGACGGTCATCGAGCGCTGCCTGCGCAAGAACCCCGACGAGCGCCCCAGCGCCGAGAACCTCGCCCGCGGCCTGCGCGTCGTCGCCGAGGGCATCGGCGTGCACGCGAACAGCGCCCAGATCGGCGCCGCGGAGAACGTCGGCGCGCTCCTCGCCCCCGACCCCGCGCCCGCGCAGGTCCCGGGCGCCCCCGGCGCCGCCGACCCGACCCAGGTCCTGCCGCACAGCCCGAACGGCGCCTACGACCCGAACGGCGCGACCAGCGTCCTGCCGCACACCGGCAACCCCGCGGGCGCCGCCGACCCCACCGCCGTACTGCCGAACCGCGGCGCGGCCGACCCGACCGCCGTCATGCCGCCGGTGCCGCCGGGACAGCCGGGCGGACAGCCCGGCGGGCCCGAGGACCCGCACCCCTGGCAGAACCAGCTCCGCGCCGCCCGCGACCGCAACGAGCAGACGCAGGTGCAGTACCTCGACCCGAACGAGGACCCGCTGCGCCGCCGCCCCCAGCGGCAGGTCGCCCGCCCGCAGCAGCAGCCGCGCCCCCAGCAGCACCGGCCCCCGCAGCCGCCGCCGCAGGGCTACGGCTACCCGCAGCAGCCCCAGCCGCAGCGGTACGCCACCCCGCAGCCCCAGCAGCCGCAGCGCTACGCCCCGCCGCCCGCGCCCGAGCCCCAGGCGCCCCGGCGCGAGCCCCGGCCGCCGCGGCAGCGCAGCGCCAACCCGATGCGCATCCCCGGCCTGGGCTGCCTCAAGGGCTGCCTGGTCACCCTGGTCATCCTGTTCGTGGCCGGCTGGCTGATCTG
>NZ_WWHX01000749.1 GCF_009862125.1 Streptomyces sp. SID5910
GCCCCTCTTGATCGTTCCCAGAGGCGCCGTCTCACCTCACCCGTACTGCCGGGCGGTGAGTGCCCGCACGCTTGGCGCACCAACACGCCGAACACTCGGCGTATCCCTAGGCAAGCAGCAGCTGTCCGTAGTCGGCCAGCACTTCGCGTGCCTCGGGTACGTCCTCGTACTCCTTCAGCCGGCGCAGGACCGTCCGGGCCCGCTCCGTCGTGCGCTCGGAGGAGAGATCCCCGGACGTGTCGATGACGCGGCGGGCCTCTTCGGCGGCCTGCTCGGGTTCGTTCGCGTCGGCCAGCGCCACGGCCAGCCATGACCGGTACAGGGCGACCTCCCTGGCGTGCGTGGCGTCGTAGCGTCCCAGCACGTCCTGGAGCAGCGGCACCGCGCGCAGCGGGCGGCGCAATTCGGTGAACACCCGGGCGTCCATGACCTCCAGCTCCTCGCGGTTCACCCAGTACGCCCATGTCGGCGCGGGAGGGCCGCCCGCGGCGTCCAGGGCGGAGTGCGCCTCCCCGAGTGCCCGCAGGGCCGGTTGAGCCTCCCCGGCACGCGTGTGCGCCCACGCCACGCGGTCCAGGAACAGGGCGCGCGCCGTGGCCGGAGCGTCCGGCCCGGCCTCCGTAACCGCCCCCTTCGCCAGCTCCAGGCCCTCCCGCTCCCGGCCGTTGTTCGTCAGGTGGTAGCCGAGGCTGCCCGCGAGCTGTGCCACTAGCGGCGCGTCCCCTGCCTGGCGGGCGGCCGAGAGCCCGAGCCGGTAGGCGTGCTCCGCGTCCTCACCCCGACCGGCGTCCGAGGCGATCCACCCGGCGATCTGCCCCAACTCCCCGATCTGCGTCAGCATGCCGCGCCCCGTCTCCTCGGAGTGCTCGGACTCGCGGTACAGCCGGACGGCGGCGCGCAGCTCACGGAAGGCCGGGCCGATCAGATCTCCGCCGGACAGCACGTCGTCCGCGAGCCGGAGGCCGTGCACGCGGGCCGCCAGGCCCTCCACGGTGGTGGCGCCGATTCGACGCCCGCAGCGCGCCGCCAAGGGCTCCAGCGCCTCCCCGTCCGGCAGCAGGTCCGCGAGGGTGGCCGTGACCCCGGGGAGAGTGACCTGAACGTCCCCCCGCGCGTACGCGGCTGCCTGCTCCAGCTCACGCAGCGGCACCCCGAGCACCTGGGCGAAGGCGGGCAGCCACACGTCCGGGATGCGCTCCCCACGCTCCCACCGGGAAACCTCGTTCCGCGTGATCGACTGGGCGCCCGACACGACGCACAGCATGGCGGCGAACTGCCGCTGCGACCGGCCGGAGTGCCGCCGCAGACCGGCGAGGTAGGCGCCGAACTCGCGGCGTCGCTCGGTGGTGTCGCTCATGGTGGCCCCCTTCCGGATCCAGTGTGGCCCCTCCCCGGCACCCTGGCTGGCTCCTCCGCATGATCACGGTTCCCGGTTACCTGAACGCGAAGCGCCCCGGCGGCCGTGCGACCGGCCCCGGGGCCGACCGATCTGAAGGAAGCAGACCGACGTGCCGCAACCTACGACTCGGACCCGCCGGACCGGGCATCCCGGGTACAGCGAGACCTTGCCGAGGCGGCCCGAGAGCGCGGCCACCGCGCGGCGCCTGCTTCGTACCGCCTGTGCTGTCTGGGGACTGGACGCCTTGGCCGAGGACGGGGCGCTGATCGTCTCCGAGCTGGTGGCCAACGCCGTGCAGCACGCCCGGCGGGAGTCCATCCGGGTCGTCATCGACCGCCTCGGTGCCGCGCGGGTGCGTGTCGGTGTCGCTGACTTCTCCCGGGCGCGGCCGGTGAAGCGCGAGGCGGACGACGACGAAGAGGGCGGGCGCGGTCTGCGTCTCGTGGCGGCGCTGGCCGCCGACTGGGGTACGGATGAGCGGCGCTGGGGCAAGATCGTGTGGGTGGACCTGGAGGGGCGCGGGTGACCACGGGAGAGGCTCCCGGCCGCAGCGCGGCGCGCGCCCATCTGTCGCAGTTGATCGGGCTGTTCGGCACGGACGGATGCCTGCGGATCAGTACGGTTCCCGCTGAACCCGGGCCGCCCGCCGTCGGCGGAGAGGCCGAGGACGACGAGCAGAACTGACCGCCCCCAGGCCCGGCGAAGCCCCGGCCGGGGACGCTGGGCGAGGCCGGGGCACGGGGGCGCGGAGTGCCGGGGCGTGGTGGTCAGGCGCCGAGGACGATCAGGGCCGCGATCGCGGGGCCGAACGCGCCGCCGAGTTGGTAGCCCAGGTTGAACAGGCCGATCGCCGTGGGGCGTTGGGGCGCGGGTGCGCTCTGGACGGCGAGTACTGCCAGGGTGGCCTGGCCCGCGCTGGTCGTGAACACGGCCAGTGTCGCGACGGGCAGGAGCAGCGGCGGCCAGGGAGTCAGCAGCGCGGCGAGCGGCGCCAGGGCTCCGGTGGTGAGCAGGACGGCCAGGACTCGGGGGCGGCCGAGGCGGGTGGCGGCGACGGCCAGCGCCATGGAGAGGGCGGAGCCGGTGAGGAGGGCGACCAGCTGGCCGGTGCCGATCGTGGAGGTCGTCCAGTCCGTGCGGTCGTGCAGCAGCTGCGGCACGGTGAACAGGAGTGTGAAGTACGAGGTCGCGAAGGCGCAGGCGAGCAGGGTGGAGAGGAGGAACGTCCTGGTGCGCAGCAGGGACAGGGGAACGAAGCCGGTGGGGTGGGACCGGATGTGCAGCGCGAGCAGCACGCCCGCCGTCAGGGAAGCGGTGGTCGCCGGTAGCGGGAAGCGGGGTACGAGGACGAGGAACGTGGCCAGGAGGACCAGCAGCGCGGCGCCCCGCCTGTCGAAGGGGGCGCTCTGACGGGGCGGGGCCGGGTCGGCGCGGCGGGCGACCAGGGGGAGGGCGAGGAGCGCCACCGCTCCGACGGCGAGGGAGACCCGCCAGGAAGCGGTGCCCGCGATCGCCGAGCCGAGCAGGGGTCCGACCGCGCCGAGGGCGCCGAAGCCCGCCGTGATCACGCCCATCCGGCGGATGGTGCCGGCCAGGCTCATCGCCGCGGTGACCAGGCCGGCGCCCCCCAGTGCCTGTGCCGCGCGCCCGGCCATGGCCAGCGGCAGCCAGGGCGCGACGGCCACGACCGCGGTGCCGGTCACGACGAGGGTCGCGCTCAGCCGGAGGACGGCACGCATGCCTCGGCGGCGCAGCAGTCCCGCCATCAGGGGCGTGCCGACGGCGACGGCCCAGGCGAACGCCGTGACGAGCCAGGTCGCCGTGGCGGTGCGGACGCCGAACGAATCGGCGATGTCCCCGAGGATCAGGACCGGGCTGTTGGCGCCGGCGGCGAGCGGGGTGGCCAGTAACGCGAGCCAGAGGGCGGGTACGGGACGTGGCTCCGGCGGTGGGGCGGTGCTGGGGAGCGGTCGGATGCGGTCGAGCAGGGACATGGCGGACTCCGCGGCAGGGTCGGGCGGGAGCGGGAGGGCGACGCGTGGGACAGCGGGGCGCGAACCGTTCAGACGGTGGTGACGACGTCGTCGTAGGCCAGGCGCGGCAAGCGCGGGAACCAGGCGTTGTCGCCCGGCCTGCCGATGTTGACGACCATCAGCGGGGTGTGGTCGTCGTCCAGGAACTCCTT
>NZ_WWHX01000750.1 GCF_009862125.1 Streptomyces sp. SID5910
CCCCGCGACGCCGGCATGATCCAAACGACAGGCCCTAGGATCGGTGCCGGTGGGGGCGAGGTCCGCCGGGGTGGTTCGCCGACCGGCTCGCGTCGCCCTCTCGCCCCGGGCAGGATGCTGCCCGTGACGTCTTCGCCCGCCCAGGAGGCCCGGATGACCGGCACCACGCCCGCTGCTTCCTTCACCGCCGACGACTACCGGGCCCGCATGGGGCGCGCCGCGCGGGCCGCCGCCGACGCCGGACTGGCCGGGCTGCTGGTGGCCCCGGGCCCGGACCTCGTGTGGCTCACCGGCTACGCGCCCACCGCGGCCACCGAACGCCTCACCCTGCTCGTCCTCGCCGCGGGCCAGGACCCCGTCCTCGTCGTGCCGACGCTGGAGGCCCCCGACGCCGAGAAGGCCGTCGGCGCGCCCGCCCTGACCCTGCGCGACTGGACCGACGGCAAGGACCCCTACGCCGTCACCGCCGCGCTCCTCGACGACGCGGGGCGGTTCGGCATCAGCGACAACGCCTGGGCGATGCACCTGCTCGCCCTCCAGCGGGCGCTGCCCGGCACGTCGTACGCGTCCCTCACCGAGGCGCTGCCGATGCTGCGTGCCGTGAAGGACGCGGCGGAGCTGGAGCTGCTCGTGGCGGCCGGCGCGGCGGCGGACGCGGCGTTCGAGGAGATCCGCACGGTCCGGTTCGGCGGGCGCCGGGAGTCCGACGTCGCCGTGGACCTCGCCGCCCTGCTGCGGCGCTTCGGCCACTCGCAGGTCGACTTCACCATCGTCGCCTCCGGGCCGAACGGCGCCAACCCGCACCACGAGGTCGGCGACCGCGTCATCGAGGACGGCGACATGATCGTCCTCGACTTCGGCGGCCTCAAGGACGGCTACGGCTCCGACACCTCCCGCACGGTCCACGTCGGCGAGCCCACCGACGAGGAGCGCCGGGTGCACGACCTGGTCCGCGAGGCCCAGGAGGCCGGTTTCCGGGCGGTGCGGCCCGGCGTCGCCTGCCAGGAGGTCGACCGGGCCGCGCGCGCCGTCATCGCCGGCGCCGGGTACGGGGAGTACTTCATCCACCGGACCGGCCACGGCATCGGCGTCACCACGCACGAGCCGCCCTACATGATCGAGGGCGAGGAGCAGCCGCTCGTGCCCGGCATGTGCTTCTCCGTCGAGCCCGGCGTCTACCTGCCCGGCCGCTTCGGGGTGCGCATCGAGGACATCGTCACGGTCACCGAGGACGGCGGCCGGCGCCTCAACGACACGACCCGGGAGATGGTCATAGTGGAGTGAGCCGCCACGCACCGACCCGAACCCCCTGGAAGACGACGGCGCGACCATGACCCAGGCACCGACACCGACCGCGGACACGGTCCGCCGGCTGGTCCGTACGCTGCTCAGCGAGAGCGCGGCACCGGAGGTCCGGCCCGTCGAGGAGGGCGCCGAGCCCGCCACCTGGTGGGTCGGCGCCCGCCACGTGCTGCGGCTGGCCCCCGACCGGGAGACCGCCGTGCGCCAGCGCCGCGAGCTGCGCCTGCGCGACCTGGTCCGGCCGCACCTGCCCGTCGCCGTGCCGACGAGCGTGGCGCACGGCGAGTGGGCGCCGGGGCTGACGTACACCCTGGACGCCAAGGTGCCCGGCGGGTCGGGCGAGCAGCACACCGTGTCCGCCGTCGGCGAGGCCGACCTCGCGGCGCTGCTCACCGGGCTGCGCGAGGTGCCGGTGCGCCAGGCCGAGACGCTCGGCGTGCCGCGGTCCGCGC
>NZ_WWHX01000751.1 GCF_009862125.1 Streptomyces sp. SID5910
CGAGGTGGGCGGGCGGGGTGCGCGTGCCGGGGCGGGACGGTGCGGGACGGAGTGCGCGTGCCGGTACGGGGCGGGGCGGTGCGGGGGCCCCGGCAGGGGTCAGCCGGGCACGATCCGGCGCCGGGGCGGGCTGCCGGGGACGTCGGCCGCCCACGGGTCGGACACGGCGGGCGTGGCCGGCGGGGGCGCGGCGAGGACGCCGGTGAGGGCGTTGTCCCGCAGGGTGCGGCGGCGGCGTTCCAGCAGGCGGCGGTCGGCGCCGCGGCGCTCCTCCTCGGCGAGCTGGTGCTCCAGCTGCTCCTGCACGTGGGGGATCTGCTGGTCCACGAGGCGGAGCAGTTCGGTGCGCAGGGACTCGGGCAGCCCGGGGTGGGCGGCCAGGGCGCGCACCTCGCGCAGTCCGGCGCGGGCCTGGGTGAGTTCGCGGCCGTAGCTGAACTCGTCGCGTGCCTGGTCCAGGGCCCGCACCAGCGCGTCCGCCCAGGAGCCGAGGCGGGTGTTGAAGGCGCTGGTGAGGTGGGCGCCGAGCCGTACCCAGGTCTCGGCGTCGTAGTGCCCGTCGGTGAGGGCGGGCAGGGCGGCCGGGTCGACGGGCTCGCGGGCCGCCCAGCGGCGCAGGAAGTCGGCCCAGGCCTGGTAGGCGCCGCCGTCGCCCCACAGCCCGCTCACGGGGCGGTGCTCCCGGGGCGGCGGACGAGGGTCTCGCCGGGCGGCAGCGGCTCCCAGTCGGGCAGGCCCTCGACGAGCTTGCGCAGCCTGCTGGTGACGCGTTCCTGCTGCGGCCGGCGGACGGCGCCCCATGGGGAGGACTGGGTCCGTCCGGCGTCGGCGGAGCCCGCCCACGGGGACGCGTCCGGCGCCGGGCGGGGGTGGGGCGGGGTGCTGGGCGTGGTCATCGGTTGTCGTCCTCCTGGCGTACGGTGCGGCCCTCGAACGGCGAGGCCGGGCCGCCCTGGGTCCTCAGGGACGCGATCAGCTCGCGGACCTTGGCCTCCACCTGGTCGGCGGTGCGGAACTTCTCGTACCAGTCGGTGAGTTCGGCGGAGGCGCCGCGCAGGGCGTGCAGGGACTCGGTCTTGGCCGCTTCCAGGGCCTGGCGGGCGGTGTCCTGGTTGCGCCGGGCGGCCTGGGCGCCGTTGTGCAGGACGAGGCCCCACACGACGCCGACGACGGCGGCGGCGCCCAGCGCGAAGCCGACGCTCACCTGCGTGATGAACAGCAGGATGCCGACGATCACCGCGATCAGCGGCGCGGCCTTCTTCAGCACCGGGTAGCCGAGCGCCTCGATGAACGGGGTCATGTGCCGGTCCCAGTGGTCGGCGAGGGCCTTCTCCAGCGTGGCCAGGGGCTGGGTGAACGAGCCGGTCCAGGGCGGCAGCCGGAAGGACTGGGCGGCGACGGTGTACGCGGTGTCGAAGTGCGCCTGGACGTCCTGCGGCATGGCCGCCCGGTAGTCGCGGGTGTGCCCGGCGTGGGCGTGCTGAAACCACTCGTGGCAGGCGACGACGGCCAGGCGCTGGGTGGCCGGTGAGGTGCCGATGGCCTCCGGGTTGAGGGCGGCCGTGGTCTGCACGGTCAGGTAGTCGAGGGTCTCCTCGTACGAGGCGGCGTCCGCGTCGGCGACCCGGCGCGCGGTGTCCAGGTCGCCGTCGTGGTCGATGACGGCCTGGTTGAAGGCGAGGTCGCGGCGCAGCGGCAGTTCGTCGTTGTCGTACTCGGAGACGAGGCGGTCGAGGATGTCGTCGACGGCGTCCTCGATGCGGTCCGAGGGCGTGTACTCCCGGTCGAGGACGGCCCGGTACTTGTCCAGCAGGAGCTGCTGGCCGCGGGCGCCGGAGAGCACCGCGTCGAGCTGGGGCCACTGCGGTGAGACGGCCGCGAGCCGCGGGTACTCCTGCTGGGCGGACGGGCCGCGCAGGGCCTCGATCTCGTCGCGCCAGCGCCTGACCTGCTTGGCCTGCGCGTCGGCGCTGTCCGCGAGCTGGGCGCGCCATTCGGCGAGGGTGCGGTCCAGCAGGTCGCGGCCGACGACGCCGAAGGCGCCCTGGGCGATGGCCTCCAGGATGACGGCGAACTCGCGGCCGAGCGAGGCCGGGTCCTGGGCCGTCAGGTAGTGCCGCAGCCAGCGCACGGCGCCCTCGCGGCGGCCCTGGCGGCGCAGGACGAGGGCGAAGAACAGCGCGGTGCGGTCGGGCGAGCGGCGGAAGGCCTCGTCGACGGCGCGCTCGCACAGGCCCCGGTCGTCGGCCGACCAGGAGGCGAGGGCGACGAGGGCGGGCGCCAGCCAGTAGCGCGGCGTCTGGATCATCAGCTGGTCGCTGACCATCCGGACGTTGTCCTCGGAGACCAGTCCGACGTCGAAGGCCTGGAGCATGCCGACCGCGGTGCGGCGGACGGTCTTGTGGTGGCCGTACTCGTGGTCGATCTTGTCCTCGATGACGCCGATGCGGGTCTCGGCGCGCTGCACGTTGGCGGTGGTCTCGGCCTGCCGTACGAAGGCGAGGAACTCGTCGCGCAGCTCCTGGAGTTCGGTGCGGGTCTGCTGCTGGTTGGACTCGACGGTGGAGACCTGGCCGGAGACCGAGCCGACCTGTTCGGTGAGTCTGGCGACGAGGTTGCTGACCTCCTGCACCTTGCGGTGCAGTGCGTAGTCGACCTCGGACATGCGCGAACTCCGTTCACGTGCGGGGCTTTCGGGGACCGGCGTGCTGCTCGGGGCGGGGGTGGATCAGGGCCGTACGACCGTGCCGTCCTCGAGGACCGGCAGGATCAGTCCGTCGCTGTACACCTCGACGTAGGCGTAGCCGCCGGAGCGGGCCAGCATCCGGGCCGAGGAGTACGGGTCGGGCATGGGCTCGGCGGGGGCGAAGTGCCGCACGATGACGCCGAAGAGGTTGAGCTGGTGGTCCACGTAGGGCGGACCGAGGTAGCAGCGGGCGACGAAGCCGAGCGGGACCGCGCCGTACGTCGTCGCGTACTCCTCGCGGATCCACTCGGCGAGGGAGCGGCAGGCCGGGTCGTCGATCCCGGCGTCCAGGCGGTGCAGGGCGTCGCGCAGGGACTTCGGGCGCGGGCGGTACAGCTCGCGGCGGGTGACGTCCGGGCCCGGGGCGCCGGAGGTCTGGCGCCGGGGTGTACCGAGGTCGCCGACCAGGCGGCGGCCGGCGCCCGGTGTCGACAGGGGCCGGGCGGACTGTCCCTGTGGCCCCTGCTGTCCGGGCCGGACGATGCGGCGTGGGTTCTCTGCGTACCCCATGGTGTCCCCCGAGAGTCATGGGTGGCGCGCACCGGAGGACCGGTTGCGTGATGCACGGGAAACGAAGCGTAATGACGTTCCGTCAAGAGCGCGACTCCAATCACCAAACGACCTGTCGGTGACCGGAACACGCCCGGAATGGACCCGGTTCGGTCATCGGGTTCGCGCGGTGCGGTGTCGCCGGCACTGACAGACTCTCCGGCATGGGGAAGATCCATGCGCTCCTGGTGGGAGTGGACGGCTATCCGGCCGAGGTGGCACCGGCGTTGACCGGCTGCGGCAACGACATCGCCGAGGCGCGCAGGCTGGTCGGCGACCTCGCCGGGGAACGGGCGGTCGTCACCGTGCTGCTGGACGGTGCGGCGACGGTGACGGCCGTGGAGGACGCGGTCGTACGGGAGTTGGGGAAGGCGGGCCCCGGGGACACGGCGCTGCTGTGGTTCTCCGGGCACGGCACGCAGGTGCCCGCCGCGGGGGCGGACCTGCTCGTCGAGGCGACCGGCATGAACCAGGCGGTGCTGTGCGTGGACGGCCCGCTGCTCGACAAGCGGCTCGGCGCGCTGCTGAACACGGTCGCGGCGGGCGGCGCCCAGGTCACGGCGGTGCTGGACTGCTGCCACTCGGGCGGCGCGACCCGGCGGCCGGCCGGACTGCGGTACGCGGCGCCGAGCCCCGCCTGGAAGCTCCCGGCGGGCGGTGCGGCGGCGCGGGAGGCGGTGGTCCAGGCGCCCGGCGGGCATCTGCTGATGGCGGCGAGCCGGCTGAACCAGCCGTCGTACGAGGACTGGTTCGACGGGCGGCAGCACGGGGTCTTCACGCACGCCCTGATCGGCGCGGCGCGCGACGCGGCGCCGGACGCGACCTGCCGGCAGCTGCTGGCGGCCGCCGCCGGCCGGGTGGCGCGGGCCGGGCGCGAACAGCAGCCGGTGCTGCTGC
>NZ_WWHX01000752.1 GCF_009862125.1 Streptomyces sp. SID5910
GGCGGGCCGCTGCGGGGGCAGCGGGGAGCCGCCCGAGTCCGTGCCGGGCACGTCGGCCGGCGCGTGCGCGGGCACGGGACGGCCGGAGCTGTCCGTCTCGCGGGCCGCGGGCCAGTCGACGCCGTCCGGTGGCGACGACGGTGCGGGCACCGCGCCGTTCATCGCGATCGTCGGGCTGTCCTTGGGCCGCGCGGGCACCGCGGACAGGTCGTATCCGCACGCGCCGCAGAAACGGTCGTCCGACTCGAGGGGTTCCTCGCAGCTCGGGCACTTCGACACAGCGGCCTGCTGGGGCATCTGCGACATCAACTACACCCACGTCCGGGGGCGGTAACGATTGGCACGTTCCACCAGGTCGATCCTCTCCTCGCCGCCCCGCGCCAGCCGGGCCAGCGTGCGGTACGAGCGCTCCAGGCCGAAACGCAGGCCGCGTTCGTCCAGACCGCTGCCGAGCAGTGACCGTCCCCCGGCGGCGGAGGGAACGGAACCCCGGCCCCCGGAGAGTACCCAGTCCAGGGCACAGCCGAGGACCTCGACCGACAACTGCTCGCGGCGCGCCGGGTCCAGACCGTACACGTCCAGCGCCTCCACCTGCCGTGCGGCCGCCGCGAGATCGTCCAGGAACGCGACGTCCCCCGGGTCCGCCGTGCGCCGGCGCAGCCGTGCCCGTACGGCCGCCACACGCGCGGCCGTGCAGTGGACGGACGACTCCGGCACCGACTCCAGCGTCCGTACGGCACCGGTCCGGTCGCCGCCCGCCAACTGGACGCGGGCCAGGCCGAACGCGGCGCTCACATGGCTCGGGTCGGCCGACCACACCAGGCGGTAGTACTCGGCGGCGTTGTCGAGCTGGCCCAGCACCTCCGCGCACAGGCCGAGCGCCAGCTTGGGCGCGATCTCGCCCGGGAAGGCGTCGTAGACGGCGTCGAAGGCGAGCGCGGCGCCCTCGCGGTCACCGGTCACCAGCGAGGCCAGGCCCCGGTACCAGACGACCCGCCAGTCGTCGGGCCGTTCACCCTCCAGGGCGTCCAGGGTCTCCAGCGCGCCGGGCGCGTCGTCCTGCTCCAGCCGGGCCCGGATCTGCCGCAGCCGGGTCTCGGCCGACGGTGCCGGCGCGGCGCCGAGCGCGGTCAGCAGCTCGCCCGGCGCGGACGCCATCAGGCCCGCCAGGAAACCGGCGTTGGGGTCGCCGGGGTCGACGCGCGGGACCGGCAGCGCGAGCGCGGCGGAGGGCGCGTCGACGGGTCTGACCAGGCCGGACACATCGGCCTCGACGCTGCCGACGGCGCTCACCGCACCCGGCAGCGCGGCGCTCGCGCCCGTCCCGGCGGGCACCGCG
>NZ_WWHX01000078.1 GCF_009862125.1 Streptomyces sp. SID5910
GCGGTGCGGTGGCCCGGCCGGGTGGTGCGTCCTGACCCGGGCGGCTGACCCGGTGGTGCGGGGGCCGGGCCTGGTGGGTTCGGTGGCTGGCGCGGCGTGCGGCGGCCGGGTCCGGCGGTGCGGTGGCCCGAGGTCGGTGGGGCGTCGGGCGGGCCCGGTGGAGCGATGGCCGGCACGGCATGCGGTGGCCTGACGCGGCGGTGCGGTGGCCCGGGTCGGTCGCGCGTCGGTCGGGTCCGGTGGGGCGGTGAACCGACCCGGCGGTGCGGTGGTCGGGCCGAAACCCGTTCCTCACCCACACGGGCGCCCCCGGTCCCGCGAACGGCGCACGGCGGCGCGCGTCACCGGGCCGGGCGGGCTGTGATGGCCGAGGGCGCGAGTGCCGTGCCCCCGCAGCCGTCGCTCGAAGGAGCCCGAACCCATGCGCCGCACCTCCCGTGTCCTGTCCGCCGCCGTACTGGCCAGTGCCGCCCTGGGCGTCTTCGCCGGGTCCGGCTCGGCGGACCCGGGCGGCACTCCACGGCCGGCCGGCGCCGGGGAACCCGCCGCCGAGGTCAGCCCGGCCGACGCGGGCCCGGGAGACACGGTCACCGTCTCGGTCACCTGCGCCGGGGCCTCCGAGGCCGCGCCGGACGCCCTGGACGCGGCCTCGGAGGCCTTCGACGGGGGCACCGTCGCGCTCCTGAAGACCGGCGCGGGTGCCTACCGCGGTACGGCGCGTATAGCCGACGCCTCGAAGCTGGAGGCCGACCCGGACGCGGCGGGTCCGGCCGCGCCCTTGACCGTCGACGGCACGTGCCCGGAGGCAGCCGGCGGTGCGGGCAGGCCGTGGAGCGCGCCGATGACGGTGTCCGGGGAGCCGCAGTCCTGGGGGAGCCCCGCCCCCGAGCCCTCCTGCCGTCCACCCGCCGCCCCCGGCGGCAAGGTCCCCGGCGGCAAGTCCCCCGGAGGCGGGGCCTCGGCCCGCGACGAGCCGGCACCGTACGCCGAGCCCGCCGTACCGGGCGACGAGCTGGTCCCTGACGCAACGCTCCCTGACGAAACGATCCCGGGCGAGACGGTCCCGGGGGAATCGGCCCCCGACGAGACGATCCCCGGCGAGGAGCCCACTGCCGACGAGGAGCCGGTCCCGTACGACGACTCCGTCCCCTACGACCAGCCCGCACCCCCCGGCCAGCCCGCACCCCCCGGCCAGCCCGCTGCCCCCGGCCAGTCCGCACCGTCCAGTCACGCCGCCCCGCGCGGTGACTCCGGCACGCACGGTGAGCCGGACCCGCACGGCACGCCCTGCACGACCAAGCCGCCGTGCCCCGAGCCGACCGCGTGGGGCGCGTCCTGCGGCGGCGGGAAGGCGGAGCACGGGGTGCAGGCCGGTACGGGAGGGTCCTTCACCGACTCCGTGCCCGCCCTGGCCGCCGGCGGCGTCCTGATCGCGGGCGCGTTCGGCGGGGCCGTGTACCGGCTGCGGCTGCGGCTGCGCGGGGAGACCCGGGACCACTGATCCCCGCCCGGCCGGGGCTGATGCGGGCCGCAGCCATGGCGGGGCGGCCCGGTGGGTACTTGGTTGCACGACCGGAGCACGAGCGAGGAAGAGGACCAGGGCCCGGCGGCGACAGGACTCGGCACCACGGACTGCCCGGAGGCACCCATGCGGCGGACGGACCCCGAAGGACACGGCGCCGTGCGTCGTGGGCCCCACCTTCCCGGGGACGGGCTGCCCGTGGTGCCCGAGTTGGCCGCCGTGCTCGCCGCCGCCGCGGGGCGGGGGCACGAGGAGCCCGTCGGTGGGGCTCCGGCGCTGCTCGACGCCGCCTGCGGTTACTGGGACCGGCGTGGGCTGCCCACCGACCCGGACCACGTCGCCGCCGCCCCCGGCGCCAACGCCCTGCTGCTCGCGCTGACCGCCGCGCTCGGCGGCGACGTCCTGGTGCCGCGCCCCTGCGCCGCCTGGTGGGCGCCGTACGCGCGGCTGCTGGGCAGGCCCGTCTTCCACGTCCCCACCCCCGCCGAGTCCGGCGGCGTGCCCGACCCGTACGCCCTCCTGGAGACCGTGCGCCGCGTCCGCGCCGAGGGCGGCGATCCGCGGCTGCTCGTGCTGTCCGTCGCCGACGACCCCACCGGCACCGTCGCGCCGCCCGAACTGCTGCACGAGACCGTCGAGGCCGCCGCCGGCGAGGGACTGCATCTGGTCAGCGACGAGACCTGGCGCGACACCCGGTACGACCCGCACGACACCGTGCTGCTCAGCCCCGCCGAGATGCTGCCCGAGCGGGTCACCGTCGTCACCGACCTGGCCGGCGCGCTGCTGCCGCCGGGCTGGCCGGCCGCGGTCGCCCGGTTCCCCGCCTCCGCCGCCGGGGACGGCCTGCACGCGCGCGTGCTCGACGTGCTCACCGCGCTCGGCGCCCGCGTCGCCGCGCCCCTCGCCGCCGCGGCCGGCTACGCGCTCACCGA
>NZ_WWHX01000753.1 GCF_009862125.1 Streptomyces sp. SID5910
GTCCCCGCCGCCGCACACCCCCGCGCCCGCCCGCATCGACCAGGTCCGCGCCGAGCTCGACGAGCTCAGCGACTACCTCCGCAGGCACGACGGCCAGGGCAACGGCGGCCACGAGGGCGCGAGGTGACCGTGGCGGCAGGGCGCGTGGTCGCCGGCCGCTACGAGCTGTCCACGCTCATCGGGCAGGGCGGCATGGGCCAGGTCTGGACGGCCTACGACCAGCGGCTCGACCGGCGCGTCGCCGTGAAGCTGCTGCGCCCCGACAAGGTGGCCGGCCAGGAGGCCGACGAACTGCGCCGCCGGTTCGTGCGCGAGTGCCGGGTGACCGCGCAGGTCGACCACCCCGGCCTGGTCACCGTGCACGACGCGGGCAGCGAGGGCGAGGAGCTGTTCCTCGTCATGCAGTACGTCGACGGCGCCGACCTCTCCGACCACCTCGCCGAGCACGAGCCGTACCCGTGGCAGTGGGCCGTCGCGGTCGCCGCCCAGCTGTGCGCCGTCCTGAGCGCCGTGCACGCCGTGCCGATCGTCCACCGCGACCTCAAGCCACGCAATGTGATGGTGAAGCAGGACGGCACCGTCACCGTCCTCGACCTCGGCGTCGCCTCCGTGATGGACGCCGACACCACCCGCCTCACCCACACCGGCACCCCCATAGGCTCGCCCGCCTACATGGCCCCCGAGCAGGCCATGGGCGGCGCCGTCGGCCCCTACACCGACCTGTACGCGCTCGGCGTGCTCCTGCACGAACTCCTCAGCGGCGACGTCCCGTTCGCCGGGTCCACCGCGCTCGGCGTGCTCCACCGGCACCTGTACGAGCCGCCGCTGCCCGTGCGCCGGATACGCCCCGAGGTCCCCGAAGCCCTCGAAGCACTCGTCCTGCGCCTGCTCGCCAAGGACCCCCAGCACCGCCCCGCCTCCGCCCAGGAGGTCTACGAAGACCTCGCGCTGCTGCTGCCCGCACGCGGCATGCCCACCGGCGGCCCCCTCGACCCCACCCGCCCTTTCGTGCGCCCGCACGCCCCCTGGCCCGACCGCGCCCGCACCCCC
>NZ_WWHX01000754.1 GCF_009862125.1 Streptomyces sp. SID5910
CGATCGTCAGCTCGCCGTCTGCCGCGCGGGCCGCCCGGGCCACGATGTCCAGGCCCAGCCCGGTGGAACCGCCGACGCTGACGCCCCGGGTGAGCGCGGCCTCGGGATCCGCGACGCCCGGTCCGGCGTCGTCCACGGTGAGGAGCACGTACCGGTCGGCGCGTTCCACGCGAACGGCGAAGCCGGTGCCCTCGGGGGTGTGCCGGAAGACGTTGCCGATCAGCGCGTCGACGACGGCCGCGAGGTCGTCCTCGGGGAAGGCGACCGGCGTGGGGCGCGGGGTGAGGGAGCGCTCGTAGGGGCGGCCCTGCTGGGTGGCGAGGACCGACCAGAAGTCCAGGCGCATGGCGACCACCTCGGCCGCGTCGCACGGTTTCGCCGTGCCGGTTCCGCCGCCGGGCTGGGCGGCGGCCAGGGGGGTGCGGGCGGCGGCGATGATCGAGTCGAGTTCGCTCTCCAGCTGTCCGGCGGCCTCGGTAACCCGCCGGGCGCTGGGCGTCGCGCCCATCCGGTCGGCCTCCAGGTAGAGCGCGGTCAGCGGGGTGCGCAGCCGGTGGGAGAGGTCGGCGACCAGTTCGCGTTCGACGGCGAGCAGGTCGACGACCCGGTCGGCCATGGTGTTGAACGCCGCACCGGCCTCCTGGAGCTCGGGCGGTCCGTCCGGTTCCACGCGTACGTCGAGGTCGCCGGAGCCGAGGGCCAGCGAGGCCCGCTTGAGGCTCCGGGACGACCGGACCACGCGGGCGCCGAGCCGGTCGGCGACCAGCACCGAGCCGCCGACCAGACCGAGCGCGAGCAGCGCCATCACTCCCCACGAGGCGGCCACCCCGCGGGTGAGGTCCGCCGCCGGGACGAAGGCCTCGACGACGGCGACGCGGTCGCCGCGCAGGACGACGGGCTGGAGGTAGACCCAGCCGTCGTCGGTGTCCACGGCGAGGGTCTCGCGGCCGCGCACGGCCCGGTCGAGGGCGTCCTCGGGCGCGTGCGGGGTGCCGACGAAGC
>NZ_WWHX01000755.1 GCF_009862125.1 Streptomyces sp. SID5910
CGGCACCGCTCACCCGCGGCCCGCGGCCCGCGGCCTCACGCGCGCCGCAGGCGCCACACGTTGTCGTCGCGGTGGCCCTCGGTGCCCTCCGGGGAGGTGCTCGGCCGGCGGACGGTCTCCTTGGTCAGGACGGTCCACTCGCCCGCCGGCAGCGCGAGCTCGTCGAGGAGCGAGTCCGGGGTGGGGAAGACCGCCTCGAAGGGCGGTTCGGTCTGCCACGTGGGCCAGGCGGCGTGCATGACGACCAGCAGGGTGCCGCCCTCCGCGACGGCGCCGGCCGCGGCGCGGAGGACCGCCCGCTGGTCGAGGGGCACCGGTGACTGGAGGTACTGCGCGCTCACCAGGTCGAAGGAGCCCTCGGGGAACGAGCGTCCCAGCTCGTGGCGCTCCCAGGAGACGCGGTCGCCGACCCCGGCGTCGGCGGCGTGCACGGCCGCGCGTTCGAGGGCCGTGGCGGAGATGTCCACGCCGGTGACGCGCCAGCCGCGTCCGGCCAGCCAGACGGCGTCGGCGCCCTCGCCGCAGCCCAGGTCGAGCGCGGTGCCGGGGGCGAGGTCCCCGGCCTCCCGGACCAGGAGGGCGTTGGGGCGGCCGCTCCAGACGCGGTCGGTGTCGCGGTAGCGGGCCTCCCAGAAGTCGGCGGCCGGGGCGGGTGCGGGCGTGTCGGTCATGCGTGCCTCCTGGAGAGCGGACACAGTCGTCTGCGCGGCCGGGTCCGCGAGGTGCGCGGCCCGTCCTGTGCCAGGCTGCACCCGCCCGCACCGGAACGGCGAACGGCCTTGCCGAAACAGCAAGACCGTTCCGCTCCCTCGCGTCAGCGCAGGGCGCCGGAGTCGGCCTCGGAGGAGTCGCCGCCGCGCACCCACACGTTGCGCGCGAAGGGGATGTCGATGCCCGCCTCGTCCAGGGCGTCCTTGACCCGGCGGCGCAGTTCGCGGGTGACGCCCCACTGCTGGAGCGGCACGGTCCTGACCGCGACGCGCACCACGACGCCGTCCGGGTCGAGGGACTGCACGCCCCACACGGACACGTCCTCCAGCAGGAGGTCCGCGAACCTCGGGTCCTCGCGGAGCGCGCGCCCGGCGTCCTCCAGGACGCTGTAGACCGTGTCGAGGTTCGCGTCGTAGGTCACGGCGACGTCCAGGACGGCGCGGGCCCATTCCTGGCTGTCGTTGCGGACGCGCAGGATCTCGCCGTTGCGGATGTGCCACAGACCGCCGTTGAGGTCGCGGACGTGAGTCAGGCGCATGCCGACGTGCTCGACCTCGCCGACGGCCTCCCCGAGGTCGACGGAGTCGCCGACGCCGTACTGGTCCTCGATCATGATCAGCAGGCCGGACAGGTAGTCGGCGACCAGGCTCTGCGCGCCGAAGCCGATCGCCAGGCCGACGACTCCGGCACTGGCCAGCAGCGGGCCGAGCGCGATGCCGACCTGGTCGAGCACCATGGCGACGCCGACCATGAACAGCACGATGGTCACGGCACTGCTGAGCACCGAGCCGATGGTGCGGGCCCGCTGCTCGCGCCGCTGCCTCACCCGGGTCCGGTCGCGGTGCAGTACGGCGGGGCCCCGGCCGGACCAGCGCGTGCGGCTGCGCTCGGAGTCGCCGTTCGACGGTTCCAGTACGCGTTGCACGACCCGCGTGATGGCCCGCTTGGCCACCACGCGCACCACCAGCAGGATCACGACGATGAGCGCGATCCGCAGGGGTACTCCGACCAGTGCGGTGGTGTGGTCGCCCATCCAGTCCGACCAGGAGACCGCCGCCTGCGGTCCCGTGGCCGTGCCGGTGGGTGCGATTGCGTGCGTCATCGCCTCAAGTGCTCCGTTCCTCGGCGCGTACGTCTCTGCCGTCGGCCCCGCCTACCCACGGGCGGCTCGAACATGACACGGGGACAGCTTTCGCGCCTTTCGCGCGATTGACCAGCGAATGCCCTATATGCCAGATGCTCGCGTCATCTTCACGGCGCGCGCACCCATCACGGGCACGGTCCCGGGCACCCGGAAGGGAATCGCTCACACGGAGGGGGACCTGCGGCGTGGTCATCGTTGCCGTCGTGCTGCTGCCCGGACTCGGGCTGCTGCTGTTCACCATGACGTGGCTGGAGGACCGGCTCTTCCGTGACACGGCACCCGCCCGGCACGCCCGGCGCCGACGGCATCTGCGGCTCGTTCCCGGCGGCCGGACCGGTGCGGGGACG
>NZ_WWHX01000756.1 GCF_009862125.1 Streptomyces sp. SID5910
CCGGGGCACCGACCGCCGGGACGTCGCCGACGAGCAGCGCCTCCCCGTCCGTCAGCAGCAGGTCGGGGGAGAAGGTGAGCCTCGCCAGCCGGGCCCCGATCGCGGGGACCGTGCCCATCGGGCTGGCCAGCACCTCGCCCGCGCCCCGCCACGCCTCGGCGCACGCCACCACGCAGTACTCGGCCCGCGTCGCCGTCGTCGTACCGCCGCTCATGCTTCCTCCTCGTGGAACGCCGCCACCGCGGCCTGGTACGCGTCCTCGTCACCGGACAGGAACCGCTCCTCGAAGGCCGGCCAGGCCTCGGGATCCCGCGCCGCCCGGACATAGGCCCGCTGGAAGGGCTCGTCGCGGTCGTGGTCGGGGACGCAGGAGGTGAAGTGCGCGCCCCTCGGCGCCTCCACGACGCCGTTGACGAACGCGCGCTTGACCAGCAGGGACTGCGGACCGCCCTCCTTGAGCAGGTCGGCGGTGTCCACGACGCGCTCGCAGGACACGTACGCCGCGTCGGCGGCCTCGCAGAACAGGTCGTCGAAGTACGGGTCGGGGCCCAGGTACTGGGCGTTGCCCTGTGCGTCGGCCCGGTTGAGGTGGACCAGCGCGGCGTCCAGCCGCAGCGCCGGGACCGCGACCAGCTCCTCGCCGTCCTCGTACGGGGAGGTGACCGTGCGCAGGGACGGGTTGACCCGCATCACGTCCGAGGCGAGTCCGGCCCGCACCGGCAGGAACGGCAGCCGCTGCGCCGCGGCCGTCAGACCCCACATGACCATCGCCTCGTCCAGCTCCACCATCTCGAACGCGGCGCGCTGCCGGGCCGCCGCGAAGTGCGGTTCGAGGGGAACGGAGTCGAGGGTGGCGAACGCGGCCACCAGGGTGCGGATCCTCCCGGCCGCGGCCAGCAGTCCCACATCGGGGCCGCCGTACGAGACGACGGTCAGGTCGGTGACGTCCGAGCGCAGCAGCGCGCGCACCAGCGCCATCGGCTTGCGCCGCGAGCCCCAGCCGCCGATGCCGATCGTCATACCGCTCTCGAGCCGGCCGACCACGTCCTCGGCGGTCATCGTCTTGTCGCTCACTGCCGCTCCTCACTGGACGGGACACCGGACGCATCGCTGTACGCGGTGCCGGACGAGACGAACGCGTCGCGGTGCCTGTCGGCGACGCCCGCGAGGTTGGCCTCGAAGGTGAAGCCCTGCTCGAAGCGGTAACTGCGGCGGACGTCCACCGGGTCGATGCCGTTGATCGCGGCCTTGGCGAGCCGGATGAGACAGCCGTCCTTCGCGGCGATCTCCCGGGCCAGCTCCAGCGCCGTGTCGAGCAGCAGCTCGCGCGGCACCACCCGCCACACCGAGCCGTGCCGGTGCAGCTCCTCGGCGGTGACGGTGCGCGAGGTGTAGTACAGCGCCCGCATCAGCTGCTGGGGGACCAGCCGGGCGAGATGGGTCGCCGCGCCCAGCGCGCCCCGGTCCAGCTCGGGCAGCCCGAAGGTCGCGTCGTCCGCGGCGACGACGGCGTCCGCGTTGCCGACCAGGCCGATGCCGCCGCCCAGGCAGAACCCGTGCACGGCGGCGACCACCGGGACCTCGCAGTCGTACACCGCGGCGAACGCCTCGTAGCAGCCGCGGTTGGCCCCGATCAGGGCGTCGTGCCCGGCCGTGCGCTGCATTTCCTTGATGTCGACGCCGGCGTTGAATCCGCGGCCCGCGGCCGTGAGCACCACGCAGCGCACCGCCGGGTCGGCCCCGGCGGCGCGGACCGCGGCGGCCAGGTCGTACCAGCCCCGCACGGGCAGGGCGTTGACCGGAGGGAAGTCCACGGTGACGACGGCGACGCCCTCACTGGGGGCGGAGGTGGAGACACCCATGAGCAGATCAGCTACCTTTCCACCAAACGTTTGTTAGGGGAAGGTAGCAGCGGATCCGCCGCTGCGGGAGGTGTCATGTGGCAGCGACCATCGATCTGTCCGGCTCCGTCGCCGTCGTCACCGGCGGAACCCGGGGCGTCGGCGCGGGGATCGCTCGCGCTCTGCTGGAGGCCGGCGCGCAGGTCGTGACCTGCGCCCGGAGGGCCCCGGACGAGCCCGTGGAGGCGGGCGGGCGCACGGCCCGCTTCCTCCCCGTCGACCTCCGCGACCCGGAGGCGGTCACCGGATTCTTCGAGCGGGTGAGGAGCGACCACGGGCGGCTGGACACCCTGGTCAACAACGCGGGAGGGTCGCCGTTCCGGATGCTCGACGACGGCGGGACCGAACGTCACGCCCGTGTGATCCGGCTCAACCTCCTCGCGCCGCTCGAAGCGTCCCTCGCCGCGTACGAGGTGATGTGCCGTCAGGAGGGCGGCGGGTCGATCGTGATGGTCGGGAGCGTCAG
>NZ_WWHX01000757.1 GCF_009862125.1 Streptomyces sp. SID5910
TGAGCGCGTCGAGTACCAGGAGGCGTGGGACGAGCAGCGCCGGGTGCACGCCGCACGGTTCGCGGACGAGGTCCCGGACACGGTGCTGCTCCTCGAACACCCGCCGGTCTACACCGCCGGGCGGCGCACCGCGGACGACGAACGCCCCCTGGACGGCACGCCGGTCATCGACGTGGACCGCGGCGGCAAGATCACCTGGCACGGGCCGGGCCAGCTGGTCGGCTACCCGATCCAGAAGCTCCCGCGCCCGGTGGACGTCGTCGCGCACGTGCGGCGGCTGGAGGAGGCGCTGATCCGCACCTGCGCGGAGTTCGGCGTGGAGACCACCCGGGTCGAGGGCCGCAGCGGGGTCTGGGTCCTCGGCGACCCGGTGGAGCAGCGCCCGGCCCTCGGTGGCCTCTCCCTGGACTTCGACCCGCGCCTGACGGACGAGGAGTTCGACCCCCGCCTCAACGGGCCGGAGTACGCCCCGTCCAACGCGGGCCAGCGCCGGGAGGACCGCAAGATCGCCGCGATCGGCATCCGGGTCGCCAAGGGCGTCACCATGCACGGCTTCGCTCTGAACGTGAACCCGGACAACAAATGGTTCGACCGCATCATCCCGTGCGGCATCCGCGACGCGGGCGTCGCCTCCCTGGCGACCGAGCTGGGCCGCGACGTCACCATCGAGGAGGTCCTGCCGGTGGCAGAGCGCCACCTGCGAGACATCCTGGAGAACGCGGACCTGAAACCGAGGGTGATCGAGAAGACACCTGCCTGACAGAGGTCGGCGGCACGAATCCAGCGCCGGGGGCATAAATCCAGCCCGTCCGGTCCCTTGTGACGGAGGGCATAAATCCAGCCCGTCCGGCGTTTGAGGACGAGGCC
>NZ_WWHX01000758.1 GCF_009862125.1 Streptomyces sp. SID5910
GTACGAGGGGTACGACGAGGACGGGAACGGCGACCACCGCGGCGAGTCCGGCCGTCGTGGACCGGAAGATCCCCGCGGCCAGCACGCCCGACCAGGCGCATCCGACGCAGAGCCCGAGCCAACCGGCGCTCAGCGCGGGCCAGTCGGCGGGAACCCGTGACAGCTCCGGTCCGTAGAACAGGTGGAGCACCTCGGCGTCGCAGCCCACCGTGAGGGCGGCCAGCACGATCGCGGTGGCCGCGGAGACGACGAGTTTGGCGGTCAGCAGCCCCAGCCGACGTGGCACGGTGCCGCGGTCCGCCGCCAGGGCGGGGTGACGGAACTCGTCGCCGAAGGCCAGCGCGCCGAGCAGTCCCGCGCCGAGTGCGGCGGGCGGCAGCGGCAGCTCCCGCGGCCAGGCGGCCAGGAGGCGCGGCTGGGGGGTGTGTCCGACGCGGGCGAGGACGACCGCGGTGACGGCGGACACGAGCAGGACGGTCGCCGCGGTGATGAAGCCGGTGCCGACACCGGCCGCGCGGCGCAGCTCGTACCTGAGCGGGCGGAGGGGGCTCGGGGCGGAGCGGACGGAGATGGGGGGCGGGAGGGGG
>NZ_WWHX01000759.1 GCF_009862125.1 Streptomyces sp. SID5910
GTCCATGCGGCAGGAGGTCTACCGGGACGAACGGCCCCTGGCGGACTGGGCCGAGCGGCCGGCGGGCCGGGTCTTCGTGCACCTGGTGACGCCGCCGGAGTGGCGGCGCATCACCGGGGAGGCGCCGCCGCCGTCCCCCGTGGACCGCAAGGCGTACACCGACGCGGGTCTGCCCTGGTACGACTACTACGACCAGGACGCCGACGACCTGGCGCCGACCGAGCCGCTCCAGGACGTCAAGCCGGTCGGGGACTGGGTCGGCGACGACCACGAGCCCTGGCAGCAGCCCGCCCCGCCGCAGATCCATCCCCTCGGGGACGCCCCGGGGGCACCGGTGCAGGACGGCGACTGGTAGACACGAGGGCGGACCGGGACCGACCGACGAGCGGGAGCGCGCATGAGCGGTGAGGGCTGGAGCAGGCGCCGGTTCGGCGGTCTCCTCGCCCGGACGGCCGCGGCGGCGGCGCTCCCGGCGGCGATGGCCTGCGACGACGCCCCGGCGTCCGGACCGGCGCCCGGACCGACATCCGGA
>NZ_WWHX01000760.1 GCF_009862125.1 Streptomyces sp. SID5910
GGAAGCCGTCGAGCATCTCGCGGAAGCGGTCCGGGCCGATGGCGATCATCAGGGACAGGCCGATCGCCGAGTCGTACGAGTAGCGACCGCCGACCCAGTCCCAGAACTCGAACATGTTGGCCGTGTCGATGCCGAACTCGGCGACCTTCCCGGCGTTCGTCGACAGGGCGACGAAGTGCCGGGCGACGGCGTCCTTGTCGCCGAGGGCGTCCAGCAGCCAGCTCCGGGCGGAGGTGGCGTTGGTGACCGTCTCGATGGTGGTGAACGTCTTGGAGGCGACGATGAACAGCGTCTCGGCCGGGTCCAGGTCCCGGACTGCCTCGTGCAGGTCGGAGCCGTCGACGTTGGAGACGAAGCGGACCGTCAGCTCGCGGTCGGTGAACGCGCGCAGCGCCTCGTAGGCCATGGCGGGACCGAGGTCGGAGCCGCCGATGCCGATGTTGACGACGTTGCGGATGCGCTTGCCGGTGTGGCCGGTCCACTCGCCGGAACGGACCCGGTCCGCGAAGCCGGCCATCTTGTCCAGCACGGCGTGCAC
>NZ_WWHX01000761.1 GCF_009862125.1 Streptomyces sp. SID5910
GGGCCACCCGGTCGGGGCGCGCAGGTGCCGCTGCCGGGTGGCTCGCTCGGGGCGTCGCCGGTTCAGCGAGGGGCGGGGCGGCGGGGTTGGGCCGCTTTGCGGTAGAGCTCGGCCGCCTGCGGGCCTCGGCCGAGCTGTTCCAGGCAGTGGGCCTCGTCGTCGCGGCTCGCGAGGGTGTCGGGGTGGTCCGCGCCGAGGACCCGCTCGCGGGCGGCGGCGACCTCGCTGTACTCGGTCAGCGCGGCGGACCAGCGGCCCAGCCAGCCCAGGCCCACGGCGACCTC
>NZ_WWHX01000762.1 GCF_009862125.1 Streptomyces sp. SID5910
CCGGTACGCCGACGTGGCCCTCGTCCGTACCGCGCGTCCCGCGGAGGCAGCCGCCGCGCGGGCCGAGCTGCGGGCGTCGGCCGCCGAGCACGGCCGCGACCCGGACGCCCTGCGCGTCCTCGCCGCCCTGCACGTCGACCTCGGCGACGGCGAGTACGCGGCCGAGCCCGGCCACGGCGGGGGCGGACCCCGGCTCACCCCGAGCGGCCCGCTGTACCGCGGCGGCC
>NZ_WWHX01000079.1 GCF_009862125.1 Streptomyces sp. SID5910
CAGCCCGTCCGGCGTTTGAGGACGAGGCCGTCAAGGCCGATGGGGGTCCGGGGGCGCAGCCCCCGGGGACGCGAGCCACGACGCACCCGCACCCGCACGCGGCGCGAGCCACGACGCACCCGCGCTCAAACGCGAGCCACCTGCTAGGAATGCCCCAGGTCCGCCGACGCCTCGTCCTCGGCCACCGGCACCGACCCGGAGTCCGACGCCGGCCGCAACGGGAACGGGTCGATCCGCGTCTCGTCGATCACCGGCGGAGCCGGCTGCGGGGTCTTCGGCATCACCGCGGCCTCGGAGTGCCCGCCGCAGCCGTAGGCCAGGGACACGACCCGGCCGTCCGCCGGGGCGAACTCGTTGGCGCACACGCCGAAGGCCTGGCCCAGCGAGCCGCCGATACGGGCGAGGAAGCCGCAGGAGGCACAGGTGGCCGGCGCGGCCTGCGCCATCGCCGTCTTGGGCCCGAAGGCGTCCTCCCACCGGTCGGCCGCGACGTGCAGGCCGTAGCGGGAGAGCACCCGCGCCCGTCGCAGGCCCAGTTCCTCGGCGACCGCGGCGATCGTGCCGCGGGCCGGGGTGGTGGACAGCTCGGCGGGCGGCCCGGCCGTGACCTCGGCGTCCTCGGCCTCGACCAGGTCGGCCATCTCGTGGGAGACGACGGAGTTCGGCGGCGGCTCGTCCTCGCCGGTCCAGCCCGGCTCCAGCCGCAGATCCTCCGCGTCGGTGGGCAGCAGGTCGCCGGGGCCCATGTCGCCGGGGCGCAGCCGCTCGCTCCACGGCACCCACTCGGGGGCGAGGAGGGCGTCGGGGCCGGGCAGCAGCACCGCCTCGTCCACGGTCACGATCTTGGCGCGGGAGGCCCGGGCCACGGTGACGGCCCAGCGCCAGCCGCGGTAGCCGAGCTCCTTGGCGGCGAAGTAGTGCGTGACGACCCGGTCGCCCTCCGACACCAGCCCCTCGTGCTCGCCGACGACGCCGGGGGCGGCGGCCTCCTCGGCTGCGGCGCGGGCGAGGTCGACGGCCTCGGCGCACAGACGGTCAGGGGTGCGGCTTCGCGTTGTCGCTGCGCTCACAGGTATCGCTTCTCTCCATACGCCGTCTCACGAGTGCGCCGCTGACTGCGAGGGGGCGGACGGAGCGGACCTGTGGACCGCGTCGACGTCCGCGCCCGATCGCGCTCGGGCACACCTACGTCATCCATTCTGCGGTATGGCCGTAAGGCGCGCGGCCGAGAACGTTCGCCACGGCGCGCTAGGCACGCTACCTGCTCATGTGCGCTGGGCCTACACCGACGGGAGTTTCGGCGAGGGCACGATCGCTCTCCGAGGGCCCCGCACGGTCCAGACGGACCGTCCGGAACCCGTGCGGGGCCCGGCCGAAACACACCCCGCGCCCCCACCCGAGCACCGCACCCGGCCCCGCGAAGCCCGCCGTCCCCACCACCCCCGAACCGGCAGCCGCCGACGGCGAGCGCACCCCACGGGGGCCACCCGCACCCGACAACGCAACCCGCACGGGTGGTGCGGGTGGGAACACCACGGCCGAAGGCGAAGCCGAGGCCGAGACCCGGCCCCCGACCCATCCGTGCCATCCGTGCCGTAACGGCGCTATAGCCCGGGCTCTCGGGGCACTATGACGGAGTGGCAGCCGCACGGACGGAGTTCAAGCGCGGGAGCCGGGCACGCGGTCCCGGCTGGTTCCGCGCGGTCGGCCGTGCCCTGCGCCTGCCGGTCACCGGGACGGTCCGCGGCATCCGCCGGGCGACCCACGCGCACGGCGCCGGCGAGTCCGGCCTCGGCAAGCTGATCGAGCTGCACGGAGTGAACGGCGCCGGCGACGTCATGATCACCGTCGCCCTCGCCTCCACCGTCTTCTTCTCCGTGCCGACCGACGAGGCGCGCGGCCGGGTCGCGCTCTACCTCGCCATCACCATGGCCCCGTTCACCCTCCTCGCCCCGGTCATCGGCCCGATCCTGGACCGCGTACCGCACGGCCGCCGCGCGGCCATGGCGACGGCGATGGGGGCCCGCGCGCTGCTCGCACTGGTGCTGTCCGGGGCGGTGATCACCGGCAGCATCGAGATGTATCCGGCGGCGCTCGGCGTACTGGTCGCCTCCAAGGCGTACGGCGTGGTCAGAAGCGCGGTGGTGCCCCGGCTGCTGCCACCCCGGTTCTCGCTGGTGAAGGCCAACTCGCGGGTGACGCTGTGCGGGCTGCTCGCCACCGGCGTGGCCGCGCCGATCGGGGCGGGGCTCCAGGCGCTCGGGCCGCGCTGGCCGCTGTACGGCGCGTTCGTGATCTTCGTCGCGGGGACCGTGCTGTCGTTCACGCTGCCGCGCAAGGTGGACTCGGCGCGGGGCGAGGACCGGGCGCTGCTCGCCGCGGACGAGCGGCATCTGCACGGCCCGCACCGCAGGTCCGGCAAGCGCCCCGGGCTGCGCACGGTGGGCCCGGCGGTCACCCACGCGCTGGCCGCCAACGCCGCCATCCGCTGCCTGACCGGCTTCCTGATCTTCTTCCTGGCGTTCCTGCTGCGCGTCCATCCGATGACGGGTCAGAGCGCGGCCATGTCGCTGGGGATCGTCGGTGTCGCGGCGGGCGCGGGCAACGCGCTGGGCACGGCCGTCGGGGCGTGGCTGCGGTCCCGCGCGCCGGAGATCATCATCGTGACGGTCGTCGCGATCGTGCTGGGCGCGGCGCTCACGGCCGCGGTGTTCTTCGGCGCGGTGCTGGTGGCGTGTCTGGCCGCGGTGGCCGGTTTCGCGCAGGCGCTGGCCAAGCTGTCCCTGGACGCGCTGATCCAGCGGGACGTGCCCGAGCACGTCCGCACCTCGGCGTTCGCCCGCTCGGAGACGCTGCTCCAGGTCGCCTGGGTGTTCGGCGGCGCGGTGGGCATCGCGCTGCCGCTGAACGGCACGCTGGGCCTGTCCGTGGCCGCCGCGATCATCGCCGCCGGATGGCTGACCACCGTACGGGGGTTGATCGGTTCGGCCCGGCACGGCGGCGCCGCGCGGGCCAGGGTGGCGTGACCACGCCACGCCGTACCCAGGTGGGGGGACGGCAGGAGCCGCAATATAGCCTTCGTCCCATGACCACGTTGCCCCGCGGCGCAGCCGCCATCGGACACCGCGTTGTGCGACGCCGCCGTGCCGTCGCCGCCGCCGGTGCCGTATCCGCCGGACTGCTCCTGCTGTCCGCCTGTGACGAGCCGACCGCCATCTCCACGATCACGGTCGGCAGTGACTCGGTCAGCTCCGAGGCCACCTGCGGGGGCCAGGACAAGGCCCTGTCCGACGACGAGATCAACAAGTGTCTGAAGGACCCGGACGCCAAGTCGATCACCGTCGACCAGGACGAGACCGTCCGCTTCGGCGTCGACCCGGAGATCGCCGACGACCACTGGACGATCCTGATGAACGGGCAGCAGCTGGTCGAGGACAGCAAGAAGACGTACCGCACCATTCCGGGCAGCGTCTTCTTCAACGCCCAGTACGGCGCCCAGGGCGACTCGACGAACGTCGCCATCGCGGCCCGGGACGGCAAGGACGGCAGCCAGAAGATCACCGGCGTGTGGGTCTTCAAGCTGAAGAAGGACGACTGACCACGTCCTCCGTGCGCGTCCTCGTGGCCACCGCGGTCCCCGTCGAACGGGACGCGGTGGCT
>NZ_WWHX01000763.1 GCF_009862125.1 Streptomyces sp. SID5910
CCGTCGTCCGCCGCAGCTGACGGCCCCCGGCCTCGAGAGAATCGGCTGGTAGGAGGCTCGTAGCTATCCCCCTGAGTGGAGGCACGTTTCCCGTGCCCGCCAGATGACAGAGAGGAAGAGATCTTGTTCTTTCGACGTGCTCGCGAGGACCGCGCATTCCGTGAGGCCAGTGCGTGGGCCACGAAGCGCTCCTGCAGCTGCA
>NZ_WWHX01000764.1 GCF_009862125.1 Streptomyces sp. SID5910
TGCTCTTCGCTGCGCCTGCCGCCGGGGTGTTCTCCGCCGCGTCGGTCTTGGCAGCGGCGGCCTTCCGGGCGGCGGCACCGGCGCCTGCGGCGGGCTTGGCGGGGGTGCTCTTCGCTGCGCCTGCCGCCGGGGTGTTCTCCGCCGCGTCGGTCTTGCCGGCGGCGGCCTTCCGGGCGGCGGCACCGGTCGCGGTGGCCTTCGCCGCAGTGGTCTTGGCAGCCGCGGCCTTCCGGGCGGCGGCGCCCGTCGTGGTGCCCTTCGCCGCAGTGGTCTTGGCGGCGGACTTCCGGACACGGGCGCCTGCGGCGGGCGTCGCCGGGGTGCCCTTCGCTGCGCCTGCCGCCGGGGTGTTGGCCGCCGCATCGGTCTTGCCGGCCGCGGCCTTACGCGCGGCGGCGCCGGTCGCGGCGGACTTCCGCCCGGAGGGCCCCGTCGCGGTGGCCTTCCGCGCGGCGGCCTTGGTCGCGGTGCTCTTCTGGGCGACGGCCTTCTGTGCGGCCGATCGGGTGGCGGCGCTCTTCTGCGCGGCGGTCCCGGACGGCGTGGCCTCGGCCGTGACGGCCTTGGCGGCGGTGGACTTCGCGGTCGCGGACTTCCGTGCGGCTGCCGCGGTGCTCTTCCGCGCCCCGGCACCGGCGGCGGTGCCCTTGCGCGCAGCGGAGCCCTCCTGCACGGCGGTCCCGGTGGCGGTACTCCTCTGCGCGGCCACCTCGGTCGCCGCACTCTTCGCCCCACCGGCCTTCCCCGCCGCCCCCTTACCCGCGGCACCCTTCGGCCCGGCGGCCTTCGCGGCAGCCGACCTGCCCCCGGCGGCCCTCGTCCCGGCCGCCGCTGTCCCGGCCGACCTACTCGTCGCCGCCTTCGTCCCTGCCGCCCCGCTCCCGGCCGGTGCGGCCCCGGCGGACCTGCCCGCCGCGGCCTTCGTCCCGGCCGCCCCACTCCCCGCCGTCCGCGACGCGCCCGACGCGCCCCGCGTCGACTTCGCCGTCGTCGCCCTGCTCGCGGTCCTCTTCGCCGCGGCGCTCTTCCTGACGGCGCCGGACTCCGTGGCGGTGCTCCTCGTCGTCGTCTTCGTCGCCGCGTTCCGCTTGGCCGCGACACTGCCCGCCGACGCACCCCCGCCGGAGGCGCCCGCGCTCCCGCCGGAGGCGCCCGCATCCGTGCCGCGCGTCACCCGAGCCGTCTCCGACCCCGGCTGCGCCTCCGGCTCCTCCGACCGCCGTGGCCGCGTCAGCCACGCCACCGCCGCTCCCGTGACCGCCACCGGCCACTCCACCAGGCCGGCGACGCCCAGCGCGCCCGCGCCGGTGTAGACGAGCAGTCGCCGCCCGCGTGGCGACACCGCCCCGATCGCGTCCAACGCCCCTTCGGCCGCCCGGCCGACCGTCCCGGCGCCCGGCACCTTCCGCAGCACCGACGCGGCCGCGTGCAACGGCCGCGGGAGCGTCTGCGCCGACTTCTGCTCAGCCATGACTGTCCTCGCCCTGTGCGAACTGACGAAACCCTGGGAACATCACCTTCCGCATTTCCCCGGGTTCCCGCACTTCGGGCGCTCACCCCGGCGATGTCGCTCCGCGCCCCAGGGCGATCGCGTGCAGCTTCTCCAGACGCTCCCGGGACACCGGGTCGGCCGGCGCGTACGTCACCATGCGGGGCCCCGCCTCCGGTCCCAGCCACAGGTCGGTGTGGTCGACGCTGACCCGCCCCACGTACCGGTTGCGGAACTCCTTGCGCTTGCCGCGGTGGGCGACCACCTCGTACCGCTCCCACGCCTCCAGGAACTCCGCGGACTCCGCCCGCAGCCGCTTCAGCAGCATCTTCCAGGCGGGCTCGGTGAGATGACCGGCCATCGTGGCCCGGAACCGCGCGGCCATCAGCCGCTGGGTCTCCTCCAGGTGGACGATGGACGACCGCCAGTCCTCGTGGGTGAAGGACAGGATCATGCAGTTGCGGTCCTCGGCCGGCACCGCGTCCAGGTCGCACAGCAGCAGCCCGTACGTCCGGTTGTGGGCGAGGATGTCGTACCGGCTGTTCTGCACGCACGCCGGATACGGCTCGAACTGCTCCAGCAGGGCGCGCAGCGCCGGCGTCACCGACGGGCAGTCCGTCGCGGGCGTCGGGTCGACGGCCCCGGCCAGCTGGAAGAGATGGGCGCGCTCGGTCCGGTCGAGCAGCAGCGCGCGGGCGAGGGCGTCGATGACCTGCACGGAGACCTGGATGTCCCGAGCCTGCTCCAACCACGTGTACCAGGTCACGCCGACCGCCGAGAGCTGGGCGACCTCCTCGCGGCGCAGCCCGGGCGTGCGGCGCCGGCGTCCACGGGGCAGCCCGACCTGTTCGGGGGCGATGCGTTCGCGGCGGCTGCGCAGGAACGCGGCGAGCTCGTGCCGCCGGACCCGCGAGGCCGTTTCGGGGGACCTCGGCGTGCCCGCCGCCGCCATGCTTTCCTGGGCCGTCGTCGTCATGCCTCCAGGGTGCCGCGCCCCGGATCCTGTTGCCAGGTACTTCTTCTACCAGGACAAGGAGACTCTGGTACCGGTCAACGGCCCGCCGCAGTCTCGATGACGTGACCGAAACCCTCACTTCACGTCCCGTCCGTCCGGCACCCTCGTCGCCGCCCGCGCTCAGCGGCGCCGGACTGTTCACGGTGCTGCTGGCCGCGGCACTCCCCCTCGTCGACTTCTTCATCGTCAACGTCGCCCTGCCCACCATCGGCACCGACCTCTCCGCGGGCGAGTCCGTCCTCGAACTCGTCGTCGCCGGCTACGGGGTGGCGTACGCCGTCCTGCTGGTCCTCGGCGGCCGGCTCGGCGACCTGTTCGGCCGGCGGCGGCTGTTCCTCGGCGGCATGGCCGCCTTCGGCCTGACCTCGCTGGCGTGCGGCCTGGCGCCGGACGCCTGGACGCTGGTCGCGGCCCGCGTGGCGCAGGGCGCGTCCGCCGCGGCGATGCTGCCGCAGGTGCTGGCCACCATCCAGGCGACCACCTCGGGCCCCCGGCGCGCGAAGGCCATGAGCCTCTACGGGGCCACGGCCGGCCTGGCGATGGTGGCCGGGCAGATCCTGGGCGGCGTGCTGGTGGCCGCCGACATCGCGGGCACCGGCTGGCGTTCCGTCTTCCTGGTGAACGTCCCGGTGGTGCTGGCGGGCCTGCTACTGGCCGTCCGCGCGGTCCCGGAGACCCGCTCGGCCAGCCCGGAGCCGGTGGACGGCCCCGGCACGGTGCTGCTGGCCGCGTCCCTCCTCACCCTGCTGGTCCCGCTCACCGAGGGCCGGGCGGCGGGCTGGCCGCTGTGGACGTGGCTGTCGCTTGCGGCGTTCCCGTTCGTGGCGGCGGCGTTCTACGCGGTGGAGCGCCGGGCGGACCGCGTGGGCCGTACGCCGCTGGTGCCGCCGAGCCTGTTCGCGCTGGTCTCGCTGCGGCGCGGGCTGCTGCTGATCGTGCCGTTCTCGGTCGGCTTCAGCGGGTTCATGTTCGTCATCGCGGTGGCCCTCCAGCAGGGTGCGGGCCTCGGCCCGGTGGCGGCGGGGACGGCTCTGGCGCCGCTGGCGGTGGTGTTCTTCTTCGCCTCCCTCGCCGGTCCCCGGCTGGTGGCCCGGTACGGCACCCGGGTGGTGCCGGCGGGTGCCGTGCTCCAGGGCGTGGGCCTGGCCCTGATGGCGCTGGCCGCGTGGCGTTCCTGGCCGGACCTCGGCCTGGTCGAGCTGCTGCCGGGCGCGGCGCTGGCCGGGGCGGGGCAGGCGCTCCAACTCCCGGTGGTCTTCCGGGTCGTCCTGTCGGAGGTGCCGCCCGCCCGCGCGGGGGTCGGCAGCGGCGTCATGATGACCACGCAGCAGTCGTCCCTGGCGCTCGGGGTGGCCGCCCTGGGCACGCTGTTCCTGTCCCTGGCACCGGGCCTGGGCATGCGCGACGCCCTGGTGACGACACTGCTGGTGCAGCTGGGTGCGGTGGTGCTGACGGGCTTGCTGAGCCTGCGCCTACCGCGCACGATCGGCTGAGGCGCCGGGCGGCCGATGAGTTCCGGGGCCGGGCGGAGTCGGAACACCACCCGAGACACCACCGCACCGGAGGCCCGCCCATGAGTGACCCGAACGCCCTGCGCACCATCCTTCGGCGAGCCGTGGACGAGGGGACGGTGCCGGGCGCCGTGGCCCTGGTGGCCCGCGGTGACGACGTGGACGTGGTGGCCGTCGGCCACGTGGACACCGAGGGCACCGCCCCCATGGCGAGGGACAGCCTCTTCCGCATGGCCTCGCTGACCAAGCCGGTCGTCGCGGCGACGGTGATGACCCTGGTGGACGACGGACTGCTGGGCCTGGACGACCCGGTGGAGACCTGGCTGCCCGAGCTGGCGAAGCCGAGGGTGCTGCGCACGCCGTCGGCCGCCCTGGACGACGTGGTCCCGGCGGAGCGCCCGATCACGGTGGAGGACCTGCTCTCTTCCCGGGCGGGCTGGGGCTTCCCGTCGGACTTCTCGCTGCCGGGCGTACGGGCGCTGTCCGCGGCGCACCAGGGCGGTCTGGAGCCGCGGCGGGCGCCGGCGCCGGACGAGTGGCTGGCGGGCCTGGCCCGCGTGCCGCTGCTGCACCAGCCGGGGGCGGCGTGGCTGTACAACACCTGCTCCGACCTCCAGGGCGTCCTGATCGCCCGGGTCACCGGACGGCCGTTGCCTCAGGCCCTGGCGGAGCGCCTGCTGGAGCCGGCAGGCATGACGGACACGGCGTTCGAGGTGCCGCCCGCCGGGCGGGGCCGGTTCACGAGCCAGTACACGCCCACCGGGTCGGGCACGCTCGCCCTGGCGGACGCCCCCGACGGGCAGTGGAGTTCCGTGCCCCCGTTCCCGTCCGGGGCGGGCGGGCTGGTCTCGACGGTGGACGACTGGCTGGCGTTCGCGCGCATGCTGCTCGCGGACGGCACGGCGCACGGCCGGCGGGTCCTCTCCCCCGCCTCGGTGCGCCGCATGACCACCGACCACCTGACGCCCGCGCAGCGCGAGGCGGCCCGGCTCTTCCTGCGCGGCCAGGGCTGGGGCTACGGCGGCCAGGTCGACCTGGACCGGGCCGAGCCGTGGAACGTGCCGGGCCGCTACGGCTGGGTCGGCGGCAGCGGCACCACGGCCCACCTGGTCCCCGCCACCGGGACGACGGCGGTCCTGCTCACCCAGGTGGCCATGACGGACCCGGAGCCGACCCCGCTGATGCGCGCCTTCTGGCGCTGCGCGGCCGGCGTCTGACGCTCAGCCGCGCAGGCCGCCTATGAGGAGGTCCAGGACGGCTTCCAGCTCGTCCTCGATCTCCGGCCGGTCCCACTCCCCGGCATGGGCGGGCTTGTGGAAGCGGCAGGTGGCGTGGAAGACGGCGCGGGCGGCGGCCGGGGCGTCGCGAGCGGTGAAGGTCCCCGCGTCCAGCCCCGAGCGGACGATGTGGGTCAGCTGGTCGATCAGGTCGGTGACGTGGCGGCTGACCACGGCACCGTTCTCCTTGGCCAGCACCCGGTAGGTGGCGAACAGCTCCGGGTCGTCGCCGGCCTTGCGGCGCTTGGCCCGGGACAGCGTCCGCACCCAGTCGCGCAGCCGTCCCTCCGCGTCCCGGTCCTCGGCGGCGATCCCGGCCAGCGCCTCGGAGGTGCGGTCCAGCCACCGCTTGGTCACCGCCTCGCGCAGCGCGGCCTTCGTCCGGAAGTGCCGGTAGACGCTGCCGTGGCTGACGCCGAGCGCGCGGGCCACGTCGACCACGGTGGCCTTGGCCGGGCCGTGGCGGCGCAGCACCTCCTCGGTGGCTTCGAGGATGCGCTCGGCGGTCAGGGTCTCGGAGGTCGGTGCCATGGCCTAGACCGTACCCTCGGGCACGGTCAGCGTTCGCTGTCGAGGTGGGCGAGAGCGGCCGGTGTGTAGCGCTCACCGGCGGCGGCGTCCGCGGGCACGGCCTCCTCGATCGCGGCGAGGTCGGCGGCGTCCAGCGTGACGTCCAGCGCCCCCAGCGACTCCGCGAGCCGTTCCCGGGTGCGGGCGCCGATCAGCGGCACGATGTCCTCGCCCCGGGAGAGCACCCAGGCGATGGCGAGCTGGGCGACGGTGACGCCCTTCTGCTCGGCGGTCTTGCGCAGGGCGTCGACGAGGCCCAGGTTGTGCCGCAGGTTGTCGCCCTGGAAGCGGGGCGAGTGGGCGCGGAAGTCCGTCGCGGCGAGCTGCCGGTCGCGGGTGAAGTGGCCGGAGATCAGCCCGCGTGAGAGCACCCCGTACGCCGTGACGGCGATGCCCAGTTCACGGGTGGTGGGCAGGATCTCGTCCTCGATGCCGCGGGAGACGAGGGAGTACTCGATCTGGAGGTCGGCGATCGGCGCGGTGGCGGCGGCGCGGCGGATGGTCTGCGCGCCGACCTCGCTGAGGCCGATGTGGCGGACGTGGCCCTTCTCGACGAGTTCGGCGATGGCGCCGACCGTCTCCTCGATCGGCACGTCCGGATCGAGGCGGGCGATGCGGTAGACGTCGATGTGGTCGACGCCGAGCCGCTGGAGGGAGTAGACGGCGAAGTTCTTCACGGCGGCGGGGCGGCCGTCGTAGCCCGACCAGCCGCCGTCGGGATCGCGCAGGGCGCCGAACTTGACACTGAGCAGGGCCTGTTCGCGCCGGGCGGTGGGCGCGGCGCGCAGGGCCTCGCCGATCAGCATCTCGTTGTGGCCCATGGCGTAGAAGTCGCCGGTGTCGAGCAGGGTGACGCCCGCTTCGAGGGCGGCGTGGATCGTGGCGATCGACTCGGCCCGGTCCGCCTCGCCGTAGAGCGCGGACATGCCCATGCAGCCGAGGCCGAGGGCGGAGACCTGGGGGCCGGTGGTTCCGAGGGGGCGCGTGTTCATCGTCATGACACCCACCCTCACATGACAGCTGACAGATTTCAATATCTGTCATTCATTGAATTGTCACCCATCGCACCGCCACACCCGACTCTTGCACCGCCGCACCCGACCCTTGACGAATGGTCTGGACCAAGAGATTGTCATGCCTGCGCCACCTCACCCCCACGTCAGGAGGCAAGCCGCATGACCCCCCGCAGACTCCGCCTGTTCGCCGCCGCGCTCGCGGCCACCGCCCTCGCCCCGCTCGCCGCGGTCACCGCGTCGGCCGCCCCCGCGCCGGCCCCCGCCGCCGACACCTGCGCGGTGAAGCCGAAGCCCGCCGGCAAGGTCCTCCAGGGCTACTGGGAGAACTGGGACGGCGCCGCCAACGGCGTCCACCCACCCTTCGGCTGGACCCCGATCACCGACTCCCGCATCGCCGCCCACGGTTACAACGTGCTCAACGCGGCCTTCCCGGTCATCCGCTCCGACGGGACGGCCCTGTGGGAGGACGGCATGGACACGGGCGTGAAGGTGGCGACGCCCGCGGAGATGTGCGCGGCCAAGGCGTCGGGGCAGACGATCCTGCTCTCCATCGGCGGCGCGACGGCCGGCATCGACCTCAACTCGACCGCCGTGGCGGACCGTTTCGTCGACACGATCGTGCCGATCCTGAAGCGGTACAACTTCGACGGCATCGACATCGACATCGAGACCGGCCTGACCGGCAGCGGCAGCATCGGCCAACTGTCCGCGTCCCAGGCCAACCTGATCCGCATCATCGACGGCGTCCTCGCCCGCATGCCGTCCGGCTTCGGCCTCACGATGGCCCCGGAGACGGCGTACGTCACCGGCGGCAGCGTCACCTACGGCTCGATCTGGGGCGCGTATCTCCCCGTCATCAAGAAGTACGCGGACAACGGCCGCCTGTGGTGGCTGAACATGCAGTACTACAACGGCAGCATGTACGGCTGCTCCGGCGACTCGTACGCGGCCGGCACGGTGCAGGGCTTCACCGCCCAGACCGACTGCCTGGACAAGGGCCTGGTCGTCCAGGGCACCACGATCCGCGTCCCGTACGACAAGCAGGTCCCGGGCCTGCCCGCCCAACCGGGCGCGGGCGGCGGCCACATGACCCCGTCCCAGGTCTCCCAGGCCTGGACCCACTACAACGGCGCCCTGAAGGGCCTGATGACCTGGTCCCTCAACTGGGACGGCGCGAAGAACTGGACCTTCGCCGACAACGTGAAGTCGCTGCAAGGCCGCTGACCCTCAAAACAAGCCCCCTGAGACGCCAAACGCCCACCCCTCACCCGACCGAGTCGGGTGGTGGGTGGGCGTAGGCCCGGGGGTCCAGGGGGCGGAGCCCCCTGGTACCTCAACGCAAACGAACGATCAGCACCCAACCAGCCGCGAGGCGAGGTACCCCTCGATCTGGTCCAGCGACACGCGTTCCTGCTTCATCGTGTCCCGCTCCCGCACGGTCACCGCGTTGTCGTCCAGCGTGTCGAAGTCGACGGTCACACAGAACGGCGTCCCGATCTCGTCCTGACGCCGGTAACGCCGCCCGATCGCGCCCGCGTCGTCGAACTCGATGTTCCAGTTCTGCCGGAGCGCCTGCGCGAGCCCCTTCGCCTTCGGCGACAGCTCCGGGTTGCGGGACAGCGGCAGCACCGCGACCTTCACCGGCGCGAGGCGCGGGTCGAGCCGCAGCACGGTCCGCTTCTCCAGCTTGCCCTTGGCGTTCGGCGCCTCGTCCTCGATGTACGCGTCCAGCAGGAACGCGAGCATCGCGCGCCCGACACCGGCCGCCGGCTCGATGACGTACGGCGTCCAGCGCTTGCCGGCCTCCTGGTCGAAGTAGGAGAGGTCCTGGCCGGAGGCCTTGGAGTGCGCGCCGAGGTCGTAGTCGGTGCGGTTGGCGACACCCTCCAGCTCGCCCCACTCGCTGCCGCCGAAGGAGAACCGGTACTCGATGTCGGCGGTGCGCTTGGAGTAGTGGGAGAGCTTCTCCTTCGGGTGCTCGTACCACCGCATGTTCTCTTCACGCAGGCCCAGGCCGGTGTACCAGTTCCAGCGCTGCTCCATCCAGTACTCCTGCCACTTCTCGTCCTCGCCCGGCTTGACGAAGAACTCCATCTCCATCTGCTCGAACTCGCGGGTCCGGAAGATGAAGTTGCCGGGCGTGATCTCGTTGCGGAAGGACTTGCCCATCTGGGCGATGCCGAACGGCGGCTTGCGGCGCGAAGTGGTCTGCACCTGGCCGAAGTTGGTGAAGATGCCCTGGGCGGTCTCGGGCCGCAGGTAGGCGACGGAGCCGCTGTCCTGGGTCGGGCCGAGGTGGGTGGAGAGCAGGCCGGAGAACTGCTTGGGCTCGGTGAAGGTGCCCTTGTTGCCGCAGTTGGGGCAGTTGAGGTCGGCGAGGCCGTTCTCGGGGGCGTGGCCCTTCTTCTCCTCGTACGCCTCCTCCAGGTGGTCCGCGCGGAACCGCTTGTGACAGGAGGTGCACTCGGTCAGCGGGTCCGTGAAGGTGGCGACGTGACCGGAGGCGACCCAGACCTCGGGGGCCAGGATCACGGACGAGTCGAGACCGACGACGTCCTCGCGCGAGGTGACCATGTAGCGCCACCACTGGCGCTTGAGGTTCTCCTTGAGCTCGACACCCAGCGGACCGTAGTCCCAGGCGGCGCGCTGACCGCCGTAGATCTCACTGCACGGGAATACGAAGCCACGGCGCTTGCTCAGGCTGACGATGGTGTCGATCTTGTCGGCGGCCACGGTGCTCTCTTCATTACGACGACGGGCGACGAAGCGAGATGCTTCCAGAGAATTGCCTCAGGTTACCGGCGCGGGACGCCCCCCGGCCAAATCGGGGGCCGTTCGATGCCTTGTTGACAACGGTTTCCAGAATCGTTGAAAATGAGTGTCATGAACGTACGACGACGCCGCATATCCGGCATAGCAGTCACCGCGGCCACCGCGCTCGGCCTCGGCACCCTCTCCGCCTGCTCGGGCGACAGCGCGGCGGCGGGCAACACGGACAAGTTCGACGTCGTCGCGTCCTTCTATCCGATGCAGTACCTCGCCGAGCAGATCGGCGGTGACCATGTGAACGTCACCACCCTCACCGAGCCCGGCCAGGAGCCGCACGACCTGGAGCTGAGCACCAAGCAGACCGCCGAGCTGGGCGAGGCGGACGCGGTGCTCTACCTGAAGTCCCTCCAGCCCGCCGTGGACAAGGCCGTCGCGCAGTCCGGCGTGAAGACGAAGATCGACGCCACGACGCTGACGAAGCTGGAGGACCACGGCAGCGTCGAGCACGACCACGGGGGCGAGGAGCACGCCGAGGAGGAGCACTCCGAGGAGGAGTCCGGCCTCGACCCGCACATCTGGCTGGACCCGGTGAAGTACGCCGAGGTCGCCGGCGGTGTCGCGAAGGCCTTCGAGAAGGCCGACCCGGACCACGCCGCCGACTACCGGAAGAACGCCGAGGCGCTGGGCAAGAAGCTGACCGGCCTGGACACCGCGTACAAGGACGGCCTGAAGAGCACCGACACCAAGGTCTTCTTCACCAACCACGCCGCCTTCGGCTACCTCGCCGAGCGCTACGGACTCACCCAGGAGGCCATCAACGGCCTCGACCCGGAGAGCGAGCCCAGCCCCGCCCGGATCAAGCAGCTCCAGCAGGAGGCCAAGGCCGACGGGGTCACCACCGTCTTCTACGAGACACTGGTGTCCGACAAGACCGCGAAGACCCTCGCCAAGGACGCGGGCCTGAAGACGGACGTCCTCGATCCGCTGGAGGGCATCACCGAGAAGTCCAAGGGCGAGGACTACGTCGCGGTCATGGAGTCCAACCTCAAGGCACTCGAGGCCGCCCTCGGCGCCAAGTGAGCATTCCCGATCGTTACGGAGGACATCGTGAGTGACGAGTCCGTCATATCCCTGCGCGGCGTCCGCGCCGAGCTGGGCTCACGCCCCGTCCTGCGCGGCATCGACCTCACCGTGCGCCGCGGCGAGGTCGTGGCCCTGCTCGGCGCCAACGGCTCGGGCAAGTCCACGGCCGTGCGCACGATCATCGGCCAGGTCACGGCCGGCGCCGGGGAGATCGAGCTGTTCGGCACCCCGCGGCGCCGGTTCCGCGACTGGGCGCGCGTGGGCTACGTCCCGCAGCGCACCACGGCCGCGGGCGGCGTGCCCGCCACGGTGACCGAGGTCGTCTCCTCCGGCCGGCTCTCCCGCGCCCGCTTCGGCGTCCTGCGCAAGGCCGACCACGAGGCCGTGCGCCGCGCCCTCGACCTGGTCGGCATGGCCGACCGGGCCAAGGACTCGGTGAACGCCCTGTCCGGCGGCCAGCACCAGCGCGTGCTGATCGCCCGCGCGCTCGCCTCCGAACCCGAGCTGGTGATCATGGACGAGCCGATGGCGGGCGTCGACCTGGCCAGCCAGGAGGTGCTGGCCGCCACGCTGCGCGAGCAGGTCGCGGCCGGCACCACGGTCCTCCTCGTCCTGCACGAGCTGGGCCCCCTGGAGCCCCTGATCGACCGGGCCGTCGTCCTGCGCGACGGCTGCGTCGTGCACGACGGCCCGCCGCCCCGCGCGGTCGGCCAGCACGCGCTGCCCGGCCACGACCACGTGCACCCGCACGCACCCGCGGGCGCCGAACCGATCCGCACGGGACTGCTGAGCTGATGGAAATCCTGAACTACGCCTTCATGCAGCGGGCGCTGCTCGCGGCCGTCCTGGTCGGCATCACCGCCCCCGCCATCGGCATCTACCTGGTCCAGCGCCGCCAGGCCCTGATGGGCGACGGCATCGGCCACGTCGCGATGACCGGCGTCGGCCTCGGCTTCCTGCTCTCCTGGTCCCCGGTGTGGATGGCGACCCTGGTCTCCGTGCTCGGCGCGGTCCTGATGGAGCTGATCCGCTGGTACGGCAAGACCCGCGGCGACATCGCCCTCGCCATGCTCTTCTACGGCGGCATGGCCGGCGGCGTGATGTTCATCAACCTCGCGCCGGGCGGGTCCAACGCCAACCTCACCTCGTACCTCTTCGGCTCGCTGTCGACGGTGAGCGAGTCCGACGTCACCGCGATCTGCGTGCTGGCCGCCTTCGTGGTCCTGGTCACCCTGGGCCTGCGCCGCCAGCTGTTCGCGGTCAGCCAGGACGAGGAGTTCGCCCGGGTCACCGGCCTGCCGGTGCGCGCGCTGAACCTGCTGACCGCCGTCACCGCCGCGGTCACGGTGACCGTCGCGATGCGCGTCGTCGGCCTGCTGCTGGTGTCCGCGCTGATGGTGGTCCCGGTGGCCGCCGCCCAGCAGCTCAGCCGCAGCTTCGCCGCGACCTTCGCGATCGCCGTCGCCATCGGCGTGACCGTGACCATCGGCGGCACCGTCACGTCGTACTACCAGGACGTGCCGCCCGGCGCGACGATCGTGCTGCTCACCATCGCCGCGTTCGTCGCGCTGACCGCGCTGGCCACCCCGCTGGCCCGGCGACGCGCGCGGGCCGCCGCCCTCGCCCAGGCGGACGGAGATCCCGCCGAGTGCCGGATTCCGGCCACCC
>NZ_WWHX01000765.1 GCF_009862125.1 Streptomyces sp. SID5910
CCGGGGCCGACGCGCAGGAAGGTTCTGCCGCGGCCCAGCCCCGCAAGCGCGGCCGGGCCGCCTCGCGGCGCCCCAGCGGCCGTGAGCGGCACGACGAGAAGATCACCGTGTACGTCTCCGCCGAGGAGCTGATGGACCTGGAGCACGCCCGGCTGGTGCTCCGCGGCGAGCACGGGCTCGCCGTCGACCGCGGCCGGATCGTCCGCGAGGCGGTCGCCGTGGTCCTCGCCGACCTGGAGAGCCGCGGGGACGCCAGCATCCTCGTACGGCGGCTGCGCGGGCGGTAGCGGTAGCCTGCGGGGGCCATGACCTCGAACGACCCTCCCCGCCCCGGCACCCCTGCCGCCCGTCGCCGCCCCCTGGGAAGGGGCCCGACGCTCCCCCGGCCGACCGCGCCTGCCGAGGAGACGACGCCGGCCACCGAGCCGCCCATTCCCGCCGGAGCCGAGCCCGAAGAGCCGACGCCGGTCACCGAGCGGCCGGTCTCCGCCGGGACCGAGCCCGAGGGGGCGACACCCGGCACGGAGCCCGCGCAGGCGCAGCCCGCGGCGGGGCCGGCCCCTGAGGCCACCGGTGCGGCGACGGAGCCCGATGCGGGACCCGCCGGCCGGGAGGCCACCACGCCGGACGACCCGGAAGCCCCGACGCGTGCCCGCCCCGAGGCGGCCGGGCCGGAGTACGGGCCCACATACCGCGGTCGTCCGCCACAGGACGCCCCAGGGGCCGCGCCGCCGGGCGGGGCGACGTCCCGCCCGGAAGCCGGGCCGGAGGCCGGAGCGCGGGCGTTCGCCGCCGCGCCGCCCTCCGGGATCGTGCGGGCGGCACCCGAGGCCGCGCCAGAGGTGCGACCGGACGCCGAGCCGGGAACGTCCGGCGCCGCGCCGGAGGGCCCGGGGCCGGGGGACGGCCCCGGGGAGCAAGCGAGCCCGTCACCGGAGCCCCTGGAGCCCGGCCACGCGGCTCAGGCGGCCCCGCCGGGAGGCGGGCCCGAGCCGTCGGTCCACGGAGCGGCGTCCCACGGCCTGCCCCAGGCCGCCCCCGAGGATGTCGCCGACGGTGTCTTCAAGGTGCGGCTTGTCAATTTTGAGGGGCCCTTCGATCTGCTGCTCCAGCTGATCTCCAAGCACAAGATGGACGTCACCGAGGTCGCGCTGTCCAAGGTGACCGATGAGTTCATGGCCCATATCCGGGCGCGGGGAGCGGACTGGGACCTCGACGAGACGACCGAGTTCCTCGTGGTCGCCGCCACCCTGCTCGACCTCAAGGCGGCCCGGCTGCTGCCCGCCGCCGAGGTGGAGGACGAGGCCGACCTCGCGCTGCTGGAGGCCCGCGACCTGCTCTTCGCGCGGCTCCTCCAGTACCGCGCGTACAAGCAGATCGCGGAGATCTTCAACGAGCGGCTGGAGGCCGAGGCCCGCCGCTACCCCCGTACCGTCGGCCTGGAGCCCCACCACGCCGAGCTGCTGCCCGAGGTCGTCATCAGCATCGGCCCCGAGGGGTTCGCCAAGCTCGCCGTGAAGGCGATGCAGCCCAAGCCCAAGCCGCAGGTCTACGTCGAGCACATCCACGCGCCCCTGGTCAGCGTGCAGGAGCAGGCCCAGGTCGTCGTGGCCCGGCTGCGGGTGCTGGGCGAGGCCAGCTTCCGGGTCCTCGTGGACGACACCGAGGACACCCTGACCGTCGTGGCCCGCTTTCTGGCCCTCCTGGAGCTGTACCGCGAGAAGGCCGTCGCGCTGGACCAGGAGACCGCGCTCGGCGATCTGCTGGTGCGCTGGACCGGCGGGGACGGGGAGGCCGGGCCGGTGGTGACCGACGAGTTCGACCGGGGGCCCGAGGAGAACGAGAAGACCGCGGAGGAGCAGCAGGCGTGAGTGAGCAGAGCACGGAGGCCGTTGCCGGCCTCGACCTCAGGCCCGCCCTCGAAGCCGTCCTCATGGTCGTCGACGAACCCGCGACCGAGGAGCACCTCGCGAAGGTCCTCCAGCGGCCCCGGCGGCAGATCGCGGACGCCCTGCGCGAGCTGGCCGACGAGTACACCGTCCAGGGCCGCGGCTTCGAGCTCCGGCTCGTCGCGGGCGGCTGGCGCTTCTACACGCGCCCCGAGTACGCCGCGGCCGTCGAGGGCTTCGTCCTGGACGGCCAGCACGCCCGCCTCACCCAGGCCGCCCTGGAGACCCTGGCCGTCGTCGCCTACCGCCAGCCGGTCAGCCGCAGCCGCGTCTCCGCGGTGCGCGGCGTGAACTGCGACGGCGTGATGCGCACCCTCCTCCAGCGGGGTCTGGTCGAGGAGGCGGGCACGGAACCCGAAACAGGTGCGATCCTGTACGTGACGACGAACTACTTCCTGGAGCGGATGGGCCTGCGCGGCCTGGACGAGCTCCCGGAGCTCGCGCCCTTCCTCCCCGAGGCGGCGGCGATCGAGGCCGAGACGCTGGAAGGGGTCCCGTCGTTCGATCCGGACGCCCCGGACACCGATTCCGGGGACGCAGACGACAAGACGGAAACTTGATGCGAAGCAGCAGCGGCAGGAACAGCAGCGGAAACAACGGCGGGAGCCGTGGTGGCAACAGCGGCGGCCGCGGCGGGAGCAGTGGTGGCGGTCGCGGCAACTACCGCGGCGCCGGCAACAACCGCGACGACAAGCCGGCGGGCCGGCCGAAGAAGCCCCGCCCCGAGGAGCGGCGCTACGACGTCGGTCCCGGCGCCACCCAGGACGGTCCGAAGTCGGGCCGCGGCCCCTCGGCCCGCGGTGGCGCCAAGGGCGGCCCGAAGCGGCCCCAGCAGCGGGGCCGCAGCGCCCCGGCCACGTCCCGCGAGTACGAGACGCGGGCCGAGGAGCGCAACCGCGAGCGCTACGCGGGCAAGAAGGACGTCAAGCTGCCCAAGACCTTCCCGGGCGCCGAGCAGGAGGGCGAGCGGCTCCAGAAGGTCCTCGCGCGCGCGGGCTACGGCTCGCGGCGCGCCTGCGAGGAACTGATCGAGCAGGCGCGCGTCGAGGTCAACGGCGAGATCGTCCTGGAGCAGGGCAAGCGGGTCGACCCGGAGAAGGACGAGGTCAAGGTCGACGGCCTGACCGTCGCGACGCAGTCGTACCAGTTCTTCTCGCTGAACAAGCCCGCCGGTGTCGTCTCCACCATGGAGGACCCGGAGGGCCGGCAGTGCCTCGGTGACTACGTCACCAACCGCGAGACCCGCCTCTTCCACGTCGGCCGGCTCGACACCGAGACCGAGGGCGTCATCCTGCTCACCAACCACGGCGAGCTGGCGCACCGCCTGACCCACCCGAAGTACGGCGTGAAGAAGACCTACCTCGCGCACATCGTGGGCCCGATCCCGCGCGACCTGGGCAAGCGTCTGAAGGACGGCATCCAGCTGGAGGACGGGTACGCGCGCGCGGACCACTTCCGGGTCGTCGAGCAGACCGGCAAGAACTACCTGGTCGAGGTCACCCTCCACGAGGGCCGCAAGCACATCGTCCGCCGCATGCTGGCCGAGGCCGGTTTCCCGGTCGACAAGCTCGTGCGCACCGCCTTCGGCCCGATCACCCTGGGCGACCAGAAGTCGGGCTGGCTGCGCCGGCTGTCCAACACGGAGGTCGGGATGCTGATGCAGGAGGTCGACCTCTAGAAGCCGGAAGGCCCACAGGGTTGTGACGGGCGGCCACCCCCTTTTATAGTCGGAGTGACTATTAAGGGGGTGGCCGCCCGTGCTCGGCTACGACAAGCACGCCTACGAGCCCTTCGCCGTCACCGTCGATCTCGCCGTCCTCACGCTCCGCGCGGGCGCGCTGCACGTGCTGCTGGTCGAGCGGGGGCAGGAGCCGTACGCCGGCCGCTGGGCGCTGCCCGGCGGTTTCCTGCTGCCGGACGAGTCGGCCGAGACGGCCGCCCGGCGCGAGCTGGCCGAGGAAACCGGCCTGGCGGACGTGACCGGGCTGCACCTGGATCAGCTGCGGACCTACAGCGAGCCCGGCCGGGATCCCCGGATGCGGGTCGTGTCCGTCGCGTTCACGGCGCTGCTGCCCGACCCGCCCGAACCGCACGCCGGCACCGACGCCGCCGAGGCCCGCTGGGTCCCGTACGACAAGGCGCAGGGCCTCGCCTTCGACCACGACCGGATCCTGGCCGACGCCCGGGAACGCGTCGGCGCCAAGCTGGAGTACAGCTGCCTGGCCACCGCCTTCTGCCCGGCCGAGTTCACCCTCGGCGAGCTCCAGCAGGTCTACGAGACGGTGTGGGGGACCGCGCTGGACCGGCCCAACTTCCGGCGCAAGGTACTCGCCACGCCGGGCTTCGTGGAGGCCGTCCCCGGTGCCGCCCGCCTCACCGGCGGCCGCGGCAAACCGGCCGCCCTCTACCGCGCCGGTCCGGCCACCGCCCTGCACCCGCCCCTGCTCCGCACCCCTCGGGAAGGACGCCCCGCATGACCACGACCACCGTCACCAAGCGCGCCGCCACCGGGGCGCTCACCGGACTCGCCCTCGGGGACGCGCTGGGCTTCCCCACCGAGTTCAACGACGTCCCGTCGATCCTCGCCAAGTGCGGACCCTGGCGGGAGATGGAGCTGCCCCGGCCCGCGATCGTCACCGACGACACCCAGATGACGCTGGCCCTGGGGCGGGGGCTGCGCACGGCCATGGACCGCGGGAGCCTGACGCCGGAGGGGATGGCCGAGCCCGTACGGCGGGAGTTCATCGCCTGGAACCGCTCGCCGGAGAACAACCGGGCCCCCGGCAACACCTGCCTCACCGCCTGCGACCTCCTGGAGCAGCGGCCCGAGGGCCCCTGGCAGGACGCCAGCCAGATCCACTCCAAGGGCTGCGGCGCCAACATGCGCGTCGCCCCCGTCGGACTCGTCCCCGGCCTCAGCGACGAACAGCGCGCAGGCGCCGCCCAGTTGCAGTCCGCGCTCACCCACGGCCACCCCACCGCGCTCGCCGCCTCCGACCTCACCGCGCACGCCGTACGGCTGCTCGCCGAGGGCGCCGAACCGACCGGGCTGGTCGGGCTGCTGCGCTCGTACGCCTACGACAACCGCACCCGTTACCGCGAGCGCTGGCTCGGCGACCTGTGGACCCGCTCCCAGGACCCCACGCCCGAGCACTTCATCGCCCGCGGCTGGGACGAGTGCCTGGCGATACTCGACCGGCTCCAGCACGCGGTGCGCACCGTCTCCCCGGAGACCGACCCGTGCCTCGCGGTCGGCGAGGGCTGGATCGCCGAGGAGGCCATGGCGGCCGGGCTGCTCTGCTTCCTGCTGTTCGTCGACGAGCCGCTGACCGCCCTGCGCCGCGGCGCCTGCACCTCAGGCGACTCCGACTCCATCGCCTGCCTCGCGGGCGCCTTCGCCGGTGCCCACCTGGGCGCCGACGCGTGGCCGGCCGCATGGGCCGACCGCATCGAGTACCGGGACGGCCTGCTGGACCTCGGCCGGCTCTGGGACGCCTAGGGCGTGTCCCGCCCGGCGTCCTGCCGCGCCGAGGCCTGTCGGGTGCGGACGAGGAAGTCCTCCACGCGGCGCCGGTCCGGTTCCTCGGGGAGCGGGCTGCCGCGGACGGCCCGTTCGCTCTCCTCCACCAGGCGGGTCATCCGGGCGTCCACCTCCGGCCACGGCACCTCGCCGCGCTTCACGGCGAGGAGTGAGTCCCGGTGGTCGCCGACGTCGATCGTCAGGGCGCCCGTGCGCAGCAGGTCGCGGGCGGACGTCAACAGGCGGAGCAGGTGCATCGCGTGTTTCCAGCGCGGGGCGCCCTGGGTGCGCATGTCGGCGTCCAGCCTGCGGCGCTGGCCGTGGGCGTACCTGGTGAAGGTCGTGTGTGCCCGGCGGGAGAGGAACGCCCCTTGCAGCGCGAGCAGTTCGCGGCCCGTGGCGTCGGCGTGCTCCACGAGCGGGGAGTGCAGGCACTCCAGGATGTTCGGGTTCGCGCGCAGCGCCAGCTCGCAGAAGCGTTCCAGCTCCCAGCTGAACTGCTCCTCGGCCGGCCCCTCGACATGGGTCGGCGGCTTCTCGAAGCGCCAGAACAGCGGGGTCGGGGCGAGGAAGACGCCCCGGCGGTCCGTGTCGCTGTCCGCCGTCGCCAGACCGAAGGCGCGCGAACCCATGACACAGGCGTAGATCGTGTGGTCGCGTACCAGGGTCTCGGGATGCATGCCCGGGAGCGTACGTCGGCCCCTCAGGCCAGGCGGACCGAATTTCCCTCCACCGTGATCCGCTTCTCCGGCAGCGGCTTCGTCGCCGGGCCCTGCTCCACCGCGCCGTCGGTGATGGCGAACCTGCTGCCGTGGCAGGCGCAGAGGATGGTGCCGTCGCGCACGTCCGACACGATGCAGCCCTGGTGGGTGCAGACCGCGGAGAAGGCCTTGAAGTCGCCCTGCTCCGGCTGGGTCACCACGACCTTCTCGGCGTCGAAGACCTTGCCGCCGCCCACCGGGATGTCGTCCCTCGCCGCCAGCTCCCGCCCCGGCGAGGCGGCCGAGGAGCCGCCGTCACCGCCCCCGCCGCCGCAGCTCACGGCGAGCGTCGCCGCGCCCGTGCAGAGAAGGACTGTACGGCGGGTGGGACTGTGCGTCATGGCGTCGCTCCGGGCGTGAGGAGGGGTGAGGGCAGGGCCGGAATCAGCGTCTCAGGAGGCGGGCGCCGTGCCCCGGCCCCGCGCGGGCTGACTACGCTGGACGGACCAAGAGCCGAACCAAGAGACGAAACGCACGTCAGCAAGGAGCATCGCCGTGGCGGTACGAGCGGTCCGGGGCGCCGTCCAACTGGAACGGGACGAAGCCGGGCACATGGACGAGCGGGTCGCGGCGCTGCTGACCGCCGTCCTGGAACGCAACGGGCTCACCGGCGACGACCTGATCAGCATCTGGTTCACGGCCACACCCGACCTGCACAGCGACTTCCCGGCCGCGGCTGCCCGCAAGCTCGGCATCACCGACGTCCCGCTGATCTGCGCCCAGGAACTGGACATCGAGGGCGCCATGCCCCGCGTCGTCCGCGTCCTCGCCCACATCGAGTCCGACCGGCCCCGCGCCGACATCGCCCACGTCTACCTCGGCGCCGCCGCGGCCCTGCGCAAGGACATCGCCCAGTGAGAACCGCCCTCGTCATCGGCACCGGCCTCATCGGCACCTCCGCCGCCCTCGCCCTGGCCGCGCGGGGCGTCACCGTGCACCTCGCCGACCACGACCCCGAGCAGGCCCGCACCGCCGCCGCGCTCGGCGCCGGCACCGACGAGGCCCCCGAGGGGCCCGTCGACCTCGCGATCGTCGCCGCCCCGCCCGCCCTGGTCGCCGACGTGCTCGCCGACGCCATGGAGCGCGGGCTCGCCCGCGGCTACATCGACGTGGCCAGCGTCAAGGGCGGCCCCCGGCGCGAACTGGAGGCACGCGGGCTCGACCTCTCCGCGTACATCGGCACCCACCCCATGTCCGGCCGCGAGAAGTCCGGCCCGCTGGCCGCCACCGGCGACCTCTTCGAGGGCCGCCCCTGGGTGCTCACCCCGACCCGGGACACCGACACCGAGGTGCTGAACCTCGCCCTGGAGCTGGTCTCGCACTGCCGGGCCGTGCCGGTCGTGATGGACGCCGACGCCCACGACCGTGCCGTGGCGCTCGTCTCCCACATGCCCCACCTGGTCTCCAGCATGGTCGCCGCCCGCCTGGAGCACGCCGAGGAGGCCGCCGTACGGCTGTGCGGGCAGGGCATCCGCGACGTGACCCGGATCGCCGCGTCCGACCCCCGGATGTGGATCGACATCCTCTCCGCCAACCCGGGCCCCGTCGCCGACCTGCTCGGCGACGTCGCCGCCGACCTGGAGGAGACGGTGCGGGCCCTGCGCTCCCTCCAGTCGTCCGACGACGACAAGCGCCGCGAGGGCAGCGCCGGTATCGAGGCCGTCCTGCGGCGCGGCAACGCCGGCCAGGTCCGCGTCCCCGGCAAGCACGGCTCCGCGCCGCGCGTCTACGAGACCGTGGTCGTCCTCATCGACGACCAGCCGGGACAGCTCGCCCGCATCTTCGCCGACGCGGAACGGGCCGGCGTCAACATCGAGGACGTGCGCATCGAGCACGCCACCGGACAGCAGGCCGGCCTGATGCAGCTGATGGTGGAGCCGAAGGCCGCCCCCGTGCTGACGGCGGCCCTGAAGGAACGGGGCTGGGCGATCCGGCAGTGAGGCCCGGGCCCGCGCGCTCGTCCGCCTGTCGGAGGGGCTCCGCGGACCCAGTAACCTTGTGCGGGACGCGCTCGCGTCCCGCACACCACTCACCGCACCGCACCAGGAAGGTGTCCCCCCGTGGAAAACGGCGCCGCCCCGACCGCCCCGGCCGTGATTGTCGCCATCGACGGCCCCTCCGGCACGGGCAAGTCGAGCACGTCGAAGGCCGTCGCCGCGCAGCTCGGCCTGAGCTACCTGGACACCGGCGCCCAGTACCGGGCGATCACGTGGTGGATGGTGACCAACGGCATCGACATAGCCGACCCGCACGCCGTCGCGGCCGCGGCCGGCAAGCCCGAGATCGTGTCCGGCACCGACCCGTCGGCCCCGGCCATCGCCGTCGACGGTGTGGACGTGTCCGGCCCGATCCGCACCCAGGAGGTCACCTCCAAGGTGAGCGCGGTCAGCGCCGTCCCCGAGGTGCGGACCCGGATCACCGAGCTCCAGCGCACCATCGCCGCCGCCGCCGAGGGGGGCATCGTCGTCGAGGGCCGCGACATCGGCACGACCGTGCTGCCCGACGCCGACCTCAAGATCTTCCTGACCGCCTCCCCGGAGGCCCGCGCCGCACGCCGCAGCGGCGAGCTCAAGGGCGCCGACGTGCAGACCACCCGCGAGGCCCTGATCAAGCGGGACGCGGCCGACTCCAGCCGGAAGACCTCGCCGCTCGCCAAGGCGGACGACGCGGTCGAGGTGGACACCACGGACCTCACCCTCCCGCAGGTCATCGAGTGCGTCGTCACCCTCGTCGAGGAGAAGCGGGCGGGTAAGTGACCTCACCCTCCGTCCCCTCCGAGAAGGGCGCCGAGGTCGGGCGGCGCATCGGCGTCGGCCTGATGTACGGCCTGTGGAAGCCGCGCGTGCTCGGCGCCTGGCGGGTGCCTACGACCGGCCCGCTGATCTTCGCCGTCAACCACGCGCACAACATCGACGGCCCCATGGTCATGGGCGTGGCGCCCCGGCCGACGCACTTCCTGATCAAGAAGGAGGCGTTCGTCGGCCCGCTCGGACAGTTCCTGACCGGCATCGGCCAGGTCCAGGTGGACCGCACGTCCACCGACCGCACCGCCATAGGCCGGGCGCTCGGCGTGCTGGAGAACGGCGGCGTGCTCGGCATCTTCCCGGAGGGCACCCGCGGCGAGGGCGACTTCGCCTCGCTGCGCGCCGGCCTCGCCTACTTCGCCGTCCGCGGCGGTGCCCCGATCGTCCCGGTCGCCGTCCTGGGAAGTTCCGAGAGACCCGGGCGGTTGATAAAGGCGCTGCCGCCTCTGCGCTCGCGCGTCGACGTCGTCTTCGGCGACCCCTTCGACGCGGGCGACAGCAGCGGACGGCGCACCCGCAAGGCGCTGGACGAGGCGACCGAACGCATCCAGAAGCAGCTCACCGCGCACCTGGAAAACGCCAGGCGGCTCACCGGCCGCTAGGCGACACTTGAGTAGTGGATCACCCGGTACAGGGGTGTTCCACCGATCACCACGATGAACGAGGTACGGACTTCATGAACGACGACATCCACTCCGAGGGTTCGGGCGAGGAGCACGACCACGGGGCGCTTGGCGACGCCGAATACGCGCAGTTCATGGAGCTCGCCGCGGAAGAGGGCTTCGACCTGGAGGAGGTCGAGGGCGCCATCGAGGAGGCCGGGCACGGCCCGCTCCCCGTCCTCGCCGTCATCGGCCGCCCCAATGTCGGCAAGTCGACCCTGGTGAACCGCATCATCGGCCGCCGCGAGGCGGTCGTCGAGGACAAGCCCGGCGTCACCCGCGACCGCGTCACCTACGAGGCCGAGTGGGCGGGCCGCCGCTTCAAGGTCGTCGACACCGGCGGCTGGGAGCAGGACGTCCTCGGCATCGACGCCTCCGTCGCCGCCCAGGCCGAGTACGCCATCGAGGCGTCCGACGCGGTCGTCTTCGTCGTGGACGCCAAGGTCGGCGCCACCGACACCGACGAGGCCGTCGTACGGCTGCTGCGCAAGGCCGGCAAGCCCGTCGTGCTGTGCGCCAACAAGGTGGACGGCCCGAGCGGCGAGGCCGACGCCTCCTACCTGTGGTCGCTGGGCCTGGGCGAGCCCCACCCGGTGTCCGCGCTGCACGGCCGCGGCACCGGCGACATGCTGGACAAGGTCCTGGAGGCCCTGCCCGAGGCCCCGGCGCAGACCTTCGGCACGGCCGTCGGCGGCCCGCGCCGCATCGCCCTGATCGGCCGCCCCAACGTCGGCAAGTCCTCCCTGCTGAACAAGGTGGCGGGCGAGGAGCGCGTCGTCGTCAACGAACTCGCCGGCACCACCCGCGACCCGGTCGACGAGCTGATCGAGCTGGGCGGCGTGACCTGGAAGTTCGTCGACACGGCGGGCATCCGCAAGCGTGTCCACCTCCAGCAGGGCGCCGACTACTACGCCTCGCTGCGCACCGCGGCCGCCGTCGAGAAGGCGGAGGTGGCCGTGATCCTCATCGACGCCTCCGAGTCGATCTCGGTGCAGGACCAGCGGATCGTCACCATGGCCGTCGAGGCCGGCCGCGCGATCGTCGTCGCCTACAACAAGTGGGACACCCTCGACGAGGAGCGCCGCTACTACCTGGAGCGGGAGATCGAGACCGAGCTCGGCCAGGTGGCGTGGGCGCCCCGGGTGAACGTCTCGGCGCAGACCGGCCGGCACATGGAGAAGCTGGTCCCGGCGATCGAGACGGCCCTGGCCGGCTGGGAGACCCGCGTCCCGACGGGCCGGCTGAACGCCTTCCTCGGCGAGCTGGTCGCCGCCCACCCGCACCCGGTGCGGGGCGGCAAGCAGCCGCGCATCCTGTTCGGCACCCAGGCGGGCACCAAGCCGCCGCGGTTCGTGCTCTTCGCCTCCGGCTTCATCGAGGCGGGCTACCGGCGCTTCATCGAGCGCCGGCTGCGTGAGGAGTTCGGCTTCGACGGGACGCCGATCCACATCTCGGTGCGGGTGCGCGAGAAGCGCGGCGCGAAGAAGAAGTAGAAGAAGCAGAAGCAGCGGTGCACAGCGAGAGGGGGCGGTCCCGGCCGGGACCGCCCCCTCTCGCCGTGCCCGCGCTCAGGCGCCCCTGCGCGGGGCCGGCGGCAGCGCGGCCGGTACGTGACGCATCGTGCCGGTGCCGTGCGGGCCGAGCTGGCCGACGCGCTGCCACGGCGACTGCTGGCCGATCCGGGAGCTGTGGGCGCCCAGGCTGTAGGCGCTGTAGCCCCGGCCGCGGGACATGTTCCCGAACCCGGTGAACTCCAGCTCCTCCTCGCCGCTGCGATCCCCCGGCAGCGAGCGGAAGGACCTGACGTACTCGGCGTAGAGCGCGTCGTAGATCGGCGTGGCCGAAGGGCCACCGTGGCGGTGGGAGGAGTCGTATGCGTGCACGTATGTCCAAACGACCCCGAGCCGGAAGGGATGCGGCCGGACGGTGGTCGGCCGCACCCGGTGATCAGGTCCCTGCCAGCGGCAACGCCGCGGCGACCAGCTGTCCGTGAGCGGCCGCCCGGTCCAGCGCGTCGCGCAGCAGGTCCTCCCGGGGCTGCCGGCCGATCGTCCCGACCGGCGCCGCGAACATCAGCACCTGCTGCTGCTTGCCGGCCGCCGCGCGCCAGCCGTCGGTGACCTGGAGGGGTTGGTGCGCCTGCCACCAGGCCACCGGACCGCCGCCGTTCGTCCCCGGCTGGAGCACCGCGTGCAGCTGGCCCATGGCGAGCAGCACCGACCAGCCGTGCAGCACCGTGGGGACGGTGGACAGCTCGACGACGGGCATGAAGCCCTGCTCGATGAGCAGCGGCAGGAAGTCGTCGCCGGTGCCGGTGGTGCCCGGCCGCACGATGGGGGCGGTCGGCTCGACCACCAGGGCCGGGTGCAGCTCGTCGGCGATCAGGACCAGCCCGCTGGTCACGCCCAGCACGGCCTGCTCGGGGGTGGCCGTCTCCGGCTGCGGGCGGGCGGCGTCGTTGCTGATGGACTTCACCGCTCCCTGGAGCTGCTCCTCGGTGACCTTGACGACCTGGGAGGGCAGGCAGCCGGCGTGGGCGAAGGCGAGCACGGCGGTCTCGTCGCCGACGAAGAGGACGGTGCTGGTGCGCTCCTGCTCGCAGTCGCCCGGAGTGCGGCAGGACGTGCAGTCGTAGCTGCCCGGGGCGGACTCCCCGGCGAGCAGGCGGTCGGCTTCTTCGTCGCCGATCTCGGCGCGTACGTCGTCGCTGACGTCGAGCATGCGCGGCACGGGTGGCTCCCTCGGGATGCGGTGCGTGACCGGGCCGGGTCCCGGCCCGCGGTCCGGGTGGGTCCCCGGCTCATGCTGAAGACAACGGGCGATCCGCGGCGGGAGTCACGCCCCATGGCGAACGGAATCGAACCGCCCCGTACGGGGGCGGAACGGCCGCGACACCGGGCGCCCGGCCCTCAAGTGCCCTTCCGTACCGGCCAGTTGTCGGGGTCTGGGGACTTGGAGGTCGGTGGATCGGTAGGTCGACAAATCAGGAAATCAGTGAATTAACCGGGTGGGAGAAACAGGTGGCGTGCGGCACGTGCACCGGGCCCCGACCGGTGCGGCGCCGCCGGTCGTGACCGCATCGCAATCGGACGCGGACAACCAGAGGTGCGGGTCCCGGGTCTGACCGGACAGGGAGAGGCAGTAGGAGATCCGAGGAGGAACCGCACCGCATGACGTCGCAGCCCCCGCCGGCCGCCCCGCTGCGCGCCGACTGCATCGCCGACTCCGCGGGCGGTCTGACCTTCGACGTCGCCGCGCACGACCACTCGGGGGTGGCTCACCTGGTACTGCGCCGCCGCGACGCCGGGGCCGCCGAGGACACCGTCGGCCTGCCGCTCGCCCCGGCCGCCGAGGGCCGCCTGCGCGCCGCGCTGCCCAGCAGCGTCGCCCTCCCCGAGGGCCGCTGGGACGCT
>NZ_WWHX01000766.1 GCF_009862125.1 Streptomyces sp. SID5910
CAGCGGCGCAACGCGCAGCTGTCGCTGCGGCAGCTCGCCGACGCCGCCGGGGTGTCGAATCCGTATCTGAGCCAGATCGAGCGCGGGCTGCGCAAGCCGAGCGCGGAGGTGCTCCAGCAGGTCGCCAAGGCCCTGCGGATCTCCGCCGAGACGCTGTACGTGCGCGCCGGGATCCTGGACGCGGAACGGGACCGGGACGACGTGGAGACCCGTGCGGTCGTCCTCGCCGATCCCACGCTGAACGAGCGGCAGAAGCAGGTGCTGCTCCAGATCTACGACTCCTTCCGCAAGGAGAACGGGTTCGGCACCGACGACGCCCCGGCCGACGCCACCGAGAGCGGCCCCGGCGGCTCCATACCCGGCCGCCGCCCCCGTACGAGCGGCGGCAGCGACGCCGACCCGCAGCAGTCGGCCGGCTGAGCAGGCGCGAGCAGCCGGCCGGACGGGCGCGGGACCACCAACCGACCCTCAGCAGAACGCATTCCGGGAGGACCAGCACCATGGCCATCACCGACGACCTGCGCAAGACCTTCAGCGACCCCACCCCGCTCTACTTCGCCGCCGGCACCGCCGACCTCGCCTTCCAGCAGGCCAAGAAGGTGCCGGTGCTGGTGGAGCAGCTGCGCTCCGAGGCGCCGGCCCGCATCGAGGCCGTGCGCAACACCGACCCGAAGGCCGTCCAGGAGAAGGCGACGGCCCGCGTCAAGGAGACGCAGGGCACCCTCCAGACCAAGGTCAACGAGTTCATCGGCTCCCTCGACGCCGACTTCAAGAAGCTCGGCGAGACCGCCCAGGACCTCGCGCTGCGCTCCGTCGGCGTCGCCGCCGAGTACGCCGTCAAGGCCCGGGAGACGTACGAGAAGGTCGCCGAGCACGGTGAGCAGGCCGTGCGCACCTGGCGCGGCCAGGCCGCCGACGGCATCGAGGACGTCGCCGAGAGCGTGGAGGAGGTGGCCGTGGCCGTCGAGCCGAAGCCCGAGCCCGTCACGGTCACGGAGGACAAGCCGGCCGCGGCGAAGAAGACCCCGGCCCCGGCCGCCCGCAAGGCGCCGGCGAAGAAGCCCGCCCCGGCTCCCGCCGCCAGCGCCAAGAAGACGACGCCGCCCGCCAAGTAGGAGAGCGGAACCACACGCGGGCCGGGCACCCTTGGGGTGTCTGGCCCGTTCTCCGGGTACGGTGACCGCGTAAGGACGACCCGAGTCTGGTGGTGGACGTTGTGCTGATGCAGGGGTTCGCAGGCTTCATGTGGCTGCTGAGCACCGCCCTGATCGTTTTCAGCGGCTTCGCGTTGATCGACGCCGCCACGCGCCGGGAGGACGCCTATCGCGCGGCCGACAAGAAGACCAAGCCGTTCTGGCTGATCGTCCTCGGACTCGCGTTCGTGGTGAACCTGCTGTTCCCGATCCTGTCGTTCCTGCCGATCATCGGTCTCATCGCGACGATCGTGTACATGGTCGACGTACGGCCCGTGCTGCGCGGCCTGCCCGGCGGCGGCCGCAACAGCCGCCGCGGCTCCAGCAGCGACGGCCCCTACGGCCCGTACAACGGCGGACGCTGACCCCCGCGCCGCCCTCCGGGGCGGCCGCGGCGGTCAGGGGACGCGGTCCAGCAGCAGGACGGCCACGTCGTCCGTCAGCTCGCCGCCGTTGAGGTCGCGGACCTCGTTCACCGCGGTCTGGATCAGCTCCTCGCCGCGCAGGCCGTCGGCGAAGCGGCGGCGGACCATCTCCACCATGCCGTCCTGGCCGAGCCGTTCGCGGCCCTCGCCGATGTGGCCCTCGATCAGGCCGTCCGTGTAGAGCATCAGGCTCCACTCGGCGCCCAGCTCCACCTGCATCCGCGGCCAGCGGGCACCCGGCAGCAGCCCGAGCGCCGGGCCGTTGTTGTCGTACGGCAGCAGCCGCGCCGGGACACCGGGGCCGGCGACCAGCGGCGCCGGGTGACCGGCCAGGCACAGGCCGGCGCGGCGCCCGTCCGGCGCGATGTCCACGGTGCACAGGGTCGCGAAGATCTCGTCGTCCGAGCGCTCGTGCTCCAGCACCTGCTGGAGCGTGCCGAGCAGCTCGTCCCCGCACAGTCCCGCCAGGGTCAGCGCACGCCAGGCGATCCGCAGCTCCACACCGAGCGCCGCCTCGTCCGGGCCGTGCCCGCAGACGTCGCCGATCATGGCGTGCACGGTGCCGTCCGGGGTGCGGACCACGTCGTAGAAGTCGCCGCCGAGCAGGGCGCGCGAACGGCCCGGCCGGTAGCGGGCGGCGAAGCGCAGCGGGGAGCCGTCCAGCAGCGGGGTCGGCAGCAGACCGCGCTCCAGGCGCGCGTTCTCCTGCGCCCGCAGCCGGCCCTCGGCCAGGCGCCGCTCCGCCGAGTCGGACCGCTTGCGCTCCACGGCGTAGCGGATCGCGCGGCTCAGCAGCCGGCCGTCCAGCTCGTCGCGGAACAGGTAGTCCTGCGCGCCGACCGCCACGGCCTCCGCGCCGCGCTCGGCGTCGCTGGAGGAGGTGAGCGCGAGCACGGCGTGCCGGGGCGCCAGCTCCAGTACGTGCTTGAGCACCGCCAGCTCGTCGTCGCCCCCGCCCTCGCCTGTCCGCGCCGGGGCGGACAGGGCGAGGTCCAGCAGGATGCAGTGGACGTCGTCCGTCAGCAGCCGCGCGGCCTCGGTGAGGTTGCGGGCCGTGCGCACCCGGATCGGCTTGCCGGACTGGTCGAGCAGGTCCGGCACGATCGGCGAGCCGGCCGGATCGTCCTCGATCAGCAGCAGCGTCAGGTTGGTGGGAGCGGTGCTGGGGGCGGTGCTCTCTCGCTGGTCCGTGGTCTTCTCGCGCTTCTCCGTGGGGTTCTCTCGCTGACTGGTGGGGTTCTCGGCCGGGTTCGTCCCGAGCGGGGCCGGTTCCGGGGAACGGCCGCTCGGCGGGGACGCGGCGGGCGCCTGACCGCACTCCGCGGCCGGGATCGCCCTCTGCCGCGGTACGGGTACGGGCATCGTCTGGGTTCCTTCCCTCCCCCCGAGGGCATGGCGGGGCGAGGGACCTCGACCCACCGACGGGGACCATAGCGGGTGACGGCGCCGCTGCGGAATGGTCCACAACACGTCGGACGGCCATCGGCCACTGTCATATGCCGCGTTTGCTAACGCAGTTGGACACGTCGGCCGCGGTGCGGGGATGACGAACGTCACGCGGGGCCGGGCGTCCGGGGTGGACCGCGTCACGTGGGCGACGTCACGCTCGCGGTGCGGACCGCGTGGCCCGCGTCACCCCGCGGGCTCGGCCGCCGTGTCCGGGCGCACCACGCCGAGGATCGGCATCGTGCCCGCCCCGGCGATCGTCACCGTGCGCCCGGGGCGCGGGGCGTGGACGACCTTGCCGTCGCCGACGTACATCCCGACATGGCTGGCGTCCTCGAAGTAGATGATCAGGTCGCCGGGGCGCATGTCCTTGATGTCGACGTGCCGCAACTGCTGCCACTGCTGCTGCGAGGTGCGCGGGATCGCCTGCCCGGCCGCCACCCACGCCTGCGAGGTGAGGCCCGAGCAGTCGTACGCCTTCGGGCCCTCGGCGCCCCACTGGTACGGCTTGCCGATCTGGGCGGTGGCGTACTCCACGGCCTTGGTGCCCTGCTCGGTCGCGTCGGCGCCGAGGTCCTTCACGACGCCGGAGCCGAGCCAGGCCGCCTGGGCCTTCTCCTGGGCCAGCTTCTCCAGCCGGGCGAGGCGCTCCTTCTCCTCCTGCTCCAGCTCGGACTCGACCTTCTCGGCCGCCGCGATCTGCCCCTCGATCGTCTTCTGGGCCTTGGCCTTGGCCTTGCGGTTGGCCTCCAGCTTCTTCCACTGGGCGGAGGCGTCCGCCTGGTAGGCCTTCAGGTCCTCCTGGGTGCGGGTCATCTCGCCGAGCAGGCCCTTGGTGGCGCGCTGGCCCTGCATCACCCGGCCGGTGCTGTCCAGGAACTGCTCGGGGTCCTCGCTCAGCATCAGCTTGGCCTCGTCGGACAGCCCGCCGGTGCGGTACTGGGCGCGGGCCGCGGCACCCGCGCGGTCCTTGAGGCCGTCCAGCTTCTGCTGCCCCTCGACGATCTTCTTGGCCAGCGAGACGAGTTCGGCGGACTGCTGCTGCGCCTTCTCCTCGGCCGCGTTGTACTCGTCGGTGGCCGAGGCCGCCGCGCGGTAGAGCTTGTCGAGCTTCTTGCGCACGGCCTCCAGGTCCTTGCCGGGAGTCGCGGCGGGCGGCGGCGTCGCGGAGGCCGTCGGCGACGGGGTGGGGTCCGGTGCCGCGAACGCCGTGCCCGGGGCGGCCAGCACGGTGACCGCGCAGACCACGGTCACGGCGGCAGTCGTCAAGCCACGCATCCCCGTACGCATACCTCGCCCCCAGAACTGATTTACCGTCAGTAACTTCGGTCGTTCGAGGGATCGTGCCATGCCGGCGCGGAAAGATACAGAGGGGACACTTCCGCGGCATGTGGAGGGCTTCCCCCCGCTTCTCTCCCCTTCCCCGGCCGTCCCGGCACGGCGCTTCCCGGCTGTGTGACGAACGTCGCACGGAGATCGTTCCCGCGGTGCGGCCCGCCGTTCAGCCGCGCGGGGCCAACGCCTCCCAGCGCACCGTCACTTCGCCCTGCCGCCACCGCGCCGGACCGTCCGTCACCGGCCAGTCGGCGGTCAGGTCCCGCACCGTCCGAAGCCAGCGCTGGCGGGCGCCGTAGGAGGCGTAGGGCGCGGCAGCGGCCCAGGCGCGGTCGAAGTCGCGCAGGAAGGCGTGCACCGGCTCGCCGGGGACGTTGCGGTGGATGAGCGCCTTGGGGAGCCGTTCGGCGAGGTCGGAGGGGCGGTCGAGCGAACCGAGCCGGGTCGCGAAGGTGACCGTGCGCGGCCCCAGCGGTCCGAGCGCGACCCATACGTGCCGGCGCCCGATCTCGTCGCAGGTGCCCTCGACCAGGAGTCCGCCGCGCGAATGCTCCGTCGCCGGCGCGAGCCGCGCGCACAGCCGCTGCCAGACGGCGGCGACCTCCTCCTCGTCGTACTGGCGCAGCACGTTCGCCGCGCGGATCAGCAGCGGGGGCCGGGGGACCGGGACCTCGAAGCCGCCGTGCCGGAAGACGAGCCCCTCGCGCGCGTACGGCCCGGCCGCCGCCACCCGCGCCGGGTCGATCTCGACGCCCACCACGCGCGTGCGCGGCGCGACCGTGCGCAGCCGGTGCAGCAGCTCGACGGCGGTCCAGGGGGCCGCGCCGTAGCCGAGGTCGACGGCGACGGGGTCGGCGGCGCGGCGCAGTTCGGCGCCGTGCACGGCCACGATCCAGCGGTCCATGCGGCGCAGCCGGTTCGGGTTCGTTGTCCCGCGCGTGACCGTGCCCACGGGGCGGGTGCTGGCGCGGGCTGTCATGCGTACGAGGGTATGCGGCCGGTCCCGGGTGTGCGGCCGGTCCGGGGTGTGCGGCCGGTCCCGCCCGGGCCGGGGCAGGGACGCCGCCTTGACGGCTAACGCCGTTAGCCCTACGGTGGGGCTAACGGCGTTAGCCTACGCCGTCCCCACCCGACAGGAGGGACCGACCCATGAGCACGGTCACCGCTCCGCCGCCCCCGCGCGCCTTCGCCCTCGTCCGGCGCACCGCCTGGCTGCTGGGGGCGCTGTTCTGGTCCGCGTTCGCCGTCGTGGAGGCGGTGAACCACGGCTGGGCCGCGGGCCTCCTGGCCTTCGCCTTCTTCCTGGCGCCCGACCTCACCTTCCTCGTCGGCCTCTCCGTCGCGCCCCGCATGGAGAAGGGGCAGCTGCCGCCCCGCGCGGTCCCGTACTACAACGCCGCCCACCGCGCCCTGGTCCCGCTCGCGCTCGTCGTGCTCTACCCCCTCACGCCGCTGACCTGGGCTCCGGCCTTCGCGGCGCTGTGCGGGTGGCTCGCCCACATCTCGTACGATCGCGCCTTCGGCTATGGACTGCGCACCAAGGAGGGCTTCCAGCGTGGCTGACCGCCTGTCCCCCCGGGCCCGTGAGATCGCCGCGGAGGCGCGCGCCCTGCTGGAGGAGTCCGGGCCCGCCGCGCTCACCCTGCGGGCGCTCGCCGACCGCCTCGGCATCAAGGCCCCCTCCCTCTACAAGCACTTCCCGGACAAGAAAGCCGTCGAGGTCGAGCTGGTCGCCCAGTTCCTCGCCGAGACCGCCGAGGCGATGGAGGCCGCCGTGGCGCGCGAGCCCGGCTCGCCGGTGGCGCTGGCGCGGGCGTACCGGGCCTACGCGCTCGCCCACCCCCACCTGTACTGCCTGGCCAACGAGCGCCCCCTGCCCCGCGCCTCGCTCCCGGCCGGCCTGGAGGACCGGGCCGCCGCGCCCGTGCTCCAGGCCTGCGGCGGGGACGCGGACCTGGCGCGCTCCCTGTGGGCCTTCGCGCACGGGATGGTGGTCCTGGAGATCCACGGCCGGTTCCCTCCGGGCGCGGACCTGGCCGAGGCCTGGCGGAAAGGGACGGAGGCCCTCGCACGCAGCGAGCCGTCGAACGGTTGAGCGATAGGCGGTAATGATTCGGCAAAGGGCGGGAAACCGGAAATGGAGCATGGCCATCCGGTGTTCCCACCCCTTGGAGGGCGCCGTGCGTCCTCCCGACCGGCATGCCCGCACCGAGGAGGAACGGCTCGTGAGCCAGTACGTCAGCAGGCTCGGGCGTCGCTCACCGGCGGCCTCCCCGCGGCTGCGGCTGCATCGCAGGCCCCGCCGCGTCGCCATGCTCTCCGTGCACACCTCGCCGCTCCACCAGCCCGGCACCGGCGACGCCGGCGGCATGAACGTCTACATCGTGGAGCTCGCCCAGCGCCTCGCCGCGATCAACATCGAGGTCGAGATCTTCACGCGCGCGACGACCGCCGCCCTCCCGCCCGCCGTCGAACTGGCCCCCGGCGTCCTCGTCCGGCACGTCGACGCCGGCCCCTACGAGGGCCTCGCCAAGGAGGAGCTGCCGGCCCAGCTGTGCGCCTTCACCCACGGCGTCATGCAGGCCTGGGCCGGACACCGCCCCGGCTACTACGACCTGGTCCACTCCCACTACTGGCTCTCCGGCCACGTCGGCTGGCTCGCCGCCCAGCGCTGGGGCGCGCCCCTGGTGCACGCCATGCACACCATGGCCAAGGTCAAGAACGCCAGCCTGGCCGACGGCGACACCCCGGAACCCGCTGCCCGCGTCATCGGCGAGACCCAGATCGTCGCCGCCTCCGACCGGCTGATCGCCAACACGGCCGAGGAGGCCGACGAACTCGTCCGGCACTACGCCGCCGACCCCGCGCGCGTGGCCGTAGTCCACCCCGGCGTCAACCTCGACCGGTTCCGCCCCGCCGACGGCCGCGCCGCCGCCCGCGCCCGCCTCGGCCTGCCGCAGGACGCGCTGATCCCGCTCTTCGCCGGCCGCATACAGCCGCTGAAGGCCCCCGACGTCCTGCTGCGCGCCGTCGCCCACCTCCTCGACGAGCGCCCCGAGCTGCGCTCCCGCATCGTCGTGCCCGTCGTCGGCGGCCCCAGCGGCAGCGGCCTCGCCAAGCCGGAGGGCCTCCAGAAGCTCGCCGCGCGGCTCGGCATCGCCGACGTCGTACGCTTCCGCCCGCCGGTCGGGCAGGAGCAGCTCGCCGACTGGTTCCGGGCCGCGTCGGTGCTGGTCATA
>NZ_WWHX01000767.1 GCF_009862125.1 Streptomyces sp. SID5910
GGACGGTTGAGCGCGACTTCGGCGACGTACGCCCCGTCGGACAGGGCGGCCACGGGGTGGCGGGTGACGACGACGGTGCTGTTCCCGGTCATGAGGCAGGCCTTTCGAGCGTGCGGAGGGAGGCCCACGGCGCGAGCGCGCCGGGGCGGGAAGGGGTGTCTGGGTTGCGGGCCGGTGTCCCTGGGAGGGCGTCCCGTGAGCAGTCATGCAAACAGGCGCCGATGTGATCCGGCCAACACCAATGGGAACTGACCGTGATATCGGAGCGATATGACCGGCGTCCGCTATGGGCCGGTGCCGGGTAGGGTCCGCGCATGGAGCTCCGTCATCTGCGCTACTTCGCCGTGCTCGCCGACGAACTGCACTTCGGCCGGGCCGCGGAACGGCTGCACATGGCCCAGCCCCCGCTGTCGCAGCGCATCCGCGACCTGGAACGGGAACTCGGTGTGCGGCTGTTCGACCGCACCCGGCACCGGGTCCAGCTCACCGAGGCCGGGGCCCTGCTCCTGGAGCACGTGCGGCCCGTGCTCGCCGGTGTCGACACCGCGCGCGAGGCGATGCGCAGGATCCGGCCGGGCGAGGCGGGCGGCCTGCGCGTCGGCGTACCCCCGGACACCGGGCCCCCGGTGCTGCGCACCCTCACCGCCGGCTTCGCGCGGCGGGCGCCCGACGTCCTGATCGACCTGCACGAACTCACCACGGACGAGCAGCTGGCGCGGCTGCGGGAGGGCGAACTCGACGCCGGCGTGGTCCGGCATCCCGCGGACACCGTGGGACTGGAGTCCGGCCCCGTCGCCCGGCGCGAGCTGGGCGTCGTGCTGCGCGCGGACCACACCGCGGCGGCGGGCGGCGGCCCCGTGCGGCTGCGCGACCTGGACGGCACCGCGCTGGTGATCTTCCCCCGGGCGATGGCGCCGCGCCTGTACGACCACATGCTGACCATCTGCCGCGACGAGGGCTTCCTGCCCGGCTCCATCCGGCACGCGCGCAACCCGAACTTCGTCCACGGGCTGGTGCTCGCGGGCCGCGGCATCCACCTCAACGAGGCCCCGGCCACCCCTCTCACCGACGGCCTGGTGTGGCGGCCCCTGGAGGGGGCGGCGCTGGCCTGGCAGACCTCGGTGGTGTGGGTGCCGAGCCGTCACAACCGGGCGATCGCCGCCTTCACCGAAGCGGTCTCGGAGGGGCTCGCCGAGGGCGGGCACCACATCGCGATCGCGGAGACGGGCGCGGCGGGCTGACGAGGCAGCGCCCCCGCGGGCACGCCGGGTCGGACGCCTCCCGTCAGGGCATCGCCCCGCCGTCGACGGGGACGTCCAGAAGCCCGGCCACGGTGGTGAGGGCCGTGCCCAGCGGGAGCGCGACCCGGGCGAGGGCGTGCCGGTCGCCGCGGGTCGGGTCCCGGTTGACGATCAGCACCGGCTTCCCGGCCTCGGCCGCCTGACGGACGAAGCGGAACCCGGACATCACCGTCAGCGAGGAGCCCAGGACCAGCAGCGAGGCCGCCTCGCGGACCAGCCGGCGGCAGTGCTCGACGCGCTGCGGCGGGACCGCCTCACCGAAGAAGACCACGTCCGGTTTGAGAATGCCGCCGCAGACCGCGCAGGGCACCACGCGGAAGTCCCCGACCTGGTCGTCGGTGAGGTCCGCGTCGCCGTCCGGGTTGATGCCGGCGGCCACCGGCGCGAAACCCGCGTTGGCCTCCTCCAGCCGCCGGGCCAGCTCCCGGCGCGGGCTGAAGGCACCGCACGAGAGGCAGACGACCCGGCCGAGGCTGCCGTGGAGTTCCACGACGTCCTCGCTGCCGGCGGCCTGATGCAGCCCGTCGACGTTCTGCGTGATCACTCCGGACAGCAGCCCGTGCCGTCCGAACGCGGCCACGGCCCGGTGACCGGCGTTCGGGAGGGCGCGGCCGAAGGTGCGCCAGCCGAGGTGGCTGCGCGCCCAGTACCGGCGCCGGGCCGCGGCGGAGCCGGTGAAGTCCTGGTAGGTCATCGGGGTGTGCCGGCTCAGGCTCCCGCCCTCGCCCCGGTAGTCCGGGATGCCCGACTCCGTGGAGATGCCCGCCCCGCTGAGCACCAGCACCCCGCCGGCGCTCAGCGCGTCGACGACCGGCGCCGGGTCCGGGGTGCCCGGCGGCAGGTCCTCGGTGGGGGTCCAGCTCAGGGTGGGACGCATGCGCATGCCGCAAGGGTACGGAAAGCGCTGTGCCCCCGGGTGGCCGCGGCCGTAGGGTTCCCGGCATGACGGAAGGGAACGACGAGAACGCCGCGGCGGTGCGGGCGGCCGTCGAGGGGGAGATGCGGCTGCTCGACCCCGAGGTGCGCGCCTCCCCGGCACGGGTGCTGGAGCTGCTGGATCCGGAGTTCACCGAGATCGGGGCCTCCGGGCGCCGGTGGAACGCGGAGTCGATCCTCACGGTGACGAGCGGCGGCTCGGTGTCCGCCGAGTCCCCGGTCGAGGTCAGCGACATGTCCGGGGTCGTCCTCGCGCCGGGTGTCGTCCACCTGACGTACTTCTCCGACAACCGGGGCCGCCGGGTGTGGCGCAGCTCGCTGTGGCGGCTGACGGGGTCGGGCTGGCGGATGTACTTCCACCAGGGCACGCCGAGCGCTTCCTAGACCGTCGCGGCGGGACCGTGGGAACTCGCCCGCCGCCTCGCGCGATACCGTGAGGACCTGATCATTCCGACGTGAGAACCGGCGGCGGTGCCGTCGCGGGGAGAAGTGAGCAACGCATGGCCATGGTGGGCCTGTTCTGGATCGCCGAGGGCGACGTGTACGTGGGCGCGAAGCCGTCCGGCCTGGCTCCCGGGGTACGCCTGACCCCCGAGGGCGTGGTGGCGCTCGGCGACCGGCAGTCCGGCGTCCACCTGTGGGAGGACGTGAGCGCCCTGACGATGACCGACGTCCCCGTGAAGTCCCTCGTGCGGCAGGCCGGCGTGATCAAGAACCTCGCCGTGACGATGGTGGTGAACCTGGCCATCCCCATGGTGCCGGACCGGGCGGACGAGGCCCCGCCGCTGATGACCCTGCACGTCACCTCGCCCGGCGCCGAGCACGAGCTGTCGGTGTACGCGGCCGCGGCCGTCGGCTACTCCCCGACGGAGATCGAGCTCTCCCGCGCCCTCCTGGCCCGCCTCACCGAGGGCGCCGCGACGATGACGACCACCCTGACGGCGATGTCGGAGTGGGGCCGCACGTCGGAGGGCGAGACACCGCGGGGCGCGGAGCGGGAGCGGCTGCTGCGGAGTTGGGCCGCCTAGGGCGCGGAGGTCCTTCGAGGGCGCCGGTCGCCGCGGCCGGCGTGCCCCGCGGCGTCAGCTCAGCGCCGCGGACAGGTTCACCCACTCGTACAGCAGGAAGACCGCGCACGCCCCCATGATCGCCAGCCAGATCACCATGACCGTGTTGTCCTTGCCGGGCTGCGGTGCGGAGGCGGTGGCCTTCTCCGGCTGCTGCGCGGAGTAGTACACGAGGACCGTGTCGCCCTCGACGCGGTCACGTGGTCCCTGGGTCTCCTTGAAGCGGACCGCGCGGCCGTCCTGGGTGGTGTAGTCGTACTCGTGCCACTGCACGCGCCGGGCCACGTTGTTGACCATCTGGACCGTGGTCCAGGCGCGCACCACCCGCGCCTGCGCGCTCAGTCCGCTCTCCCAGGCCTCGCGCCGCTGCCGCGTCCGGCGGACCAGCGCGACCGAGCCCCAGGCGAGAAGGGCCAGCAGAGCCACCATGGTGATGTGGAACAGGCCGGTCATGGCGTTGGGTACCCCCGTACTCGTCGTCGGACTTCGCATCCGCCGGACAGCCGTGTGCCGGCGCACGCGGACCCTACCCGAGCGGCGTCCGCGCCTCGGCGCCGCCCCTCGGCCCCGGGCGCGGGGTCCCAACAGGTGGGCGGAGCCCGTACTGCCGGCCGAGTCCGTCGCCTAACCTCGTGGAGGAAAGCCCGTCGGACCGCACGTGCGGGCACAGCGAGGAGGCGATCGTGTCCCGGAGGAACACCTGGTTGTTCGCGGGCGCGTTGGTGGCCTGCCTGCTCGTCGTCGGCCGCAGCGCACCGGACGACGGCCCCGTCGCCCGGCCCGTGCCCGCCGAGGCCGTCAAGGACGTCGTGCCGAACCGGGTGATGACGTGGAACATCTGCAACCCCTGCGACAAGAGCAACGCCGACCGGGCGGCGGAGATCGCCGCGTACGCGCCGCAGGTCATCGGGCTCCAGGAGGCGTGCGTACGGGACGTCGAGCAGATCCGCGAGCACCTGAAGGGCGTCTACGGGCTCGTCTACCACGTCGAGTACGGCTCGGTGCTGCGCAACCGGGGACGCTGCGGCGGATGGCCGTGGGATCCGGGGGCCTTCGGCCAGGCACTCCTGTCGGCGGCGCCGATGACGGACCGCGTCAGCGTGGAGTACCCCGACGGCGGGTCCGAGGACCGCGGGTACATGGCCGTCACCACGACGGTCGACGGCCGGTCCGTGCGGGTCTTCGACACCCACCTCGCCCAACGGCGTCAGGAGCCGGTCCGGGCGCGCCAGACCGCCGTACTCGCCGCGGCCGTCGGCCGGTACGACCGCGCCGTCGTGCTCGGTGACTTCAACGCCGTGCCGGACACCCCCGAACTCGACCCGTTCCGGGGACTGGCCGCGGACACGGACCCCGGATGCCGTCCCTCGCCCGTCGGCACCTGCGAGGCGACCACCGACTGGGAGAGCAAGTTCGACTACGTCTTCCTGCGGGGCGTCACCTCGCTCCGGCACCGCGTGCACCCGAGCCCGTACTCGGACCACCATCTGCTGCTCGCCGACCTGCGCGTCTGACCCGGCCGGCCGTCTGGCATCATGCCCGGATGACGCCAGGCCGGATCATCTTCCTCAACGGAACGTCGAGTTCGGGCAAGTCGAGCATCGCCCGCGAACTGCTCGACATCCTCGACGACGGCGTCTTCTTCCATCTGGCGGTGGACGGCTTCAACGCGATGCGCACCAAGCGCGCCCTCGGCGAGGACGACCTCGACGCGGCGCTGCGACGGACCCGGATGGGCTTTCACCGCTCCGTCGCGGCCATGGCCGAGGTGGGTAACGACGTGATCGTGGACCATGTGCTCAGCGAGCCGTGGCGGCTGCTCGACTGCCTGTCGGTCCTGCGCCCCGAGCACGTGCTGTTCGTGGGCGTCCACTGTCCGCCGGAGGAACTGACGCGCCGGGAGCGGGCGCGCGGCGACCGCCCGGTGGGCCTCGCCGCCCTCCAGTACGACCTCGTCCACCGGCACGGGGACTACGACCTGGAGTGCGACACCGGCACCGCGACCCCGCGGGAGTGCGCCGAGCGGATCAAGAGCTTCCTCCCGCACCTTCCCCGGCGCACCGCCTTCGCCCGCCTGCGCGAGCGTCACCTCACCGGCAGCGCGGCCGTCACGTGACCGGCAGCGCGGCCGACCGTTCGCCGGCCGGGCGCCTGCGCCGTGCGGTGTCGGTGAGCGACGGCGGCTGCCAGGCGCCGTCGGCGCGGTAGAGGTCGGTGCCGGGGGCCACGATCTCGTCGATCCGGTCGAGCACCGCGTCGTCGAGCAGCAGGTCGGCCCCCTTGAGCAGCGAGGTGAGCTGGTCCATGGTGCGCGGACCGGTGATCACCGAGGTGACGGCGGGGTGGACCAGCACGAAGGCGACGGCCAGCTCCGGCAGCGTGCAGCCCACCTCGTCGGCGAGGGCGACGAACTGCTCGACGGCCGCGAGCTTCGCCGCGTTGCCCGGTACGGCGGGGTCGAAGCGGTGCGGGGTGAGCTTGGCGCGGCCGGTGGTGAGGTCGATGTGCCGGCCCTCGCGGTAGGCGCCGGACAGGAATCCCGAGGCCAGCGGTGACCAGGTCAGCACGCCCATGCCCAGGCGCTCGGCGGTCGGCAGCACGGACCGTTCGACGCCGCGGGCGAGCAGCGAGTACGGCGGCTGCTCCGTGCGCAGCCGCATCAGTCCCCGGCGTTCCGCGACGTGGTGGGCCTCCACGAGGTCCTCCGCGGGGAACGTGGAGCAGCCGAACGCGCGGATCTTGCCCGCCCGCACCAGGTCGCCGAGGACGGACAGCGTCTCCTCGATGTCGGTGGTGTGGTCGGGGCGGTGCACCTGGTAGAGGTCGATCCGGTCCGTTTCCAGGCGCCGCAGACTGTCCTCGACGGCCTGGAGGATCCAGCGGCGTGAGTTGCCGCTGCGGTTGCGTCCCTCCCCGAGCGGAAAGTGGACCTTGGTGGTGAGCACGACGTCGTCCCGTCTGCCCTTGAGCGCCTTGCCGACGATCTCCTCGCACTCGCCGGCCGAGTACATGTCGGCGGTGTCCACGAAGTTGATGCCGGCGTCCAGCGCGGCGTGGATGACGCGTATGCCGTCCTCGTGGTCGGGGTTGCCGACGGAGCCGAACATCATCGTGCCGAGGCAGTGGGTGCTGACCTCGATGCCGGTCCTGCCGAGGGTGCGATAGCGCATGCCGGTGCTCCGTGACGGTGGGGCGGATGGGGAGCGTCACTCTAGGACTTGGAGTGCACTCGACAGCAAGGGGAAAGGCCGCCCGTGGATCGGGCGGCACCGGGGTACGGGACGGGACGGCCTGGGTACCCGGTGGTTCCGGGCCCTCGGACAGCCCAGGGGAGATGAGCAGGCATGGCGTCCGAAACCGCGAAGGTGCCCTCGGACGGCACCACCCTGGACGGCGATCTCACCGTGCCGACCGGCGCGCGCGGCACGGTCCTGTTCGCGCACGGCAGCGGCAGCTCGCGGCTCAGCCCCCGCAACCGCGCGGTCGCCGCCGGTCTGCGCGCAGCGGGGTTCGGGACGCTGCTGCTGGACCTCCTGACCGAGGACGAGGAGCGCGAGGACGCTGTCACCGCCCGGTACCGCTTCGACATCGCCCTGCTGGCCCGGCGTCTCGCGGACGCCGTCGACTGGCTGGGGCGCCGGCCGGACACCGCCGGCCTGCCCGTGGGCCTGTTCGGGGCGAGCACGGGAGCGGCGGCCGCCCTGATCGCGGCGGCCGAGCGGCCCCGGGCCGTGTCCGCGGTGGTGTCCCGGGGAGGCCGGCCGGACCTGGCGGGCGACGCCCTTCCCCTGGTCGCCGCACCGGTCCTGCTCGTCGTCGGAGGCGACGACGAGACGGTGCTCGGCCTCAACCGCGAGGCCGCCCGGCGGCTCACGCCCCACCACCGCATCCACGTCGTCCCGGGCGCCACCCATCTCTTCCCCGAGCCCGGCGCCCTGGAAGAGGTCACCGACGTCGCCGCCGACTGGTTCCGCGACCACCTGGGCGAAGGAGCCGGCGGCGACCGCTCCGGCTGACCCGGCGGCGCACCGCGGCGGCGGTGGCCGTTCCGTTCCCCTCCGGGAGAGAGGCAGGCGACAGATCATGCGATTCCCCGATCGCCGGGTGGCCGGCCAGGAACTCGCGCTGCGGCTCGTGGAATGGGCGTCCGACGGCGAACTGCCCCGCCCCGTCGTCCTCGCGCTGCCCCGCGGCGGCGTGCCCGTCGCCGCGGAGGTCGCCCAGGCCCTCGGGGCGCCGCTGGACGTGCTCGTCGTGCGGAAGATCGGCCTGCCCGGCAGGCCGGAGACGGGCATCGGCGCCGTCGTCGGCGACGATCCGCCCCTGTTCGACCAACGCGCCCTGACGATGCTCGGCCTCACCGAGGACCGGCTCGTCCAGGACGTGGCCCGGGAGCGGGAGGAACTCGGCCGTCGCGCCCTGCTCTACCGGGGCGATCGGGCCACGCCCGACGTCGAGGACCGCACCGTGATCCTCGTCGACGACGGCCTGGCCACCGGCGCCACCGCACGCGCCGCCCTCCGCCACCTCCGACGGCTCGATCCCGCCCGGCTGATCCTCGCCGTCCCCGTCGGCGCCCCCGAGTCCGCCGCCGAGATGCGCACGGAGGCCGACGACGTCGTGTGCCTCCGCCGGCCGCCGGACTTCCGCGCCGTCGGCCTCTGGTACGACGACTTCGACCAGGTGAGCGACGAGGAGGTCATCGAGATCCTGGCCGTGCACCGGGCGACCTCGTCCCCCGGCACATCCTGACGGCCCTCTCCCGCGATGCCGCCGGCGGCCCCGTGGCGCAGACTCGGTAACAGGGATCTGTCCGCACGCATCGTCGCGAGGTCCGCATGCCCGATGTGCCGTTCTGGCTCTGGGGAGTGTTCGCCGCCACCGTGGTCGTGTCGCTCACCGTCGACCTGCTGGCCCACCGCCGCGAACACGTCATCGGCTTCAAGGAGGCCGCCGCGTGGAGCGGACTGTGGGTGGGACTCGCCCTCATCTTCGGCGCGGTCGTCTTCCTCGTCCTCGGCGGGACGGCCGGCACCGAGTACACCACCGCCTGGCTGCTGGAGAAGAGCCTGTCGGTCGACAACCTCTTCGTGTTCGCCCTGATCTTCGCCTACTTCAAGGTGCCCCGCGCCTACCAGCACCGCGTCCTGTTCTTCGGCGTCATCGGGGCCCTGGTGTTCCGCGGCATCTTCCTGGCCGCCGGCGTGGCCGTGGTCAACCGCTTCACGGCCGTCCTGTTCGCCTTCGCCGCCGTCCTCTTCTACAGCACCTACAAGATCCTCAAGGGGGAGGACGAGAGCTTCGACCCCGGCAAGAGCCTCGCCGTCCGGCTGCTGCGCAAGATCGTGCCGGTGCGGGACGAGTACGCGGGCACCAGGTTCTTCGTCAGGGAAGCCGGCAAGCGCGTGGCGACGCCGCTGCTTGCCGTGGTCGTCGCGATCGAGGCCGCCGACCTGATCTTCGCCGTGGACAGCGTCCCGGCCGTCCTCGCGGTCAGCGACGACGCCTTCATCGTCTACACGAGCAACGCCTTCGCCATCCTGGGGCTGCGCGCCCTGTACTTCATGCTGTCGGGGCTGCTGGACCGCTTCCACTACCTGAGCACGGGCCTGGCGGTCATCCTCGCCTTCATCGGGGTCAAGCTCGTCCTCCAGGCGTCCCACAAGACCATCAGCACCTCCGTGCCGGAGATCCCCTCGCTCGTGAGCCTGGCCGTGATCGTCGTGGTCCTCGCGGGCTCCGTCGTCCTGAGCCTGCGCCGCCCCGCCGAGGCGGACTCCGACCCACCGCACGAGCCACGGGAGCACTAGGCGCAGAACGGAACAGAAGTTCGCTGAACGGGACATGAGCGCCCATGGTCCCACAAAGGTCTTTCCCTGACTTTGCTTCCGCTTTACCGTGGAGACATGACCAGTCACACAGGCGCGAGCAAGCCGCCGGACGGACAGGTCTGTCCGGTGTGCCACCACCCCGTCCACAGCGAGATCAGACGGCACAAGAGCCTCGGAATCTACGTTCCCCGCTGGTATCCGGGCCAGTGCCACAACCCCGACTGCTCCGCGGCCGTCACCGCCCCCGCCCGTTCCGCACGGCGGTGACACCGCCGACGCGGCGCGTCAGCTCCCGCGCCGTCTGCGCCACCTGGTCCGCGATGCGGTCACGTTCCGCCTCGTCGGCCGACTCACCGGGGAAGGTGACGGACACGCCCGCGATCGGGTGGGCGTGGTGGTCCAGGACGGGCGCGGCGACGGAGGAGAGGCCGGGCGTGACCTCGCCCTCCTCCGTCGCGTAACCCCGGCGCCGCACCTGGGCCAGCAGGCCCCGCAGGGCCGTCAGCGACGCGGGACCGACACCGTGCCGCAGCACGAACGCGGCCCGGTCCGGGAAGATCGCCCGCACCTGCGCCGGCGGCAGCAGCGCAAGGACCGCCCGGCCGCTGGCCGTCAGCTGGGCGGGCAGCCGCACGCCCACCTCGCTGACGAGCGGCGCCCGGCCCGGGGCGCGCTCCTCGATGACGTAGATGACCTCGCGGCCGTGCAGCACGGCGAGGTTCGCGTTGTGCCCGGTGCGGTCCACGAGCGTGGCCAGCGGCACCCGGGCCAGCCGCTGGAACGGCGCCTGGCGCTCGTACCCGGAGGCCAGCTCGAAGGCGCTGACGCCGAGCCCGTAGCGCCGCTCCTCCGGCAGATGGACCACGAAACCCTCGGCGGCGAGGGTGTCCAGCAGGTGGTAGGTCGTCGAGCGGGGCAGCCCCACGTCCCGGCTGATGGCGGCCGCGGGCACCGGGCCGGCCTGCCGCGCCAGATACCGCAGTACGGCCAGGACCTGGGCGGCGGCCGGGACGATGCTCATGGGGCGAGCGTAGACCAGTGGCGCGGCGCATCAACTGTCTGGGATCCAAGGCATTGCCGCCCGCGTATGTCTGGGATCCCAGACACTAGTGATCGACAACCCCTCGCGCGTCCCCTCCTGCCTGCGGCTTCATAGGGGCATGACCGTTGTTGTTGGTGTCGGCGCGCTCTCCGCCGACGAAGTCGTGTCCGTCGCCCGTCTCGGCACCCAGGTGGCCCTCGCCCCGGAGGCGCTCAAGGAGATCGCCCGCAGTCGCGAGGTCGTCCAGGCCCTCGCCGACGACGCCAAGCCCCACTACGGCGTCTCCACCGGGTTCGGCGCCCTGGCCACCCGCCACATCCCCGCCGAGCTGCGCGCTCAGCTCCAGCGCAGCCTGGTGCGCTCGCACGCCGCGGGCTCGGGCCCCGAGGTCGAGCGCGAGGTGGTCCGCGCGCTGATGCTGCTGCGCCTGTCCACCCTCGCCACGGGCCGTACGGGCGTACGCACGCAGACCGCGGAGGCCTACGCCGCGCTGCTGAACGCCGGCATCACCCCGGTCGTCCACGAGTACGGCTCCCTCGGCTGCTCCGGCGACCTCGCCCCCCTCGCCCACTGCGCGCTCGCCGTCATGGGCGAGGGCGAGGTCCGCACCGCCGACGGCGTGCGCAGGCCCGCCGCCGAGGCGCTCGCCGACGCGGGCATCACCCCGGTCGTGCTGGAGGAGAAGGAGGGCCTCGCCCTCATCAACGGCACCGACGGCATGCTCGGCATGCTCGTCCTCGCCGCCCACGACCTGCGCCTCCTGCTGCGGACGGCCGACATCGCCGTCGCCATGAGCGTCGAGGGCCAGCTCGGCACCGACGCCGTGTTCGCCGCCGACCTCCAGGCGCTGCGCCCGCACCCGGGTCAGGGCGACAGCGCCGGCAACCTGCGCGCCCTGCTCGCCGACTCGGCGATCGTCGCCAGCCACAAGGGCCCGGAGTGCACCCGCGTCCAGGACGCGTACTCGCTGCGCTGCTCGCCGCAGGTCCACGGCACGGCCCGCGACACCCTCACCCACGCCGAGCTGGTGGCCTCCCGCGAGCTGGCCAGCGCCGTCGACAACCCCGTCGTCACCCTCGACGGCCGCCTGGAGAGCAACGGCAACTTCCACGGCGCCCCGGTGGCCGCCGTCCTCGACTTCCTGGCCATCTCGGTCGCCGACCTCGCCTCGATCTCCGAGCGCCGCACCGACCGCTTCCTCGACCCCGCCCGCAACCGCGGCCTCAACGCCTTCCTGGCCGACGACCCCGGCGTCGACTCCGGCCACATGATCGCGCAGTACACGCAGGCCGCGATCGTCTCCGAACTCAAGCGGCTCGCCGTACCGGCCTCCACCGACTCGATCCCCTCCAGCGCCATGCAGGAGGACCACGTCTCCATGGGCTGGTCCGCCGCCCGCAAGCTGCGCCGCGCCATCGACGGGCTCGGCCGGGTCCTCGCGGTGGAGATCTTCACCGCCGCCCGCGCGCTCGACCTGCGGGCCCCGCTGAGCCCGGCGCCGGCCACCGCCGCCGTGCGCGACGGGCTGCGCGAGACGGTCGACGGCCCCGGCACCGACCGCTGGCTCGCCCCCGAGATCGAGTCGACCGTCCAGTACGTCGCCTCCGGCCGCGCCCTGGCCGCCGCGGAGTCGGTCACCGGCCCGCTGGTCTGATCAGTCCCACGTCACCGCCTCCCGGGCCCGCGGGCCCGGGAGGCTTCCGGCATTTCACACGAGAGGGCACCCGATGGCACCACAGATCCTGCGTGCGTCCGAGCGGACACCCGCACCGTGGAAGAACGGCGGCGGCGTCACGTCCGAGGTCGCCGTCCACCCCGAGGGCGCCGGGACCGGCGACTTCGCGTGGCGGGTCAGCGTCGCCGACGTCGCGCACAGCGGACCGTTCTCCGCTTTCGACGGCGTCGACCGGATCATCACCGTCATCGACGGCCCGGGCATGGCGCTGACCGTCGACGGCACCCCGCACGTGGTGGACGCCCCGTACGAGCCCTTCGCCTTCCCCGGTGACGCCGTGACCGAGTGCAGGCTGCTCGGCGGGCCGATCGTCGACTTCAACGTGATGGTCCGGCGGGCCGGCACGACGGCGCGGGTCCGCATCGAGCGGTCGGACACCGCCGTACGGCCGGGCGCCGGGACCCGCGTCCTCGCGGTCGTCCTGGCGGGGACGGCCCTGCTGCACGGGGCGTCCGTCCGCCTCGGCCGGCTCGACGCCGCCCTGTTCTCGGGGGAGGACTGCGACACCATCGGCGTCGACGGGGTTCTCGCGGTCGTCGAACTGGTCGACCTCGCCGGCCGCTGACCGGGCCGGCCCGTCGGGAACGGCCGCGGCCGCCAGGCCGCGGCTCTCGTCGCTTCTCACGGCCTGGCGGCCTGCTGTGGGCAGCCCCTTCGTCGAGATCTTCGCCGGCGTCGGGCTCAAGTCCGCGGCCGCCGTCCTCAACCTCGTCGTCCTCACCGCCGCCCTGTCCGCGATCAACAGCGACATCTTCGCCGCGGGCCGCACCATGTTCGGCCTGGCCGAGCGGGGTCAGGGCCCCGCCGTCATGCTGCGGGTGACACGCAACGGCGTGCCGTGGGTGACCACCCTCGTCATGATCGGCGCCCCGCTCGCTGAGGTTCCCCGCGCCCTTCTGGCCCTACGGGCAGATCGCCGCCATCGTCTTCATGGCCGGGGTCATGGTGCTGCTCGCCTTCGACGGGAGCACCCGGGTCGCCCTGGTCGTCGGCGCGGTGTGGCTGGCGCTCCTCGGTGGCGTCCACGCCCTCTGGGTCCGGCCGCGGCGCGAAGACCCGCAGCCGGGGTCCACACGGAAGACGACCGGCGCCGGCCCGTCCGGTGACCCGGCGGGCCTGGAGGAGCCGGCCCGCGCACCGCGATGACACTGGCCGCCGGCGCTCACTGGCTGGAGTAGCCGCCGTCCACCACGAACTCCGAGCCCGTCGCGTAACTCGCCTCGTCCGACAGCAGGTACAGCACCATGCCGGCGATCTCGTCGGGCCGCGCCGCCCGCGGGATCGGCTGGTGGGTCACCATCGCGTGCGAGCGGTCCGAGTCCGCCGTCATCTCCGTCGCCACGACCCCGGGGTGCACGGAGTTGACGCGGACGCGGTCCGGGGCGAACTCCTGCGCCGCCGCCTTCGTCATGCCGCGCACCGCCCACTTCGAGGCCGTGTAGCCGAGGATGTACGGGAACGCGATGATCCCGCCCAGCGAGGACATGTTGACGATCGAGCCGCCGCCGGCCGCCCGCATCGACGGCAGCACGGTCTTCATGCCGAGGAAGACACCCACCTCGTTGACGTCCACGACCCGTCGGTAGTCGGCCTCCGTCAGCTCCTCCACGGGGCAGCGGTGGACCAGGCCCGCGTTGTTCACCAGGCCCGTGACCGGGCCCCACACCTCCTCCGTGCGCCTGACGGCCGCCTGCCAGGCCGCCTCGCCCGTGACGTCCAGCTCCACGAACAGCGCGTCGTCCGCGCCCAGTTCCTCCGCGAGCGCCGTGCCCTCCGGCACGAGCACGTCACCGATCACCACCTTCGCGCCCTCCGCGACCAGCCGGCGCGCGCAGGCGGCGCCCAGACCGCGCGCCCCGCCCGTCACGACGACGACCTTGCCGTCCACCCGTCCGCTCATGCCGGTACCTCCCGTTGGCCGCTGTGGTGCGGGCAGCGGCGATGCTCCCAGCAGGCCCCCGGTGTCGGCACTCGGTGCTTCCCGCTCACCGGGAAACGGCACTGCCGCCGGGCGGCCCGGCGCGGGCAGGCTCGATAGGCACCCCGTGCCGGCACGGCACGAGACTCCGTCCGAGCGTCCGCAACCAGGAGAACCGCTGATGTCCGTCGATCTGACAGGGAAGGTCGCGCTGGTCACCGGCGCGGCACGAGGCATGGGCGCGGCCGAGGCCCGCCTGCTCACCGAACTCGGCGCGCACGTCGTCCTCACCGATGTGCTGGAGGCCGAGGGGGAGGCGACGGCGGCGTCCCTCGGCCCCGCCGCCCGGTTCGTCCGGCACGACGTGACCGACGAGAAGTCCTGGGACGCCGCGGTGGCCGCCGCCGTGGACGGCTTCGGCCGACTCGACGTCCTCGTCAACAACGCCGCCGTCTACAGCACGGCGACCGTCGTCGAGGAGGACCCGGCCCGCCTGGAGACGATCCTCCGGGTCGACCTGATGGGCCCGTTCCTCGGCATCCGCGCGGTCGCCGGCGCGATGCGGGCGGGCGGCGGCGGATCCATCGTCAACATCTCCTCGCAGGCCGGCCTCCAGGGCATGTGGGGGCACGGCGCCTACGGGGCGGCCAAGTGGGGGCTGCGCGGCCTCACCAGGACGGCCGCCCTCGAACTCGGCGCGGACGGCATCCGCGTCAACTCCGTGCACCCTGGGGCCATCGCCACGGCCATGACCGCCCACCTGGAGTCCAAGGAGCACCCGGGTGCCCCGCTGGGACGCGTGGGGGAGCCCGAGGAGGTGGCCCGGCTCGTCGCGTTCCTCGCCTCCGACGCCTCGTCCTACATGTCCGGCGCCGAACTCGCCGTGGACGGCGGCGCGTCGGCCGGCCGGCTGCCCGTCTTCCCGCAGCGGGGAGCGGACGCGTGACCCGCCCAGGACCCGAGGTCCGGGCGGTCATCGACCGGGCCACCGCGAGCTTCCCGCCGCTCGGCACGGAGATGACGGACATCGCCGAGGTGCGCGCCTTCTTCGCCTCCCGCCCCGTGCCCCCGGTCACCCCGCTGCCCGTCGCCCGTGTCCGCGACGAGGACGCCGACGGCGTGCCCGTACGGGTCTACGACCCGCGCCACTACGAGGACGCCCCCGTGATCGTCTTCTGCCACGGCGGCGGCTTCGCCCTGTGCGGACTCGACAGCCACGACGACTTCTGCCGCCGCACGGCCGACGCCACCGGCGCCGTCGTCGTCGCGGTGGACTACCGGCGCGCCCCCGAACACCCGTTCCCCGCCGCGCCCGAGGACGCCTACACGGCCCTGCTGTGGACCGCGAAGACGTTCCCGGACCGCCGGCTCGCCGTCGCCGGGGACAGCTCCGGCGCCAACCTCGCCACCGTCCTCGCCCTGACCGCCCGCGACCGGCGCGGCCCCGCGATCGCCTGCCAGTCGCTCTACTATCCGATGCTCGACCCCGCCCGCTCCCGGCCCTCCCACCGCGAGAACGCGCAGGGGTACTTCATTACCGCCGACCATCTGCGCTGGTACTGGGACAGCTACCTGCCCGACCCCGCGGACCGGACCGACCCGTACGCCGCTCCGCTGGCCGGCGCCGACCTGTCCGGGCTCCCGCCGGCCCATGTCGTCACCGCCGGCCTCGACCCCCTGCGGGACGAGGGCCTCGCGTATGCCGCAGCCCTCGCGGCGGCCGGAGTCCCCGTGCGGGCACACCACTACGCCGGCATGTTCCACGGGTTCCTGTCGATGGCCGGCGCCCTGCCCGAGGCGGCCGCGGCCCGCGACACCGCGTTCGGCGTCCTGCGCCGGGGACTCGGCGCCGGCTGAGTCCGGACGCGGACGAGGGCCCCGCCTCCCGCAGGAGGACGGGGCCCTCGCGTGTGCCGTCAGCGGGGGATCAGGTCGAACCCCTTGTAGCCGGACGCCGCGACGTCCGCGATGATCCGCCCGTACACCCCGAACCCGCCCACGTACGGCATGAACACCCGTGGCTTGCCCGGGATGTTGGCGCCGAGGTACCAGGAGTCCGCCGACATCATCAGGGTGGCCGCCGCGCGGTCACGGCACTCGGCGACCCACTCCTCCACGGCCTCCCCGGTCGCCTCGACGGCCGCGTACCCGTGTGTGTCGAGGTGGCGCAGGCAGTCGGCCAGCCAGTCGCCGTGCTGCTCGGCCGCGAGGACCACGTTGGCCATGACGGAGGGACTGCCGGGACCGGTGAGGTTGAAGAAGTTCGGGAAGCCGTCGGTGCCGAGACCGAGGTAGGTGCGCGGGCCCGCCCGCCAGACGTCCCTGAGGAGCCGTCCGCCCCGGCCGCGCACCTCGATCCGGTCGACGGCGCCGGTCATCGCGTCGAACCCGGTGGCGTAGACGAGCGTGT
>NZ_WWHX01000768.1 GCF_009862125.1 Streptomyces sp. SID5910
TGTCCGCTGCCGACCAGGACGTAGGGCAGGTCGGCGACGGCCGGGTCCACCAGCACCGGCCAGTCGGCGGGCAGACCGACCGGGGTGATCCCGCCGTACTCCATGCCGCTCTCGCCCGTCGCCGTGTCCATCGGGGCGAACGAGGCCTTGCGGGCGCCGAGCTGACGGCGCACGGCCCCGTTGACGTCGACGCGGGTCGTGGAGAGGACCACGCACGCGGCGAGCGTGGTCTCGCCGCCCCGCTTGCCGGAGACCACCACGCAGTTCGCGGACCGCTCCAGCAGTTCACGGCCGTAGTGCTCGACGAAGACGGCGGTGTCGGCCCACCGCGGGTCGGTGTCGACGTAGACGATCTGCTCGGCGGGGACGCTGCCGCGCCAGGCGCGCACGGCGTCGGCGACCGGGGCTGTCAGCTCGTCGAGGCAGTCCGGCGCGGGCGTGGCGCTGTCGAAGTCTCCGATGGGTGCGTGCATGGCCGCACGCTAACAACTCCGGGCCGCCACGCGGCCGGTCGTCTCAGCGGACGGGCGGCACCGACACCGCCATGATCATCTCCATCGGCTCCTCGCCCTCGTTGCCGTACGTGTGCGGGGCGGCGGCCTCGAAGGAGGCGCTGGCGCCGGTGGGGACGCGGTGGGCCACGCCGTCGACGGTGAGCGTCAGCTCCCCGGACGTGACGTGCACGAGCTCGACCGTGCCGGCGGGGTGCGGGTCGGAGGGGCTGCTGTCGCCCGGCATGAGCCGCCAGTCCCACATCTCCAGGGGGCCGGGGGCCTCGGCGCCGGCGAGCAGCCGGTTGTAGCTGCCGGCGTCGGTGTGCCAGAGCCGTACGGCCTGGTCGGCGGGGACGATGCGGACCGCCGGGCCCTGTTCGTAGTCGAGCAGGGTGGTGATGCTGACGCCGAGGGCGTCACCGATCTTGACCACCGTGCCGAGGCTGGGGTTGGTGCGCGCCTGCTCGATCTGGATGAGCATGCCGCGGCTGACGGCGGCCCGCGCGGCCAGCGCGTCCAGAGTGAAGCCGCGCTCGGTGCGCCAGCGCTTGACGTTCCGCGCCAGGGACTGGGTCAGCAGGTCGAGGTCCGACACATTCCGTCCATTATTCTGGATGACGTGGTGCAGTGCGTTGAACTGCGGTGGACTGCACCTGATCGTTCACTGAACTGTACTGCGAGGCCGCTCGCCCTGAGGGGCACACTGCTGCCGGCGGCGGGCTGAGCCGGAGGGACACCCTCGACGCCCCCTGGGCTCAGCCCTCCGTGGCCGGTTCCGCGAGCTTTCCCGTGGGCCGGGCGTCCAGTTCGGCCAGGCGGGCCACCGTCTCCTCGTCCAGCCGGGCCAGGGCCCGCAGTTCCTCCGGCGTGACCCCGTCGGGGAGCGGCACGGGGGCCGGGGTCCGCATCGGCGGCTGCCAGCCCTCCGCGGGCGTCCAGCGCCGTACGACGCGTGCGGGCGCGCCCGCCACCACGGCGTGGTCGGGGACCGTGCCGCGGACCACGGCACCGGCGGCGACCACCACGTTCCGTCCGATCCGCGCGCCGGGCAGGATCACCGCGCCGGTGCCGATCCAGCAGCCGGAGCCGATCTCCACCGGCTCCATCCGGGGCCACTGCTTGCCGATGGGCTGGTGCGGGTCGTCGTAGGAGTGGTTGGTGGAGGTGACGTAGACGTACGGGCCGAAGTAGCAGTCGCTGCCGATGGTGACGGTGGTGTCCGCGATGACGTGGCTGCCGCGGCCGAGGACGACTCCGTCGCCGATGCGCAGGATCGGCTCGGGGCCGAGGTCGAGGTCGGGCATGAGCCCGGCGGTCAGGGTGACCTGCTCGCCGATGATGCAGTGGGCGCCGACGTGGATCCAGGGCTCGCCGAAGACCGTGCCGAGCGGGAAGGCGAGCCGGGTGCCCGTCCCCAGCGCGCCGAAGCGGAAGCGCCCGGGGTGCGCGGCGGTGACGGAGCCGGTGCGCTGCACCCAGGCCCACCCCGCGTGGACGGCGCGCTGCGCGAGGCGGGTGGACCAGGACGAGAACGTGTTCTTGCGCTTCGGCACCCGCTCACGGTACTCAGCACGCGCCGCCGGGAAGGCGCCGGAGGCCTGTGATCTTCACCCCACCGGGTGGCGTACGGTGCACTGCATCACCCGAGCAGGAGGCAACGATGACGCACAAGGCGCTGATCAAGGGCATCGGCGGCAAGGACCCGAAGGTGGACGCCGAGGCCTTCGTGGCACCGACGTCCTCGGTCGTCGGGGACGTGACGCTGCACGCGGGGGCGAGCGTCTGGTACGGCGCGGTGCTGCGCGGCGACGTCGAACGGATCACCGTCGGCGCGAGCAGCAACGTCCAGGACAACTGCACGCTCCACGCCGACCCCGGTTTCCCCGTCACGGTCGGCGAGCGCGTCTCCATCGGGCACAACGCGGTCGTGCACGGCGCGACCGTCGAGGACGACTGCCTGATCGGCATGGGCGCCACCGTCCTCAACGGCGCGGTGATCGGCGCCGGTTCACTGGTGGCCGCCCAGGCCCTCGTCCCGCAGGGCATGCGGGTGCCGCCGGGTTCCCTGGTCGCCGGTGTGCCGGCGAAGGTGCGGCGCGAGCTGACGGAGGAGGAGCGTCAGGGCGTCACGCTCAACGGGACGATGTACGCGGAGCTGGCGAAGGCCCACGGCGAGGTCCACGACTGAGCGGGGAGCCGCGGGGGCGCGTCAGTCTGCGGTGACGGGGTCCGGTTCCGGCCGGGCCTTCGCCGCCTTGCGCTTCACGACGAGCATGGAGACGACGCCGATGACGACCGCGGCCACCAGGCCCAGCCACGAGAAGCGCTTGAGCCAGGACTCGGCGACGACACCGACGTAGTAGATGACGGCGGTGGTGCCGCCCGCCCAGACGATGCCGCCGAGGACGTTGGCGATCAGGAACTTCCAGTACGGCATCCGCAGCACGCCGGCCAGCGGGCCGGCGAAGATGCGCAGCAGGGCGACGAAGCGGCCGAAGAACACGGCCCACATGCCCCACTTCTGGAAGGACCGCTCGGCGGTGGCGATGTGCCCCTCGCCGAAGTGCTTCGGGAACTTCCTGCCCAGCCAGGCCAGCAGGGGCCGGCCGCCCCTGCGGCCGATGGCGTACCCGATGGAGTCGCCGATCACCGCGCCCGCGCTGGCGCAGGCGCCGAGGATCACCGGGTCGACGCCGCCGTGCTGGGAGGAGAGCAGGGCCGCCGAGACCAGGATGATCTCGCCGGGCAAGGGGATGCCGAGGCTCTCCAGACCGATGACCAGTCCGACGACGGCGTAGACGGCCGCCGCGGGCACCGTGTCGAGCCACTCCTGGACGTGCAACGCCGCAGCCTCCGATTCGCGTCCCTGCCGTGCGCGGGTGCCTGCCCCGCCGCTTCCCGGGTGCGCCTCGGTGGAGGCGCACCCGGGAAGCCTACCGGTCCGCGGGCCGTGCCCGGCCGCGAGTGTGTGGCTCAGCCGTTGGGCCGCAGGGTCCACACCACGGTCATCTCCCCGGTCACCGCCCCGTCCTCGCGCTGGATGGCGACGCTCACCGGGAACTCGGGGCGCTTGCCCTCGTCCAGTTCCGCGACGACCTCGGTGATCGGCCGGCCGAGGGTGGCGGTGGCGGTGACGGGGCCCAGGGCGATCTTCTTGAACGCGATCTCGGCGGTGACCGGCAGCGGCACGGCGCGGGAGAGCTGGTCGCCGAAGGCGGCCAGGACGATCGCCCCGCTGGCCGACTCGCCCAGCGTGAACATGGCTCCGGCGTGCGGTCCGCCGACGTGGTTGCGGTACTCGCTCTGGTCCGGCAGGGCCAGGACCGCCTTCTCGGGGGTGGTCTCCAGGTACTCGAGGTTCAGGGTCCTGACCATCGGCACCGTGGCGGCGAGCAACTCGCCGATCGACATCTGATCTGCGCTCATGACAGCAGGTTACCCATGAGTAGCATCCGGGGGCCAGAGCCGGCGGCCCGCGGTGATCGCCCTATGCTTGCCGCCCATGTGGCCAGGAGAGCAGTCATCCGCCGGGGGTCCGCACTCCGGGCAGCCGAATCCGTACCAGCAGCCGGGCTACCAGCAGCCCGCACCGCACCCCGGTCAGCAGCCGCCCGCGCCGTGGAACGCGCCCACGGTCACGGCGGGTCCGCCGCCGAGCGGGGGGCCGGGCGGACGCCGCACCAAGGTGGTGGCGATCGTGGCCGCCTCGGCCGTCGTGGTGGCCGCCGCCGTGGCCGGAGTCGTCCTCCTGGGCGGCGGCGAGGACGAGAAGGCCGAGCCGGAGCCGGCCGCGTCCTCCGCGTCCGCCCCCTCGCCCTCCGGTGACGCGCGGAACGCGGACGGCGCCCCGCGGCCGACCGTCTCCGGCTGGAGCACCGTGGTGAACACGGGCCTCGGCATCGCCTTCGACGTACCGGCGTCCTGGAAGCGGCAGTCGCCCGACTGGGTCAGCTTCGTCACCGACGACAAGGACCCCGAGGACAAGCCGCTGATCGGCATGAAGGCCCCGGCCGTGCTCCAGGAGGAGTGGTGCGCCTCCGACGACGACAAGGACGGCTCGGTCGACCACACCCCGCTCGCCTCCGCCGGCACGCGGGGCAACAACGGGGCGCGCAGCACCGAGGAGATCGCCCGGGCCGACTCGGCGCAGTGGGTGTACGGGGCGTTCACCCAGCCCGACCGGAAGAAGATCACGACGGAGCCGGTGGTCTCGTTCACGACCGCCTCCGGCATCACCGGCAGCCTGGCCACCTCCCGTTCGGCCGGGGTGACGAAGCGGGGCAAGTGCGACGTGGACGGCAAGGCGACCACGTTCGCCTTCAAGTCCGCCGACGGCGATCTCCTCTCCTGGTCGTTCGTCGGTGCCGCGCGGGTCGGTGACGAGGTGCCGGACGCCACCGTGCGGCAGATCGCGGGCACCGTGCGGGAGTTCACGCCCTCGGACTCCTGAGGGACCGCGGCACCGCCGCCCGCCCGGGCCCCGCTTCGGTACGTCCCTGACAAGCGGCAGTGACCGAATCGTGTCCTCGGCCGCACTAGGGTGACTAGTCATGTGGCCAGGACAGCAGCCGCCCGGGGGCGAGCAGAATCCGCAGAACAACCCGTACCAGCAGCCGGGGTACCAGCAGCCGAATCCGTATCAGCAGCCCGGCTACCAGCAGCAGCCCGGCCCGTACGGACAGCAGCCGCAGTGGGGCGCCAACCAGCCCCCCGGCAGGCCGGAGCCGCCGACCTTCGCCGGCGGTGGCGGCGGTGGCGGTGGCGGCGGGAACCGGACGAAGCTGGTCGCCATCATCGCGTCGCTGGCCGTGGTCGTGGCCGCCGGCGTGACCGGCTTCCTCGTGCTGGGCGGTGACAAGGACGACAAGGCCGACGACGGCAAGGGCAAGAAGCCGTCCGCGAGCGCGTCCGCGGACAAGTCCGCGTCCCCGACGGCCGATCCGAGCGCGTCCACCGGCGACGACAACCCGCGCGGCGCCGACGAGCTGAAGCCGACCGTCGAGGGCTGGAAGGTCGTCGCCAACCCGCGCTTCGGCACCATGTTCGACGTGCCCGCCGACTGGGAGATCGAGAGCACCGACACGAGCGTCGGCTTCGAGTGGGAGGAGAAGGGCAAGACGGAACGCACCACCGTCACCGCCCCTGCCTACCTCAAGTCCGAGTGGTGCACGGAGGACTCCGACAAGGACGGCCGCAAGGAGAGCACCGCGCTCGCCACCGCCGGCACCCGCGGCGAGGACGGCGCCAAGGAGACCGCCGAGGCGGCCGAGACCCGGGTGCCGTGGTGGATCTACGGCGGCTACACGGAGCCGGACAGGAAGAGCGTCAAGTACGACAAGCCGAAGGACTACACCACGGCCTCCGGCATCAAGGGCAGCCTCGCCACGGCCCATTCGGAGGGCACCCCGCAGAAGGGGAAGTGCGACAGCGAGGGCAAGGCCATCACCTTCGCGTTCAAGAACGGCGCGGGCAACTTCGTCACCTGGAACCTCTACGGCGCCAAGGGCGTCAAGGACGAGATCCCCGAGGCGACGGTCCAGAAGATCCTCAGCACCGTGCGCCTGACCGAGGAACCGCCGACGGAGGCCTAGGCCCCCCGGCCCCCGGCCGCCGCTCAGCCGATGCCGAACGCCCCGGCGGGAGGCTCGGGCGACGGCAGGGCGTCCTCGTCCCGCACCGGCCGTGCGTCGCCGATGAAGTCCCGCAGGGCGGGCCCGTGTTCGACGCGGGCCGGGAAGGCGTCGGCGGCGGTGCGCCGGGTCAGCGCCGCCGTGTCGAGGGGCCGGTGCGCGGCGACGAGGACGGCGTTGCCGAAGCGGCGCCCGCGCAGCACACCCGGCTCGGCGACGAGCGCCAGCTCCTCGAAGAGCGTGGCGAATCCGGCCAGTTGGCCGCGCAGGAAGGCGAAGGGCGCCCCGTCGGCCAGGTTCGCGACGTACACGCCGTCGGGACGCAGGACGCGGGCCGCCTCGCGGGCGTACTCGACGGAGGTCAGGTGCGCGGGCACCCGTGAGCCCCCGAAGACGTCGGCGACCAGGACGTCGGCCGAGTCGTCGGGGGCGTCCGCCAGCCAGGCGCGGGCGTCGGCGCCGTGCGCGGTGATGCCGGCGCCCTCGGGCAGCGGCAGATGCTCGGCGACCACGTCCAGCAGCCCCCGGTCGGCCTCCACGACGTCCTGCCGGGAGCCGGGCCGGGTCTCGGCCACGTACCGGGGCAGCGTGAACGCGCCGCCGCCCAGGTGCACCACGTCCAGCGCGCGCCCCGGCTCGGCGACCGTGTCCAGGACATGGCCGAGCCGGCGGGTGTACTCGAACTCCAGGTGCGCCGGCTCGTCCAGGTCGACGTAGGACTGCGGCGCCCCGTCGACGGTGAGCAGCCAGGCCCGCCGCCGGTCGACGTCGGGCATGAGCTTGACGGTGCCGTGGTCGGTGACGCGGCTGACGGGCAGGGCCTCGTTCACTCCCTCATGGTTCACGCCTCCATTGTGCGGCGGGGCGACGCCGTCGGCGGCACGGGGGCGCGACCGTCCACGACGGCCCGCCCCCGCCCACCGCGCCGGAGGCCACGGTGCTCACCCCACGGACGTCACCGTCCCCGCGCCCACCGTCCGTCCGCCCTCCCGGACGGCGAACCCGAGGCCGGTCTCCAGCGGCATGTCCCGCCCCAACTCCACCGTCATCGTGACGGTGTCCCCGGGCCGGGCGACGGCCACCTCGCCGAGGTCCACGTCCCCGACCACGTCCGCGGTGCGGATGTAGAACTGCGGCCGGTACCCCGTGGCGACCGGCGTCGACCGTCCGCCCTCGCGCGCCGACAGCACGTACACCCGCGCCGTGAAGCGCCGGGCGGGCACGACACTGCCGGGTGCGGCGACCACGTGGCCGCGGCGCACCGTGTCGCGGGCGACCCCGCGCAGCAGCAGCGCCACGTTGTCCCCGGCCTGCGCCTCCTCCATCGGCTTGTCGAAGGTCTCCAGGCCGGTGACGACCGTCTCGACGGAGGCGCCCAGCACCTCGACCCGGTCGCCGACGCGGACGGTGCCGCGCTCGACGGCGCCGGTGACGACCGTGCCGCGGCCGGTGATGGTGAGCACGTTCTCCACGGACAGCAGGAACGGCGCGTCCAGATACCGCTCGGGCATGGGCACATAGGTGTCCACGGCGTCGAGCAGCGCCTCGACGGAGGCCGTCCACCGCGGGTCGCCCTCCAGGGCCTTCAGCCCCGAGACCCGTACGACGGGCACGGCGTCGCCGCCGTAGCCGTGCGCGGTGAGCAGCTCGCGGACCTCCAGCTCGACGAGGTCGGTCAGCTCCTCGTCCCCGGCGTCGGCCTTGTTGAGCGCTACCACGATGTGGTCGACGCCCACCTGCCGGGCGAGCAGCACGTGTTCGGCGGTCTGCGGCATGATCCCGTCCAGCGCGGAGACGACGAGGATCGCCCCGTCGAGCTGGGCGGCGCCGGTGACCATGTTCTTCACGTAGTCGGCGTGGCCGGGCATGTCGACGTGCGCGTAGTGCCGGGTGTCGGTCTCGTACTCGACGTGCGCGATGTTGATGGTGATGCCGCGCGCCGCCTCCTCGGGGGCGCGGTCGATGCGGTCGAACGGCACGAACGTGCCGGCGCCGCGCTCGGCGAGGACCTTGGTGATGGCGGCGGTCAGGGTGGTCTTGCCGTGGTCGACATGGCCCATCGTGCCGATGTTGAGATGCGGTTTGGTGCGGACGTACGCCGTCTTGGACATGGCGGTACCTCGAAGCCTCGTGGCGGTGGTGGGAACCCCTGGGGCCGGCCGACCCTCCCCCTGCGGGGTCCGCCGGACGATCCGGGGAGGGTCAGCTTCGGGCGCCGTCGACTGCGGCGGTGAAGTGGGTGACGGCAGCCTTCGGGGCATCCGCGACCGCGGATGCTGCGAGGTGGAAGGCGTACCGGAACATGACGCAGATCATCGCCGACGCCTTGTCGCACGTCGAATGCTTTTTGACGGCACGGCAGTCGCTAGGGACCGATGTTGCGCAGTGCCTCCCGCACGGAGAGCGGGGCGAGGGTCTGGCCGTGTGCGGCGACGAAGGCGCGTACGGCGTCGGGGTCGGTCTTGGCGTACTCGCGCAGGCACCAGCCGATGGCCTTGCGGACGAAGAAGTCGGGGTGGCCGGACCGGTGCAGGCAGTAGCCGAAGAGGCGGTCGGTGTCGGTGCGTTCCCGGTAGCGCAGCTGGTGGAGCAGGGCCGTACGGGCCAGCCAGACGTCCTCGTCCGCGATCCAGGCGTCCATGTCGGCCGTGAGGCCGCGGTCGGCCGCGACCAGCCCGCCGACGACGTGCGCGGCGAGCAGGTCGACGGTGTCCCACCAGGGGACGGTGGTGACCAGATGCCGGACCACCGGCAGGAATTCGGAGGAGCAATACGTCACATGACGGCGCAGGAGATCGACGGCGAAGTAGTGGTACTCGCGCTCGGGCAGCCGCCAGCAGCGCAGCGCGATCGCGGCGCAGTCCGCCTCACCGGGACGGGGCAGGCCGGCCAGCACCGTGCGGGACAGGGCACGGCGATCAGGCGTGGTCAGGCCCAGGAAAGGGGCCACGTCCTTCATGTACGCCCGCATCGCCACGGCCCGCTCGGGGTCGGCGGCGCCGGCGTACACGGCGGTGAGCCGCTCCAGCACGGTGTCGGCGAGAGGGCTGTGCGGCACGTCCGGAATTCCCGTGGCTGTGACGCTCATGAGACGCACCCTACGGCGATCACACACATATGTCGGTTAGTGTCGCCGGATGTTCGATGCCACCACCCGCTCTGGGGGCACCATCACGGCCTCTCCCCGGGCCGCCGCGACGGAACTCGCCGTCGCGACGGCCGCGGGGCCCGTCGCACCGACCGGTCTCGCCGCCCGCGTGACGAGAGTTCTGCTCTCCCCGTGGTCCCGTTTCTCCCTGCTCGTCGCCCTGCTCGCGTCGGCCGGGACGGCGGTGGTGCTGTTCCAGCCGCAGCACTTGCTGACGAACGGCTGGCCACCACAGCTCGGGGGCGCCGCGGCGGCGCTCGCCTACGCGGTGGCGTACGGACTGTGCACCGTCGCCTTCGTCCCGCGCCCGCTGCTCAACCTGGCCGCGGGTGCCCTGTTCGGCTCGCAGCTCGGCCTCGCCTCCGCCCTGGCGGGCACGGTGCTGGGCGCCGGGGTCGCCTTCTGCCTCGGCCGCGTACTCGGCCAGGAAGCGCTGCGCCCGCTGCTGCGGGGCAAGTGGCTGAAGGCGGCGGACGGACAACTCAGCCGGCACGGCTTCCGCTCGATGCTGGCGGCGCGGCTGTTCCCGGGGGTGCCGTTCGCCGCCGCCAACTACTGCGCGGCCGTCTCCCGCATGGGCCTGCTGCCGTTCCTGCTGGCGACGGGCCTCGGGTCGATCCCGAACACCGCCGCCTACGCGGTGGCCGGCGCCCGCGCCTCGACGCCGACCTCGCCGGCCTTCCTGATCGCCATGGCCTGCATCGCCCTGCCGGGGCTGGCGGGCGCGGTGGTGGCCTGGCGCAGGCGCCACCAGCTGCGCGGGCGGTGACGGGGACCCACCCGGAGTGACGAGGGGTGACGGGGCCCGGCCGACCGCCCCTGGCCCCCTCACCCCTGTCGTCCGGCCGTCATTTCGGGGCGCTACGCTGCCCCTCGACACGCCTGATCCTGATCACCGCGGACGGTGGCTCGGTGTGTCCATCGACCGTTCCTCGATCGGCACTTGGACTCCGTAACTTCATGTCTTGGTTTGAATCCCTCGTCCTCGGACTCGTCCAGGGGCTGACCGAGTTCCTCCCCGTGTCCTCCAGCGCGCACCTGCGCCTGACCGCGGCGTTCTCCGGCTGGCACGACCCGGGGGCGGCCTTCACGGCGATCACCCAGATCGGCACGGAGGCCGCGGTCCTCATCTACTTCCGCAAGGACATCGGGCGGATCATCTCGGCGTGGACCCGCTCGCTCACCAGCAAGGAGATGCGCGGCGACCCGGACGCCCGGATGGGCTGGCTGGTGATCATCGGCTCGGTCCCGATCGGCGTGCTCGGCCTGACGCTGAAGGACCAGATCGAGGGGCCGTTCCGCGACCTGCGCATCACCGCGACCATGCTGATCGTCGTCGGCGTGATCATCGGCGTCGCGGACCGGCTGGCGGCGCGGGACGAGACGGGCGGCCGGCACCGTGCGCCGAGGCGGCGCAAGGAACTGGAAGACCTGGGCGTCCGGGACGGCCTGATCTACGGGCTCTGCCAGGCGATGGCCCTCATCCCCGGCGTCTCCCGGTCCGGCGCGACCATCAGCGGCGGCCTCTTCATGGGCTACCGGCGCGAGGCCGCGGCCCGGTACTCGTTCCTGCTCGCGGTCCCCGCGGTGCTCGCCTCCGGGCTGTTCGAGCTCAAGGACGCGATGGAGAGCGACCACGTCTCCTGGGGCCCGACGCTGTTCGCGACGGTCATCGCCTTCGGCACGGGATATGTCGTGATCGCGTGGTTCATGAAGTTCATCTCCACCAAGAGCTTCATGCCGTTCGTCTGGTACCGCATCGCGCTCGGTGTCCTCATCATCGCCCTGGTCGCGGCCGGTGTCCTCAGCCCGCACGCCGCCGAGTCGGCCGGCTGACGGGCATATGCCTGCGTAGCCGTCCGGTAGCGCAGTGTCAGTGCTTGCCCCTAGGCTTGTCCGCATGTCCCCCGAATACGTGACCCCTGGTTCCGTGCGTTCCGCAGCGGAGCTGAACGACCAGATCCGCTCGCTGTGGCGACGCGCGGGCGGATCCCTGTCGGCTCAGGAGCGCGTGGAGTACGAGTTGCTGGTGGTCGAGTGGGCCGCCGCGATCCGCTGCGAACTCATCGAGGCCGCCTGAGCCGCCGGGGAGGCAGGCCCCCGGGCAACCTCCCCCCGCGTGCGCCGCGTTGACGCCTCAGCGTCCACCGGCGACGCGCAGCACCGTGCCCGTCGTGTAGGACGCGTCCGGTGACATCAACCAGGCGACGGCCGCGGCGATCTCCTCGGCCCGCCCCGCGCGCCCCAGCGGTACGACCGCCCCCACCCGCCGGGCCCGGTCCGGGTCGCCCATGGCGGCGTGCATCTCGGTGTCGATGACGCCCGGTGCGACGGCGTTGACGCGGACTCCGGCCGGGCCGAGCTCCTTGGCCAGGCCCACGGTCAGGGCGTCGACGCCGGCCTTGGACGCCGCGTAGTGGACGTACTCCCCCGGGCTGCCGAGGGTCGCGGCGCCCGACGACACGTTGACGATCACTCCGCGCCCCCGCGCGGTCATGAGCTGCGCGGCACGGCGGGCGCAGAGCAGCGCGCCCAGCAGGTTGACGTCGAGGACCCGGCGCAGGTCCGCGGTGTCGCTGTCGGCGAGGCGCCCCAGGGGGCCGGTCACCGCCGCGTTGTTCACCAGACCGGTCACCGGGCCCAGCTCCCGCTCCGCCGCCTCGAAGAGGTGCTCCACGTCGGCCTCGGCCGAGGTGTCCGCCCGCACGGCGAGAGCGCGGCCGCCCGCCTCCCGCACCCCGGCCGCGACCGTCCCGGCGGCCGCCTCGTCACGGACGTAGCCAACGACGACGTCGTGCCCGTCGGCGGCGAGGCGCAGGCAGGTCGCCGCGCCGATCCCCCGGCTGCCTCCGGTGACGACGGTGACGGGACGGGTCATGATCCAACCTCCAGTTGCGATCGATCATCGATCATCCTAGGCGCGGATCCCCCACCCGCACAGGCCTCTCGCTCGGCTCACCCGCAGAGGTGTTCCAGGGCGCCGGACTCCAGCGGCAGCGGCCGTTCCGTCGGCAGCAGGGCGGCGGCCCGCTCGTCCTCGCCGGCCCGGACGAGCCCGTGGATCTCGGCGGCGAGCGGCGTCACGTCCTCGATGCCCACGATCCACTCGTCGGCGTACCGCGCCGCCGCCTCCCCCGCGAGGCCCAGCTGAAGCGACCGATGGGGCAGCGGGGCCAGGCGCAGATCGCGTTCGGGGTCCCACTGCACGCGTGCGGGCGCCCGGCGGAGCTGCCGCTGCCAGGTCTCCTTGTCGCCGTGCAGCTCGGGGACGTAGTGGGACAGACACGCGTTGCGCAGCGCCCAGACGAAGCCCTCCCGGTCGATCTCGACGGCGAGGACCGTCTCCTGGTCCTCCTTGGCGCCCCATCCGCAGCGGTACATCATCCACAGGAACGACGGCTTGATCCAGGTCATGCGGTCGCGTTTCCAGGACGGCGGGAAGCGGCCCGCGCGAGCCGCCGCGCGGCCGATCTCCGGGCGGTAGGCCTGGTACACGGTGACCGTGGAGTCGGTGTGGCGGGCGCGGACGCGGAAGCGGGGTTCCTGCTGATCATCCATGCGGGACAGGATCGGCGCCCGTGTCCGCCCGGGGCCACCGAATATCGGACCGGGGCTGCGCCTGCCCGGTCGGCGTTCCGCCGGTGTGATCAACTGAACGGGTCCGCACCGAGAGCGCACACTGAAGGCACCACGGGGTAGGGAGCCGCCCATGAAGACGCTCGGCCACTGGCTCACCTCCCCCTGGCGGCGCTCGGCCGTCGCCGTACTCGCCGGCGCGCTGCCCGTCCTCGCCTTCCCCGCCCCGTCGCTGTGGTGGTGGGCCTTCGTGGCCCTGGTCCCCTGGCTGCTGCTGGTCCGCGGTGCGCCCACCGGCAGGCGGGCCGCGTACGACGGCTGGTGCGCGGGGTTCGGGTTCATGCTGGCCATGCACCACTGGCTGCTGCCCAGCCTGCACGTGTTCACGTTCGTCATCGCCGCGCTGCTCGGCGCGTTGTGGGCGCCGTGGGGATGGCTGGTGCGGCGGCTGCTGGGCGGCTCCCCGTCGGGCGGCAGGGTCGCGGTGGCGCTCCTGGTGGTGCCGTCGGGCTGGCTGGCCGTGGAGCTGGTGCGGTCCTGGCAGGGGCTCGGCGGCCCCTGGGGCATGATCGGCGCCAGTCAGTGGCAGGTCGCGCCGGCGCTGCGGCTCGCCTCGGTGGGCGGGGTGTGGCTGCTGAGCTTCCTGGTGGTGGCCGTCAACGTGGCCCTCGCCGTCCTGGCCGCCGTCCGCCGGGCCCGGGTGCCCGCCGTGGCCGGGCTCGTCGCCACCGCCGCCGCCACCTCCGCCGCCTGGGTGTGGGCGCCGCGCCCCGACACCGGCGAGCGGGTCGCCGTCGCCGTGGTGCAGCCCGGCGTCGTCGCCGGCCGCGACAGCGCCGACCGGCGCTTCGACCGCGAGGAGCAGCTGACGCGCGGGCTGGCGGACCGGGGCGCCGACCTGATCGTCTGGGGCGAGAGCAGCGTCGGCTTCGACCTGGACGACCGGCCGGACCTGGCGCGGCGGCTGGCGGAGCTGTCCCGGCAGACCGGCGCGGACATCCTGGTCAACGTGGACGCGCGGCGCTCGGACCAGCCCGGGATCTACAAGAGCTCGGTGCTCGTCGGCCCGGACGGCCCGACCGGCGACCGGTACGACAAGATGCGGCTGGTGCCCTTCGGGGAGTACGTGCCGGCGCGCTCACTGCTCGGCTGGGCCACCTCCGTCGGCAAGGCGGCGGGCGAGGACCGCAGGCGCGGCTCGGAGCAGGTCGTGATGGACGTCGGCAAGGGGCTGCGGATCGGCCCGATGGTGTGCTTCGAGAGCGCCTTCCCCGACATGAGCCGGCATCTGGCCGCCGACGGCGCGGAGGTGCTGCTCGCCCAGTCGTCGACGTCGACGTTCCAGGACACCTGGGCGCCCGAGCAACACGCCTCGCTGGCCGCGCTGCGCGCCGCCGAGACCGGCCGGCCGATGGTCCACGCGACGCTGACCGGGGTGTCCGCCGTCCACGACGCCACGGGTGCGCGGATCGGCCCCTGGCTCGGCACCGACGCGAGCGCGGCCCGGGTGTACGACGTGCCGCTCGCGCACGGCACCACCCCGTACGTCCGCTACGGCGACTGGACGGTGCACGCGGCGATGCTGGTCCTGGCGGCCTGGGCGGTCGGCGACGGGGTGCGGACGCTGCGGCTCAGGCGGTCGGATCCGTCACCGCGCGTACCACCCGCTCGCACAGCTCATGGGTCTCCAGCGCGTCCCGGGCACTGAGCACCGTGCCCGAGCGCACGGCGTCGAGGAAGGTGAGGACCGCCTGCTCGATGCCGCGCTGCCGGGCCACCGGCACCCAGTCGCCGCGGCGCCGCACGGTCGGCTGGCCCTTGTGGTCGATCACCTCGGCGAGGTTGACCACCTGGCGCTTGGTGTCCTGGCCGGAGACCTCCAGGATCTCCTCCGTCGAGCCGCTGAGACGGTTCATCACGCCGAGCGCGGTGAAGCCGTCCCCGGCGAGCTGGAGCACGACGTGGTGGAGCAGGCCGTCCTCGGCGCGGAAGCGCACGGTGACGTCGTCGACCGGGCCGGGCACCAGGAACCGCAGGGTGTCGACGACGTGGATGAAGTCGTCGAGGATCATCGTGCGCGGTTCCTCCGGGAGGCCCGTGCGGTTCTTCTGCATGAGGATCAGCTCGCGCGGGTGCTCGGCGCACTGCGCGTACCCGGGGGCGTGGCGCCGGTTGAAGCCGACGGCGAGGCTCGTGCCGCGCCGCTCGGCGAGGTCCACCAGCCGCTCGGAATCGGCGAGTTCGTAGGCGAGCGGCTTGTCGACGTAGGTCGGTACGCCCGCCTCCAGCAGCCTGGCCACGATCTCGGGGTGGACGGCCGTCGGCGCGTGCACGAAGGCCGCGTCGAGGTCCTGGGCGAGCAGGGAGTCGAGGTCGGTGTGACGCTGGGCCTCAGGGACGCGCAGGGAGTCGGCGACGCGGGTGAGGGTCGCGGGGGTGCGGGTCTGGAGGTGCAGCTCGGCACCGGGCAGGACGGAGAGCACCGGCAGGTAGGCCTTCCGCGCGATGTCGCCGAGTCCGATGCAACCGACCTTCACGGGGTGTACTCCTCTAACGCTCGCCTGCCCTGGTCCGCTGCGAAGCATACGGCGCCTGCGGAGGCCGCCAGTCGGCGATGCCGTCGAAGCCGCGCAGGAAGAGGGCGGGGCCGGCCTTCGACAGCGCGGTGAGCGCGGCGTCGCGTACGGCGGTCACGGCGCGGTTGCCGGCCATGTTGAGCCGGGCGACCCTGACGGCCTGCCGCACGACGGCGGTCGTACGGGGCAGCCGGGCGGCCGTGTAGGCGGCGAGGTCGTCCCGGTGGTGGGCGAGCACCACCGCGTCCTCGATCGCCTGGTTGCCGCCCTGGCCGAGGGTCGGCGGCATCGCGTGGGCCGCGTCCCCGAGGAGGGCGACCCGGCCGCGGTGGTAGGCGGGCAGGGGCTCGGCGATGTGGTGCACGTCGTGGCGCAGGACGTCTTCGGGGCGGGTGGCGGCGAGGACAGCGGGGATCGGGTCGTGCCAGTCGCCGTACCGGTGCAGCAGCTCCGCCCGCTCGTCCGCGGCGTGCCCGCCCGCCGCGGTGACGGCGGCGGCGTACGCGTAGACGCGGCCGTCCTTGAGCGGGTGGGTGCCCCAGATGCGGCCCCGGCCCCAGGTCTCGTGCGAGGCGAACGCGACGCCGGGCAGCGGGACGACCACCCGCCAGGTGGTGAAGCCGGAGTAGACGGGCCCGGGGTGGTCCGGGAACAGCGCCCCGCGCACGGCGGAGCGGAGGCCGTCGGCGGCCACGACCAGGTCGGCCTCCAGCTCGCCGTCGGACGTGCGCACGCGGGCCGGGCGGTCGGCGTCGCCGGGGTCGGCGAGGGTCGCGGCGGCGCCCGTGCGGATCGCGCCGTCCGGCAGCAGGGCGGCGAGGCGGTCGATGAGGGTGGCCCGGTGCAGCAGCACGAGCGGGCCGCCGAACCGGGCCGCCGCGGCCTCGGCGCTGGAACGGGAGAGCCAGCGCCCGCCCGGGGTGCGCAGGCCTCCGTCGCCCTGCCAGGCGGCGAGGTCGCGGATCTCGTCGCCGAGGCCGATGACGTCCAGGGCGCGCAGGGCGTTGGGCGACAGGGAGATGGCGGCGCCGACGGGCTCCAGGCTCGGCGAGCGCTCCAGGACGGTGACCCGCAGGCCGGCGCCGTGCAGGGCCGCCGCGGCGGCGAGTCCCCCGATCCCGCCGCCGATCACGACTGCCTGCCCGGTCCGGCCCATGGCTCCTCCTCATGTCCGCCTCGTGTCACTACAGCTGTAGTGACCTGACACGTCGACTGTACTACATCCGTAGTGCGCCAGGTAGGTTGGCCGCATGCCCGCCCGCACCGCACCCGTCTCCGGCGCCGCCCGCGCCGGCCTCGTCGCCGACGCCGCGCTCGCCCTGCTCGCCGAGCGCGGGATGCGCGGCCTCACACACCGCGCGGTCGACGAGGCGGCCGGACTCCCCCAGGGCTCCACGTCCAACCTCGCGCGGACCCGGCAGGCCCTGCTGGAACTGGCGGTGCGGCGCCTCGCCGAGCGGGAGGCGCGGGTGCTGGCCCTGCACGAGATGCCGGACCCGCGCGGCGGCCTCGACGCCCTCGTGGACGCGCTGGCGCTGGCGACGCACCGCGCCCTGACCCGCAACCGCGAACTCACCCTGGCGCGCTACGAACTGGCCCTGGAGGCCACGCGCCGGCCCGAGCTGCGCGCCTACTTCGACGCCACCGGCGCCCGTTTCCGCGAGCAGCTCGGCACTCTCGTCACGGCGATGGGCTCGGCCGACCCGGCCCGCCATGTGCTGTCGCTCGTCGCCTGGGCGGACGGGCTGATGTTCTCCTGCGTGGCCGGTTCGTTCAGCGCCGAGACGCCGCCGCTGGACGACGTACGGGCGGATCTGCGGGAGCTGATCGGCGGGATGCTGGGCCGGTGACGCGGGCAATTCCCTGGTGGATCATGCGGGGTTGGGTCAGGATGCGGCCATGACTACCGACCGCCGGGAACCCGCGACCGACGCCGACGAACGCACCATGCTGGAGGGCTGGCTGGACTACCACCGGCAGACGCTCGCCTGGAAGTGCGAGGGCCTGACCGACGCCCAGCTCCGGACCGCCGCCGTGGCGCCCTCCACGCTGTCCCTGCTGGGTCTGGTGCGGCACATGGCCGAGGTGGAGCGCAGCTGGTACCGCAGGGTGATGGCGGCCGAGGACGCCGAGCCGATCTACTACAGCGACGAGGACCCGGACGGCGACTTCCGCCTGACCGGGGCGGACACCTGGCAGGAGGCGTACGCCACGTGGCAGGCCGAGATCGAGGCCGCCCGGCGCATCGCGGCCGGCTTCCGGCTCGACGAGATCTCCCGGGGCAGGCACCGGCGCACCCGCGAGCGGTACAACCTGCGCTGGGTGCACACGCACATGATCGAGGAGTACGCGCGGCACAACGGCCACGCCGACCTGATCCGCGAGTGCGTCGACGGCGCCACCGGCGACTGACGTCACCCGCTGTGGACGCGGGGACCCCGTACGGGGCCGGAGATCACCCGCACGGGCGCAAACTCCGCTCGTCCGCCGTCGCGGAGCGGCTCTCAACCGACAGAGTGGCGCGGGTGCATCGAACGACGACCACCGCAACGCTTCTGGTGACCGTGGCTGTCTCGGCCCTGGCCGGCTGTACGACGGTCCAGCCCGTGTCCGGCCCGGCGGCCGGCGCCCGTCCGTCCGCGCCTCACCCGGACGGTCCGGCCGAGCCCCGGGTGGTGCAGGCCCCCGCCCGGGAGGCGCTGGAGAGGACCGGCCCCTCGCCGTCCGCGGACCGGGCCACGGGCGAACCGCGCCGCACGGCAGACCCCTCGGCCCCGGCCTCGCGCAGACCCCCGGCCGCCCGCCCCGAGCCGCGGCCACGGCCGGCGCGTCCCGAGACGCCCCGGCGGCCGGGCACGGGCGCGCAGGAGCCACACGTCCAGGTCCCCGATCTGCCGAAACCGACCGGCGGGGGCACCGGCACGGGGGCGGGCCTGTGCTCCCTGGGCAGTCAGTACGGCGGCTGGCGCCCGGGCAGCCCGGAGGCGGTCATCTGCGAGCAGACGTACGGCCGCTGACGTACGGCCGCCGCGGTCCTGCCGCTGTGGTCCTTTGGTCCTGGGTTCCTGCCGTCCGCCCGCGTCGCCTACTGCTGTCGCCGTGGTGGTCCCCACGGGCCGTCCGGCGCGGGGCCGCCGTCGCCGAGGCGCGTCTCCAGCCGGCGGATCGCCGCCCGTACGCCCTCGCCGTAGCGGTCGTCGGCCAGCGCCACGGCCGCGACGCGGGCCCGCCGCAGATGCAGCCGGGCGGCCTCGCGGTGGCCGAGCCGGTCGTAGTCGGCGGCCAGGTTGAGATGGAGCGAGGGGTACAGGGCACGGGCGGCGGGCGCGCTCTCGTGCCGTCCGGCGGCACGGTCCTCGGTGAGTTCCTCCGCGGCCGACAAGGCCCGCAGGTCCCACGCCAGTTCGTCGCCCGGGTCGTCCTGCGTGTCGGCCAGATAGTGGGCCAGGGTGCAGCGGTGCAGCGGGTCGCCGTGCTCGCCGATCTCCGCCCACAGGACGAGGTAGCGGCGGCGGGCCTCCTCGCGGTCGCCGGCGTGGTGCAGCATGACGACCTGCCCGATCCGCGTCAGTACGGCGTCGGGCGCCGTCTGCTCCTGTCCCTTGGCCACCACGTCCTCCGTGCCCCTCGTCGGCTGTCCCCCGACGACGCTAACGGCAGGCACCGGACTTCCAGGTCAGGCGGCCCGTGACGCGCGGGCCGGCCGGCGGACGACCGGCCCCCGTCCGCCGGGTCAGCCCAGATCGGGGATGTTCCAGTCGATCGGCTCGTGCCCCTGCGCGGCGACCGCCTCGTTGATCTGCGTGAACGGGCGGGAACCGAAGAACTTCTTCGCCGACAGCGGCGAGGGGTGCGCGCCCTTGACCACGACGTGCCGCGTCTCGTCGATCAGCGGGAGCTTCTTCTGCGCGTAGTTGCCCCACAGCACGAACACCGCCGGGTCGGGCCGGCCGGCCACCGCGCGGATCACCGCGTCGGTGAACAGCTCCCAGCCCCGGGACTTGTGCGAGTTGGCCTCGCCGGCGCGGACCGTGAGCACCGCGTTGAGCAGCAGGACGCCCTGCTTCGCCCAGGGCATGAGGTAGCCGTTGTCCGGGATCGGGACGTCCAGCTCCGCGTGCATCTCCTTGTAGATGTTGCGCAGCGACGGCGGCACCTTCACTCCCGGCCGGACCGAGAAGCACAGCCCGTGGCCCTGGCCCTCGCCGTGGTAGGGGTCCTGCCCGAGGACCAGCACCTTCACCTGGTCGTAGGGCGTGGCCTCCAGCGCGGCGAAGACCTCCTCGCGCGGGGGGTAGACGGGGCCGTTCGCCCGCTCCTCCTCGACGAACTCCGTCAGCTCCTTGAAGTAGGGCTTCTGCAGTTCGCCGCCCAGCACCTCGCGCCAGGACTCGGGCAGCATGGCGATGTCGGTCACGTCGACTTCCTTACGGTGTGCGGTCGCTTCCAGTCCTCAGAACCTACCGGCGACCACTGACAATCCACTCCCGGGGGCGCTCGGCCGGGCCGGGAGCAGGCCGCCTACCAGCTGGTCTTCCGGGAAAGCTGCCACATCATCATGATCGTCGAGGGGTCCAGCGCCCGCTCCGCGCCCGAGATCTCGTCGCTCGCGGCGACGTACTGCTTGCCCTGCCACAGCGGCAGCAGCCGCGCGTCGTTCACGAGGATCTGCTGCGCCCGCTCGAAGTCCTTCTCCACGTTGGCGCGGTCGCTCTCGCGCCGGGACCTGGGCAGCAGCTCACCGGTGATCTCGGGCGCCGCGTACGGCGTGCCGAGCGCGTTCTGCTCGCCGACGAAGGGGGCGATGAAGTTCTCGGCGTCCGGGAAGTCCGGGGACCAGCCGCGGCCGAACACCGGGTACTCGCCCTTCTGGTAGCCCTCGACGTACGTCTTCCAGGGCCGGCTCTTCAGCGTCACCGTGAACAGTCCGGAGCCGTCCAGCTGCCGCTTGAGCTCCTTGAACTCCGCCTCGGTCTCCGAGCCGTAGCGGTCGGTGGTGTACCAGAGGGTGAGCGGGACGGGCTCGGTGATGCCGGCGTCGGAGAGGATCCGGCGGGCCTTGGAGACGCTGGGGTCGCCGTAGTCGTCGAAGAAGCCCGTGGTGTGGCCCGTCAGCCCCTTGGGGACCATCGAGTACAGCGGGTCGACGGTGTCCTGGTAGACCTGGTGGGCGATCGCCGCGCGGTCGATGACCTGGGCGACGGCCTGGCGCACGGCCTTGCGGCCCGCCCACGGGTCCTTCGGGTTGAACACCAGGTAGCTGATCTCCGCGCCGGTGCCCTCGACCAGCTGGAGTTCCTCCTCCTTGGCGGCCTTGCCCTGGAGCGTGACGATGTCGTCGGCCGCGAGACCCCGGTAGGTGGCCTGGATCTCGTGGTCGCGCAGTGCCTTCACCATGCCGGCGGAGTCCTTGAAGTACCGGACGGTCACCGCGTCGTTGTGGCGCTCCGCGAAGCCCTTGTAGCGGTCGTTGCGGACCAGCTCGGCCCGCTCCCCGTCCTTGTACGACTGGAGCGTGTACGGGCCGGAGCCGGCGATCCCGTCCGCGTCGCGCAGCGCGTTCGCCGGGTAGCCGGCGGGGTCGACGATCGACATCGCCGGTGTGGCGAGCACGAACGGGAAGGTGGCGTCGGGCTTGTTGAGGTGGAAGACCACCTCGTGCTCGCTGGGCGCCTGGACCCGGTCGAGACTGCCGAGCAGACCGGCGGGGCCGCCGTTGACGTTGATCTTCTTGATCCGGTCGATGGAGTGCTTGACCGCCTGCGCGTCGAGCGGGTGCCCGTTGGAGAAGGTCAGGCCGTCGCGCAGCTCGCACCGGTACACCTGGTTCGCCGCGTCGCTGAACGCGCAGCTCTTGGCGGCGTCGGGCTGGGGCGCGGTCGCGCCGTTGGGGTAGCTGAGCAGCGTCTGGTAGATGTTGCGGAACAGCTCCCAGGAGCCGTCCCACGAGGCCGCCGGATCCAGCGTGCTGGGCGCGCTGGTGGTACCCACGACGATCGGGCCCTCGTCCTCGGAGCTGTCGGACGACAGGATGCCGCATCCGGTGACCAGCGAAGATATGGACGCGATGGCCGCGGCACTCCGCAGGCATCGGTTCCGGTTGAACACGCGCACGCTCCTCGATCCGCCGTACCAAGGGTCGGCAGACCATACCGCAGCACCGGGCTCCCTGAACTCCCCTGTGAGCAGGGGTTTTGATCGA
>NZ_WWHX01000769.1 GCF_009862125.1 Streptomyces sp. SID5910
TCGCATCCCGCTGATCGCCCTGCTCGTCGGCCAGTTCGGGCTGGCCGTGCTGCCGGCCACCGCGCTGGCCCTGGTCATCACCTTCGTCCTGCGCTTCGCCGGGACGGAGGCGCTGGTGTACCTGCCGCGCAGGGTCCGCGCCGGGCGCACGGAAGGCACGGAGGGCACGGAGGGCACGAGCCGCAAGAGCCGCACGGCAAGGAGTGCCGCATGAGACACAGCCGCAGAAGCACGGCGGTGCTGGCGGTGGGCGCCCTCACCACCGGGCTGCTCCTCACCGCGCCCCAGCCCGCCTCCGCCGCCAATCTGGTCAAGAACCCCGGCTTCGAGACCGCCGGCACCGACGGCATGCCGTACTGCTGGGAGAAGTCCGGCTGGGGCGACAACGACTTCGCCTTCACCACCACCGCCGACGCGCACACCGGCGCCAAGGCCATGAAGGTCGAGCTGACCCGCCGGGCGGACGGCGACCGCAAGGCCCTGATCACCGAGTCCGCCGCGTGCGCGCCCGTGGTGACGGCGGGCAGGCAGTACGACCTGTCCCTCTGGTACAAGACCACCACCCCGGACGCGTCCCTCACCCTCTTCCGGCACGACGCCACCGCGGGCTGGCAGTACTGGACGGACCTCAAGACCCTCGGCATGGCCGCCGGCTGGACCGAGGCGGGTGTCCGCACGCCCGAGGTCCCGGCCGGCACCGACCGCATCAGCTGGGGCGTCTCCGTCTACGGCACCGGCTCCGCGACCACCGACGACTACGCCATGGAGCAGGTCGCCGAGCCGGTCCCGGACCCGGAGTGCACCGGCACCGCGGCGGAGTGCGCCGACGGCCGCTGGGACGTGCTGCCCACCGAGAACCCGGTCCGCTCCATGCACTCCGTCGTCCTCCACAACGGCAAGGTGCTGCTGATCGCGGGCTCCGGCAACGACCCGGAGATGTTCGAGGCGGGCACCTTCACGTCGGCGGTGTACGACCCGGCGACCGGTGCGTACCGGACGATCCCGACGCCGAAGGACATGTTCTGCGCCGGGCACGTCCAGCTCCAGGACGGCCGCGTCCTCGTCATGAGCGGCAACGCCGGCTACCCGTCGGCGGACGGCACCGTCGGCTACCAGGGCTTCAAGGACTCGTACGTCTTCGACCCGGAGACCGAGACGTACACGAAGACCAACGACATGAACGACGGCCACTGGTACCCGTCGGCGACGATCCTCGGCAACGGCGACGTCGTCTCCTTCGGCGGGCTGCGCGAGGACTCCACCGGCTCGGTGACCGCCGAGCGCTGGTCCGACGCCGAGCAGAAGTGGCTGCCGGCCTGGCAGGTCAACCAGACCTGGTCGTACTGGGGCCTGTATCCGTCGATGATCCTCATGCAGGACGGCCGCCTCTTCTACTCCGGCAGCCACGTCTTCGGCAACAACATCCCCGGCACCGGCTCGGCGATCTACGACTACGACGCCAACACCGTCACCCAGGTCCCCGGCCTCCAGGACAAGGACGTACGGGATCAGTCGGCCAGCGTGCTGCTGCCGCCCGCGCAGGACCAGAGGGTGCTGACCATCGGCGGCGGCAACATCGACGCCAACCCGGACGCGAACCGGCTGACCGACATCATCGACCTCAAGCAGCCGGACCCCGCCTACGCCGCCGGGCCCCCGCTTCCGCAGGGCACGGTCGACCTCGGCGCCGGGCCGGTGCCCGAGACCGGGAACCAGGGCAAGATGTACGTCTCCGCCGTGCTGCTGCCCGACGGCAAGGTGCTGGAGACCGGCGGCGCGCTGCACAACCGGGCGAACCCCGTCTTCGAGTCCTCGATCTTCGACCCGGCCACGGAGACCTTCGACCCGGTCGCCGCCGACCCGGAGGCCCGCGGCTACCACTCGTCGTCGTTCCTGCTGCCCGACGGCCGCGTGATGTCCACCGGCGACAACCCGGGCAACGGCTCCTGGAACCACGACGTGTCGGTCTACACGCCCCCGTACCTCTTCAGGGGGGAGCGGCCCGCGATCACCTCGGTGATCGACACCGAGTGGACCTACGGGGACACTCAGCGGATCACCGTCGACCGGCCGATCGCCAAGGCCGAGCTGATCCGCCCGGCCGCCGTCACCCACTCCTCCGACCCGAACCAGCGGTTCGTGGACCTGCCGCTGTCCGTGGACGGGAACAACGTCGACCTGAACGTGACGAGCAACCCGAACCTGGCCCCGCCGGGCTGGTACATGCTCTTCGCGGTCGACGCGAACGGCGTGCCCTCGGTGGCGAAGTGGGTGCACCTCCAGGGCCCCGCGGCCCTCGCCGCGAAGGACGCCTCGGCGCACGTCCACTCCTTCGCCGACGCCCCGCGCGGCAAGGTCACGGGCCCGGGCAGGAAGCGCGCCTCGCAGCCGGTGAGCCCCACCGTCTCCGGCTGCGACCGGCACTACGGCTCCGCCAACGTCTGCGTGCCGACCGCCTTCCCGGCCGAGGTGAAGAGGACGACCGCCGCCCGCTGCGCCTGGCTGGCCCGCAACGACTACGGCCGCCTGGAGGTCAACGGCAAGGACGACCCACTGCGCCTGGACCCCGACCGCGACGGCATCGCCTGCGGCAAGGGGGATCTGCGGGCGAAGCCCTAGGGCTCCCGTCCGGCGAGGGCGCGTTCCACGATGGCCTCCAGCTGCTCGTGGTGCGCGCCCTTCCAGTACGCCCTTCCGCACGCCGTGCACTGGGCGAACACGTCGTACGAGCGCTCGGTGCCGCCCTTGAGCTGGTCCGCGACCTCCTCCTTGGTGGCCCGCTTGAGCAGGCCGTTGCAGGCGGTGCAGCGGGTCCAGGGCCGCAGCTCGGGCCGGAAGCGGTCCAGGACGTCCGTCAGCTGCTCGTCGGGGCGGGTGCTGTAGACGTAGGCGCCGGCCCACAGCTCGCGGCGGCGCAGCAGGCCCCGGTCGCGGCTGAGCATGACCCGCTGCTCGGCCGCCGACAGCGCGGCGAGCGCGGGGTCGCCGAGGTCCGTCGACTCGTACGCCGTGTCCACGCCGAGCAGCCGCAGCCGGCGGGCGAGGGTGCCGAGGTGCACGTCGAGGAGGAAGCGCAGGGGCGCGCCCGGGACCCGCTGGGGGTGCTCGACGGCGCGCACGGTCACCGACTCGCCGCCCGTGGGGACGTGTCCGGGCGGGACCTCGCGGCCGTCCACGAGGAGCGTGCCGACCTCGGTCAGGGGGACGCCGAGGGACTCGACGAGGTGGCCGAGGGTGGAGACGCCGTCGGTGGCGGCGCGGGCGGTGCCGGTGGGGCGGGCCCGGGGCACGAACAGGCGCAGCCCGGGGGCGAACTCGACGTGGATCTCGGGACCGTTCACCCGGTCAGGATGCCACGCGGGAGACCGGGCCCCCTCGGTCTTTTCCGGCGCCCGGTGCGGGGCTACGCGTGTTGGTAGGCCACCAGCGAGATCCCGACGTAGTGCGCGATGAAGGCCGCCAGGGTGAAGGAGTGGAACACCTCGTGGAAGCCGAACCAGCGCGGTGAGGGGTTCGGGCGCTTGATGCCGTAGATCACGCCGCCCGCGCTGTAGAGGAGCCCGCCCACGATCACCAGGACGAGCACGGCGACGCCGCCGGCCCGCATGAACTCGGGCAGGTAGAAGACGGCGGCCCAGCCCATGGCGAGGTAGCAGGGGGTGTAGAGCCAGCGCGGGGCGCCGACCCAGAAGACCCGGAAGGCGATGCCGGCCGCGGCGGCGGCCCAGATGCCCCACAGCAGCCACTGTCCCTGGGAGTCCGGCAGGAGCAGCATCGTGAGCGGGGTGTAGGTGCCCGCGATGATCAGGAAGATGTTGGCGTGGTCGAGGCGCCGCAGCACGCCGTCCATGCGGGGGCTCCAGTCGCCCCGGTGGTAGAGCGCGCTGACTCCGAACAGCAGGCACGCCGTGAGTGCGTAGATCCCGCAGGCGACGCGTCCTCTGGGCGAGTCGGCGAGGGCGGTGAGCACCAGGCCCGCGACGAGCGCGGCCGGGAACATGCCGAGGTGCAGCCAACCGCGCAGCTTGGGCTTGACCGGATGCGGCAGGGAGAGCGCTACGGGACCGCGGCCTGCGGCCTGCGTGTCCCTGGGCGCGTCGGAGGCGGACGCAGTCATGTACACATCGTACCTACGGGACCGTAAGTTACGCATCAGTACGGGCGTCGGGTGGACGCAAGTGGCCATCGTCTCACGGGAGTACCCGCCCGAGTAAAAGAAGTTCCAGGCGAAATCCAGGCGCACGCAAAAAAACACGGAGACAACCGCTGGTACGTGGCGACCCTCACGCCGCTCAGGTGTGAGGCCCTCTGGACATATGGGCACTCTCGTCGGATGATCAAATGAGTGCGGTCGGCACCGGATGAGCAGCGTGAGCTCCTCGCGTGACGCATCCGGGTCGCAGCCCCCACGGGGCCTCCAAACAAAAACCCCTCATTTAGGAGCAATCGTGGCGCGCGACATCGCGGCTCCCCCCGTCGTCCCCACCCAGCACCAGGAGCTGATCTCGTGGGTGAACGAGATCGCCGAACTGACGCAGCCGGACAACGTGGTCTGGTGTGACGGATCCGAGGCCGAGTACGAGCGCCTGTGCGAGGAGCTCGTCGCGAAGGGCACCTTCCGCAAACTCGACCCGATCAAGCGCCCCAACTCCTACTACGCGGCCTCCGACCCCTCCGACGTCGCCCGCGTCGAGGACCGGACCTTCATCTGCTCCGAGAAGGAGGAGGACGCCGGCCCGACCAACCACTGGAAGGCCCCCGCCGAGATGCGGGAGATCTTCACCGGCGAGAAGGGCGAGGGCGGCCTGTTCCGCGGCTCCATGCGCGGCCGGACCATGTACGTCGTGCCCTTCTGCATGGGCCCCCTCGGCTCCCCGCTGTCCGCGCTGGGCGTCGAGATCACCGACTCCGCGTACGTCGCCGTCTCCATGCGCACCATGACCCGCATGGGACGGCCCGTCCTGGACGAGCTCGGCGACGACGGCTTCTTCGTCAAGGCCGTCCACACCCTCGGCGCCCCGCTGGCCGAGGGCGAGGAGGACGTCCCCTGGCCGTGCAACAGCACCAAGTACATCTCGCACTTCCCCGAGGACCGCGAGATCTGGTCCTACGGCTCCGGCTACGGCGGCAACGCCCTGCTCGGCAAGAAGTGCTACGCCCTGCGCATCGCCTCCGTCATGGCCCGCGACGAGGGCTGGCTCGCCGAGCACATGCTCGTGCTGAAGCTGACGCCGCCCACCGGCGAGCCCAAGTACGTCGCCGCCGCCTTCCCGTCGGCCTGCGGCAAGACCAACCTCGCCATGCTGGAGCCCACGATCTCCGGCTGGACCGTGGAGACCATCGGCGACGACATCGCCTGGATGCGCTTCGGCGAGGACGGCCGCCTGTACGCGATCAACCCCGAGGCCGGCTTCTTCGGCGTCGCGCCCGGCACCGGTGAGCACACCAACGCCAACGCCATGAAGACCCTGTGGGGCAACTCCGTCTTCACCAACGTCGCCCTCACCGACGACGGCGACGTGTGGTGGGAGGGCATGACCGAGGAGACCCCGGCCCACCTGACGGACTGGAAGGGCAACGACTGGACGCCCGAGTCGGGCACCCCGGCCGCGCACCCCAACGCCCGCTTCACCACGCCGGCGTCGCAGTGCCCGATCATCGCGCCGGAATGGGAGGACCCGAAGGGCGTGCCGATCTCGGCGATCCTCTTCGGCGGACGCCGCGCCACGGCCGTCCCGCTGGTCACCGAGTCCTTCGACTGGAACCACGGCGTCTTCCTCGGCGCCAACGTGGCCTCCGAGAAGACCGCCGCCGCCGAGGGCAAGGTCGGCGAGCTGCGCCGCGACCCCTTCGCCATGCTGCCGTTCTGCGGCTACAACATGGGCGACTACATGGGGCACTGGATCGACGTGGCGAAGGACAAGGACCAGTCCAAGCTGCCGAAGATCTACTACGTCAACTGGTTCCGCAAGGACGACGACGGCAAGTTCGTCTGGCCCGGCTTCGGTGAGAACGGCCGCGTCCTGAAGTGGATCGTGGAGCGCCTGGAGGGCAAGGCGGACGGCGTGGAGACCCCGATCGGCGTCCTGCCGACGAAGGACTCCCTGGACACCGACGGCCTCGACCTGCCCGAGTCCGACCTCGAGTTCCTGCTCAGCGTCGACAAGGAGGTGTGGCGCGAGGAGGCGGCGCTCGTCCCCGAGCACCTGAACACCTTCGGCGACCACACGCCCACCGAGCTGTGGGACCAGTACCGCGCGCTGGTGCAGCGCCTGGGCTGATCCCCCCTGGTTCCGCGGCCGGTCCGGCTAGCCCTGACCTGCACAGCCGTCACGAAGGCCGGCCGCGAGGGACCTCCTCACGCTCCAGTAGCTCGATGTCCCGGAGCAAGGGAGGCCCCACTCGGGCCGGGTCCCCGCACAACGGCGTGCGACGGACCCGGCCCTTTGACTTGTCTCGGTTCAAGCAGACGCAGTCGTCAGTTCGCGCGGGTCCAGTGCCGCCGCATGCGCGTCCATGCGCTCCGCCGTCAGGATCGCGACCGCCGTGTCGGCACGGGACGCGGCCACGACCAGGGCGCGGCTCGCCAGGGTGTGCGCCCGCCGGTGCAGTGCCGCCGGACGGGACGCGGCCGGCGCGGCGGTCACCGGCACCCGGGCCGGCGCGTGGCCTCCCCGGAGCCGGGCGACCTGCTGCGCGAGCCGGTCGGCCGCCGTGTCCAGCTCCTCGGACGGCGCCAGGGCACGGAGCTCGTCCGTGGCGGTGAGCAGGGCCGCGAGATGACCCGCGAGCTGAATGTCCAGCTCCTCGTCGCGGGAGCGGTGGGGGAAGTCCGAGATGCTGCCGGCCACCGTGCTGTGGACCGACTTGCTGCGGATCGGTTCGTACATGGGACGGCCTCCTCAACGCTTTCAGGAAGCCATCCTACATTGGAATCAATCTAAAGTTGAGCCGATCACAAGATCGGATGCCCTGTACACCTACGGTGAGCGGCTAGGGCTGACCGTAGCCGTCCAGGAAGTTCCCGATCCGCCCCACGGCCTCGCGCAGGTCCGAGGCCGTCGGCAGGGTCACCACGCGGAAGTGGTCGGGCTCGGGCCAGTTGAAGCCGGTGCCCTGGACGACCATGATCTTCTCCTGGCGCAGCAGGTCCAGGACCATCCGCCGGTCGTCCTTGATCTTGAACACCTTGGGGTCGAGCCGCGGGAAGAGGTACAGCGCCCCCTTCGGCTTCACGCAGGTCACGCCCGGAATGCTGGTCAGCGCCTCGTGCGCGGCGTCCCGCTGCTCGCGCAGCCGCCCGCCCGGCAGCACCAGCTCGTTGATGGTCTGCCGCCCGCTGAGCGCCGCGACCACACCGTGCTGGCCCGGCATGTTGGCGCACAGCCGCATGTTCGCCAGGACCGTCAGGCCCTCGATGTAGGACTCGGCGTGCGCGCGGGGCCCGGAGATCGACATCCAGCCGACCCGGTAGCCGGCCACCCGGTACGCCTTGGACATGCCGTTGAAGGTGAGGGTGAGCAGGTCGGGGGCGATCGCGGCGGTCGGGGTGTGCACCGCGTCGTCGTAGAGGATCTTGTCGTAGATCTCGTCGGAGCAGACCAGCAGGTTGTGCCGGCGCGCGATGTCGGTCAGCCCGCGCAGCATCGCCTCGTCGTAGACGGCGCCGGTCGGGTTGTTCGGGTTGATGATCACCAGCGCCTTGGTGCGGTCGGTGATCTTCCGCTCCACGTCCGCGAGGTCCGGCATCCAGTCGGACTGCTCGTCGCAGCGGTAGTGCACCGCCGTGCCGCCGGACAGGGAGACGGCGGCCGTCCACAGGGGGTAGTCCGGCGCCGGGACGAGGACCTCGTCGCCGTCGTCGAGGAGGCCCTGCATCGCCATGACGATCAGCTCGGAGACGCCGTTGCCGATGAAGACGTGCTCGACGTCCGTCTCGATGCCGAGGGTCTGGTTGTGCATGACGACCGCCCGGCGCGCGGCCAGCAGGCCCTTCGCGTCGCCGTAGCCGTGGGCCGTCGAGACGTTGCGGAGGATGTCCTCCAGGATCTCGGGCGGGCATTCGAAGCCGAAGGCCGCCGGGTTGCCCGTGTTCAGCTTCAGGATGCGGTGACCGGCCGCCTCCAGCCGCATCGCCTCCTCGAGCACCGGGCCCCGGATCTCGTAACAGACGTTGGCGAGCTTGGTCGACTGGATCACCTGCATGTCCGCGAGCTTACGACCCGGTTACGACCCATGGGCCGTGTTTTCCACCACGTGAGACGCGCGCGCCCCGGTGGCCGCCGGTGCCCGCGCCCGTAGTCGGTGGGCGGGATCGCGCCAACTGGCGGCCGAATACCGGTCCTTGCCCGCACCCCTCTCCGTCATAAAAATGCTCATGACAATCCGGGTGCCGTCCGGAAGACCTCCGGCCGGTGCCCTCCATAGAGGGGACCCCCACATGAACAAGCCTCTCCTTGCCGCGCTCGCCACCCTGGCCGTCACCGGGGTCGGCGTGGCACCGGCGGCCGCGTCACCCGCGGCCCCGACGTCACCCGCGGCACGCACGGCTCCCGCGTCACCCGCAGCACCCGCGGCTCCCGCCGCCCGTGCCGTGAACTTCGCCGGCACCGTCGCGCTCAGCAACTGCTCCGGCTCCGTCGTCCGCCTGCCCGCGTCCGAGGACGACGACCCGGCGCTGGTCATGTCCAACGGCCACTGTCTGGAGACCGGCTTCCCCGCGGCCGGCGAGGTCGTCGTGGACCAGCCCTCCAGCCGGACCTTCGGGCTGCTCAACGCCTCCGGCACCCGCGTCGGCACCCTGCGCGCCAGCAAGATCGCCTACGCGACGATGACCGACACGGACGTCTCGCTCTACCAGCTCACCAGCACGTACGCCCAGATCCGCAGCTCCTACGGGATCAGCGCCCTCACCCTGAACGGCACCCACCCCACGGCCGGCACCGCGATCACCGTCGTCTCCGGCTACTGGAAGCGGACCTACGCCTGCAACGTCGACGGGTTCGTCTACCGGCTCAAGGAGGGGGAGTGGACCTGGAAGGACTCGGTCCGCTACACCTCCGCCTGCCAGACCATCGGCGGCACCTCCGGGTCGCCCGTCGTCGACAACGCCACCGGCAGGGTCGTCGCCGTCAACAACACGGGCAACGAGGACGGCGCCCGCTGCACCGACAACAACCCCTGCGAGGTCGCCGAGAACGGCACGGTCACGGTCCGCAAGGGCATCAACTACGCCCAGGAGACCTACCAGATCCCGGCCTGCTTCGGCCTCGACAGCAAGCTCGACCTCTCCCGCAGCGGCTGCGTCCTGCCCAAGCCGTAGTCCCGAGCCGTAGCTCAGCGCGGGCTCCGGCGCACCGACCGCCCGGCCAGTACGTCGGTGCGCCGGCCGTCCTCGATCACGAACCGCCCGTCGACCAGCACGTACGGGATGCCCGTCGGAAGCCGGCGCGGCTCCTCGTACGTGCTGCCGGCCGCGACCGTCGCCGGGTCGAAGAGGACCAGGTCGGCCCGGAACCCCTCGCGGATCCTGCCCCGGTCCGGCAGCCGCAGCCGGGCCGCCGGGCGCCCGGTGAGGTGGGCGACGCACTCCTCCAGCGAGAGCACGCCCAGCTCGCGCACGTAGTGGCCGAGGTAGTGCGGGAAGGTGCCGTAGGCGCGCGGGTGCGGCTTGCTGCCCTGGAGGATGCCGTCCGAGCCGCCGGTGTGGACGCGGTGCCGCATGATCGCGCGGACGTTCTCCTCGTGGCCGACGTGCTGGAGGATCGTCGGGGCCAGCCGGTCGGTCAGCAGCAGGCGCCGGGCGACCGTCCACGGGCTCTCGCCGCGCAGCCCGGCCGACTCCAGGACCGTGCGGCCGACGTACTCGGCGAGGGCCGGGTCGCTCACGCCGGAGATCTCGATGGTCTCCCACTCCACGGGCACGCCGTGGCAGCCGTCGGAGCCGGTCACCTCCAGGTGGTGCCGGATGCGCTCGGCGGTGTCGTCGTCCGCCAGCCGCTTGAGGATCTGCTCCGGGCCGCCCTCGCTCGCCCAGCTCGGCAGCAGCGCCACCAGGGTCGTGCAGCCCGGGGTGTACGGATAGGTGTCGAGGGTGAA
>NZ_WWHX01000770.1 GCF_009862125.1 Streptomyces sp. SID5910
CGGCCCCGGCTGCCGCTCCGGCCGCCCCGGCCGCCGCCCAGCCGGTGGACGACGGCGCCTACGTCACCCCGCTGGTGCGCAAGCTCGCCGCCGAGAACGGCGTCGACCTGTCCACCGTCAAGGGCACCGGCGTCGGCGGCCGTATCCGCAAGCAGGACGTCACCGCCGCCGCCGAGGCCGCGAAGGCCGCCGCGCCGGCTCCGGCCGCCGCCGCTGCCGCGCCCGCCGCGAAGAAGGCCCCCGCCCTGGAGGCCTCCCCGCTGCGCGGCCAGACCGTCAAGATGCCGCGCATCCGCAAGGTCATCGGCGACAACATGGTCAAGGCGCTGCGCGAGCAGGCCCAGCTGTCGTCGGTCGTCGAGGTCGACGTCACCCGCCTGATGAAGCTGCGCGCCAAGGCGAAGGACTCCTTCGCGGCGCGTGAGGGCGTCAAGCTCTCCCCAATGCCGTTCTTCGTCAAGGCCGCGGCGCAGGCGCTGAAGGCCCACCCGGCCATCAACGCCAAGATCAACGAGGCCGAGGGGACCATCACCTACTTCGACACCGAGCACATCGGTATCGCGGTGGACTCCGAGAAGGGCCTGATGACCCCGGTCATCAAGAACGCCGGTGACCTCAACATCGCCGGTATCGCCAAGGCCACGGCCGAGCTGGCGGGCAAGGTCCGCGCCAACAAGATCACTCCGGACGAGCTGTCCGGCGGGACCTTCACCATCAGCAACACCGGTTCGCGCGGTGCGCTCTTCGACACGATCATCGTGCCGCCGGGCCAGGTCGCGATCCTCGGCCTCGGTGCCACGGTCAAGCGTCCGGCCGTCATCGAGACGGAGGAGGGCACGGTCATCGGCGTCCGCGACATGACGTACCTGACCCTGTCCTACGACCACCGCCTGGTGGACGGCGCCGACGCCGCCCGCTACCTGACGGCGGTCAAGGCGATCCTGGAGGCCGGCGAGTTCGAGGTCGAGCTCGGCCTGTAACTCCCCTGCCAGTGGGCCTCTACGGTGCCCCCGCCCGGTGCTTTCCGGGCGGGGGCACCGTCGTGTTCCGGCGGCGGCACGCTGTGTAAGTCTCGTCTCACCTGCGTAAAAGCGCCCCCGTGCGCCCTTCCCGCGCGGCGCGGCGGCCGTATTGTCTAAGCGTCAACGCCCCCGGGGTCCGAAGGGGACCCTCCCGAAGGAGCTCTCATGACCGCGCCCGTCGTCCACTCGCTGCGCGAACAGATCCGCGAGCACATCCTGGAAGGGATCATCAGCGGACGCTGGCAGCCGGGCGAGCGGATCGTGGAGCGCCGGATCGCGACCGAGCTGGAGGTCAGCCAGACGCCGGTGCGGGAGGCGCTGCGGGAGCTGGAGTCGCTGCGGCTGATCGAGTCGGCGCCGAACAAGGGCGTACGCGTACGCAATCTGACCGCCGCCGACCTGGAGGAGAGCTACCCGGTGCGGGCGGGCCTGGAGGCGATCGCGGCGGAGCTGGCGGCGGAGCGGCTCGCCGAGGACTGCTCGGTCCTGGAGCCGCATGTGGCCGCGCTGTACGAGGCGGACCGGGTGGCCGACGGGACGGCTCAGGTACGGCACACGGTGGGTTTCCACCGGGAGCTGGTGCGGGCGGCGGGCAACTCGGTGCTGCTGCACACGTGGGAAGGGCTGGGGATCGAGGTGTTCACGGCGCTGTCGATACGGTGGCTGGGGACGGTGCAGCAGTCTTATGCGGAGGAGCACGAGGAGCTGGTCGCGGCGTTCCGTCGGCACGATCCCCGTATCCCCGAGATCGTGAAGGCCCACGTCCTGGGCTGCGCCCCGCGGGCCTAGTTTTCTCGCCCCCGCCGCCCCTTCCCTTCCCGACCCTGGGGGCTGCGCCCCCAGACCCCCCGATCTTGCGCAGTTCCCCGCGCCCCTGAAGGGGCGCGGGGCTGTATCTATTTGCGGCTCCGCCGCGTGGGCGCGATCAGCCACGACGCACCCGCAGCCGCCACACCACCGCAACCACCCGAGCTACACCGCGCTCACCTGCACAAACACCCACCAGAACAGTCACCCGGTGCCACCGCCGGAGGCACCCCGTGCCGACTTTCCAGGGATCGAGAGGTTTTGCCCCGCTACCCTTTGATCGATCATCGATCAGGGAGTTACAGTCACCGACGGGCTTGCACCCAAGCCTCACGCCCTGTCCTGCCAAAGACCTAGGGCACCCCCTGAACCCTTGACTTGAGGGAACCCCCTTCGACTGAGGAAGGCGGCGACATGACCGACCCCAACGCCATCCAGCCGAGCGAGCTCGACCAGCTCCCGGACCGCGACCCCGAGGAGACCGCCGAGTGGCGGGCCTCCCTGGACGCCGTCACCAAGGCGGCCGGGCCGCACCGTGCCGCGTACCTGATGCGCCGCACACTGGAGCGCGCCGAGGGCGCCGGCCTCGCCCTGCCGAAGCTCCTCGAGACGGACTACGTCAACACCATCCCGACCTCCGCCGAGCCCACCGTGGACGGCGACGAGGCGATGGAGCAGCGGATCACCGCCTGGAACCGCTGGAACGCGGCCGCGATGGTGACCCGCGGGAGCAAGTACGGCGTCGGCGGCCACATCGCCACCTTCGCCTCCGCGGCCTGGCTGTACGAGACCGGCTTCAACCACTTCTTCAAGGGCAAGGAGGGGGACGGCTCCGGTGACCAGCTCTACATCCAGGGCCACGCCTCCCCCGGCATCTACGCCCGCGCCTTCCTCGACGGCCGGCTGACCGAGGAGCACCTCGACAACTTCCGCCGCGAGGCCGGCGGCAACGGCCTACCGTCGTATCCGCACCCGCGGCGCCTGCCCTGGCTGTGGGAGTTCCCCACCGTCTCCATGGGCCTCGGCCCGATCTCCGCGATCTACCAGGCGCGGTTCAACCGCTACCTGACCAGCCGCGGCATCAAGGACCTGACGAACTCCCACGTGTGGGCGTTCCTCGGTGACGGCGAGATGGACGAGCCGGAGTCCACCACCGCGCTCACCCTCGCCTCCCGTGAGGGCCTGGACAACCTGACCTTCGTCATCAACTGCAACCTCCAGCGCCTCGACGGTCCGGTCCGCGCCAACTTCAAGATCGTGCAGGAGCTGGAGGCCCAGTTCCGCGGCGCCGGCTGGAATGTCGTCAAGAGCCTGTGGGGCACGGCGTGGGACGAGCTGTTCCAGCTCGACACCACCGGCGCGCTCGTACGCCGGCTGCGCGAGGTACCCGACGCGCAGGTGCAGACGTACCAGACGCGCGACGCGGCCTACATCCGCGAGGACTTCTTCAACAAGGACCCGCAGCTCGCCGAGATGGCGAAGCTCCTGTCCGACGACAAGATCCTCGAGTGCTTCCACTACTCGCGCGGCGGTCACGAGTCCCGCAAGGTCTACGCCGCGTACCGGGCCGCGCTCGCCCACAAGGGCGCGCCGACCGTGATCCTGGCCCAGACGGTCAAGGGCCACACCCTCGGCACCGGCTTCGCGTCCAAGAACGCCAACCACCAGATGAAGAAGCTCTCGGTGGACGAGTTCAAGGACATGCGCGACCTGCTCGGCCTGCCGATCAAGGACAGCGACTTCGTCGACGGGGTGGTCCCCTACGGCCACCCGGGCGCCGACTCCCCCGAGGTCCGCTACCTCCAGGAGCGCCGCGCCGCCCTCGGCGGTCCGGCCCCGGCCCGCCGCGTGCACCCGGTGGCGCCGCTGCCCGCGCCCGCGGAGAAGGCGTTCGCCGCCTTCGACAAGGGCTCCGGCTCGCAGAGCGTGGCCACCACCATGGCGTTCGTCCGCCTGGTCAAGGACCTGGTCCGCGACAAGGAGACCGGCAAGCGCTGGGTGCCGATCGTCCCCGACGAGGCGCGCACCTTCGGCATGGAGAGCCTCTTCCCGTCCCTCGGGATCTACTCGCCCAAGGGACAGACGTACGAGCCGGTCGACCGCGACCAGCTGATGTACTACAAGGAGGCCAAGAACGGCCAGATCCTCAACGAGGGGATCACCGAGGCCGGTTCGATGGCCGACTTCATCGCCGCTTCGACGTCGTACGCGACGCACGGCGAGGCGATGATCCCGTTCTACATCTTCTACTCGATGTTCGGCTGGCAGCGCACGGCCGACCAGATGTGGCAGCTCGGCGACCAGCTCGGCCGCGGCTTCCTGGTCGGCGCCACCGCCGGCCGGACCACGCTGACCGGTGAGGGCCTCCAGCACGCGGACGGTCACTCCCCCGCCATCGCGGCGACCAACCCGGCGGCGCTGACGTACGACCCGGCCTTCGCTTACGAGGTCGCGGCGATCGTCAAGGACGGTCTGCGCCGGATGTACGGCGAGGCGGCCCCGGACGAGGACCCGAACGTCTTCTACTACCTGACCGTCTACAACGAGCCGATGCCGCAGCCGGCCAAGCCGTCCGCGGCGGGCGTCGACGAGGGCATCGTCAAGGGCCTGTACCGCTTCAACACGGCGGAGTCGGCGGGTCTGACCCCGGTCGCCAACGCCCCGCGCATCCAGCTGCTGGGCTCCGGCACGGCGATCCACTGGACGCTGAAGGCGCAGAAGCTGCTCGCCGAGGAGTGGGGCGTGGCCGCCGACGTGTGGTCCGCGACCTCCTGGACCGAGCTGCGCCGGGACGCGCTGGACGCCGACGCGGCGCTGCTGCGCGGCGAGGAGCGGGTGCCGTACGTCCGCCAGGCGCTCCAGGGTGCCGAGGGTCCGGTGCTGGCCGTCTCCGACTACATGCGCCAGGTCCCGGACCAGATCGCGCAGTGGGTGGAGCAGGACTGGTCCTCGCTGGGCGCCGACGGCTTCGGTCTGTCGGACACCCGTGAGGCCGCCCGCCGCCACTTCGGCGTGGACGCCGAGTCCATCGTGGTCGCGGCCCTGGCCCAGCTCGCCAAGCGCGGCGAGGTCCAGGCGACGGCCGTGAAGGAGGCGCGCGAGCGCTACGGGCTGTGAGGCTCTGACCTGAGGAGGCCCCCGCTTCGGCGGGGGCCTCCTGCATGATGTGGGCATGCGCGCTGCCCGCCTGATCAAGATGGTGCTGCTGCTCCAGTCCCGCCCGGCCATGACCGCGGCCGAGCTGGCCCGGGAGCTGGAGGTGTCGGAGCGGACCGTGACGCGGGACGCGCAGGCGCTGTCGGAGGCGGGCGTGCCCGTGTACGCCGAGCGGGGCCGGGCCGGGGGCTACCGGCTGATCGGCGGGTACCGGACGCGGCTCACGGGGCTGGCGCGCGGCGAGGCGGAGGCGCTGTTCCTGTCCGGGGTGCCGGGGGCGCTGCGCGAGATGGGCCTGGAGGACGCGGCGTCGGCGGCCCGGCTGAAGGTGTCGGCGGCCCTCCTCCCGTCCCTGCGGGACGCCTCCCGTACGGCGGCCCAGCGGTTCCATCTGGACGCGCCGAGCTGGTTCCGGGAGCCGGAGACGCCGGCGCTGCTGCCGGCGGTCGCGGAAGCGGTCTGGGACGACCGGCGGCTCGCCGCGCGCTACCGGCGCGGGGAGGAGGAGGTCGTCCGGGAGCTGGAGCCGTACGGGCTCGTGCTGAAGGCGGGCGTCTGGTACCTGTGCGCCCGCGCGGCGCCCGCCGGCTCCTTCCGCGTCTACCGCATCGACCGCTTCACGGCCGTGCAGCCGGGCGAGGGGCGCTTCACGCGGGACGAGGCCTTCGACCTGCCCGCGTTCTGGACGGAACGAGCGGAGCAGTTCGCCCGCTCGATCCTGCGGGCGGAGGTCGTCGTACGGCTGTCCCCGCGGGGGCTGCGCGAGCTGCCGCACGCCGTCGACGCGCCGGCCGCGCGGGAGGTCCTGGCGGCGGGCGGGGAGCCGGACGCGGACGGGTGGGTGACGGTGACGCTTCCGGTGGAGTCCGAGGAGGTCGCGCACGCGCAGTTGCGGGGGCTCGGCCCGGAGGTGGAGGTGCTGGCGCCCGGCACGCTGCGGGAACGTTTCGCGCGGGACGCCCGGCGGATCGCGGGGCTGTACCGGGACGACGCCGGGTGACCGGACCGTGTCCGGGGTGTCGGCCGGGACATAACGATCCGCTCCGCTCCACGTGCGTCGCACCCCTTCAGGGCCGATGCTGGACGCGTGATGGACGAGACGGAGTTCTGGGAGCTGATCGACGCCGCTCGGCGGGGCGCCGAGGGTGACGCCGAGGACCAGGCCGACCTGCTTCTGGAGCGGCTTCTCGAGCTGGACCCGGATCTCGTCCTGGACTTCGCCCGCCACTTCGAGGCCCGCTACAACCGGGCCTGCACGTGGGACCTGTGGGGTGCCGCGTGGGTGCTGCTCGGCGGGGCGAGCGACGACGCGTTCGACTACTTCCGGTGCTGGCTGATCGGCCAGGGCCGCGAGGTGTACGAGGGCGCGGTGCACGAGCCCGACGCGCTGGCCGAGCTGCTGGACGACTTCGACGAGGAGCTGGACGGCGACGGGGAGGAGCTGGGCTACGCGGCCGACGAGGCCTACGAGCAGCTCACCGGCACCGTCGCCCCCGACCTCGGCATCGCGCCCGCGCCGACCGAGCCGCGGGGCACGCCGATCGACCTGGAGGACGACCGGGTCCTCGCCGAACGGCTGCCGAGGCTCTGGGAGCGCTTCGGGGACGGCTGAGCCGCGCCCTCAGCCGCTCCGGTGCTGGAGGCGGGCCGCGAGGTCCCTGATGTGCGGGAGGCGGGCGGAGAGGGCCTCGCCCGGGCAGCTGGTCTGGTAGCCGTCCCCGTGCCCCGCGACGGCGGGCAGGGTGGCGGCGGTGCCGGCGGCGTACCGGCTGAGGCCGTTGCTGGAGACCAGGCGGACCTTGCCCCGCGGGTCCGTGTCGGTGGGGCCCAGCTTCCAGGCGGCCAGCGCGGCGATCGCGTCGGTCAGCGCGTCCGGCACGGGGACGCCCGCGGTGAACGTGCCGAGGGCGGCGATGCCGGTGGTGCGGTGGTTGAAGCCCTGGGTGTGGGCGCCGGTGACGGGGCGGTCGATGCCGCCGGCGCGGCCCTCGTAGATGGTGCCGCAGCGGTCGACGACGAAGTTGTAGCCGATGTCGTCCCAGTCCCGGGCGCCGGTCTGGCCGGTGTAGACGCCGCGGAGGATGCCCGGCACGTCGGCGCAGTCGTAGCCGTTCGGGGTGTCGGTGTGGTGGACGAAGACGGCGCGGATCTCGTCGTCGTAGCGCGGGGCCGGTTGCGCGCGGGCCTCGCCGGCCAGCCAGACCGAGCGGGGCACGACGTGCGGCCGTGGGGCGGTGTGCAGGCGGGCGGCGCCGGCGGGGGCCGAGCGGGCGGTCGTCTCGACGGCCCGTTCCACACCGCTCGCGCACAGGAACAGGGCCGCGACGGCGGCGAGGCCGGGCAGGCAGCCGAGCAGCAGCCGGGCGGGGGCGGGTATGCGGTCCGGACGCCGTTCCCGTGGACCGCGCGGACCTCGGAAGACACGCATGGTTCCCACTGTCCGGCGGATCCGCCCACCCCGCGACGCGAACCACGCCACCGGGTGGAACCGCCCGCCCGCGGGCCCGCCCCGCAGCCCCCAGCGTGGGCCGCCGCTACCACGAGCCGTCCCTGCCGCAGGCCGCCCGCAGCGCAGGCCGCGCACTCCGCGGGACGTCAGTCCGGCGGACCACCGCCACCGCGGGGCGCCCCCGCCGCAAGCCGCTCGCTGCACAGGCAGCCCCCGCCGCAAGCCGCCTCCTGACGCAAGCCGCTCGCTCCGCGGGCCGTGCCTGCCGCAAGACGTCACCGCCGGCCGCCCGACCAGGAGCCGCCCCCGCCCCACCAGCCGTCCGACCGGTAGACCGTCCCCACCTCGGGGGCTCGCCTCCGGGCCGTCCCACCGCAGGCCGCGCGCTCCGCAGGACGTCCGTCCGGCAGACCATCCCCCGCGGGCGCCTCACCCCGGGGCCCCTCGCTCCGCAGGCAGCCCTCACCGCGGGCCGCGCGCTCCGCGGGACGTCAGTCCGGCGGACCACCGCCGCCACGAGCCGCCCCCGCCGCAGGCTCAGGTCAGCCGCTGTCCCATCAGCACGTCGTCGACGTACTCCCCCGCGAGGTGGAACTCCTCCGGCTGGACGCCCTCGACGACGAAGCCCTCGGACTCGTAGAGCTTGCGGGCCGCGGTGTTGTGGCCGAGGACGCGCAGGGTGATGCGGCGGGCGCCCAGGCGGCGGGCCTCCTCGACGGCGCCGCGGACCAGGGCCCGGCCCACGCCGTGGCCGCGGGCGGCGTCGGAGACGGCGAGGCCGCGGATCTGGCGTACGTGGGTGTTGGAGGCCAGTTCCGTCGGGAAGCCGAGGCGGACGTAGCCGACGAGGGTGCCGTCGAGCTCGGCGACGAGGTGGTCGTCGGGGCCCGAGTGCTCCCGGAAGAACGGGTCGTCCGGGCCCGGCGGGGGCGAGACGGCGTGCAGGTACGACCAGGTCGCGCGGTCGAGCAGGCGCAGCGGCTGTTCGTCCTCGGGCCGGGCTCGGCGTATGTGGGCGACGGGCATGTCGATCACTGTACGGCGCGGCCCGGACCGTGGTTTCCGGTGGATCCGGGCAGGATGGTCGCATGGACGACTCGGAACGTTCCCGTATCGCGGTGGCCGGCGCGTCCGGTCTCATCGGCAGCGCACTGGTGCGGTCCCTGACCGCGGACGGCCACGAGGTGGTGCGCCTGGTGCGCCGCGCGCCGTCGGGCGCGGACGAGGTCCGGTGGGATCCCGGCGCCGGACGGGTGGACGCGGCCGGGCTGGAGGGGTGCGACGCCGTGGTCAACCTGGCCGGGGCGGGCGTCGGCGACCACCGCTGGACCGAGGAGTACAAGGCGCGGATCCGCGACAGCCGGGTGCGCGGCACCAGGGCGCTCGCCGAGGCCGTCGCCTCGCTGGAACGGCCGGTGCGGGTCTTCGTGAACGGCAGCGCGATCGGCTTCTACGGGGAGACCGGCGGGCGGCCCGTCGACGAGAGCGCGCCCGCGGGCGAGGGTTTCCTGCCGTCGGTGTGCGTGGAGTGGGAGGGTGCGGCGGCGCCCGTCCGGGAGGCGGGCGTGCGGACGGTGTTCGCCCGGACCGGGCTGGTCGTCGCCCGGCACGGCGGGGCCTGGGCGCGGCTGTTCCCGCTCTTCCGGGCGGGGCTCGGCGGGCGGCTGGGCGACGGCTCGCAGTACTGGTCGTTCGTGGCGCTGCACGACGAGGTGGCGGCGATCCGGCATCTGCTGGCGCGGGACGACCTGTCCGGCCCCTTCAATCTCACCGCCCCGCACCCGCTGACCAACCGTGAGATCACCGAGGCGATGGGGCGGGTGCTGCACCGGCCGACGCCCTTCGCCGTGCCGGCCCCGGTGCTGCGGGCCGTGCTCGGGGAGATGTCCGGCGACGTCCTGGGCAGCGCCCGGGTGCTGCCGGCCCGGCTGCTGGAGTCGGGCTTCCGCTTCGCGTTCCCGGGGATCGACGAGGCGATCCGGGCGGCGCGGTGAGACCGGCGCGGGCCCCCTTGTGACCGTTTGACGACCGTACCGCGTCCCTATGCGACCGCTGTGCGACCGTGCCCTGTCTCCGTGCGACTCCCCCTGACCGTTCCGGGCCTTAATCTCGACCTGAACTCGCGTATCCCTCAAGCCTGTTGGGGGCATGACGTCTCCAGCGGCCGCGCAACCTCAGGGAGGGCACGTGCTTGAGCCCGCGTACCAGGCGGACGTCGTCGTCGTGGGGGCCGGGATCGCCGGACTCGCCGCGGCGCATCGGCTGACCAGCGCAGGAGTGACGACCACGGTCCTGGAGGCCGCCCATGGCGTGGGCGGCCGGATGGCGACCGAGAAGGTCGACGGATTCCGGCTCGACAGGATCGGACAGCTGCTCTCCACGGCGTATCCCGAACTGCGCCTCACCCCCGGGCTCGACGGCCTCGCGCTGCTGCCGTTCGCGCCCGGGGTGCTGCTGCACAGCGAGGGACGCCACCACCGCGCGGGCGCCCCGGTCGCCGCGCGGGGCGCGAGGGGCGCACTCCATACGGTGCGCGCCTTTGCGAGCGCCCCCAGGGCCGGTTCAGCGCCCCGGCGTAGTGTTCCCGCCCCCCGGGTGCCGGGACGGCCCGTGGCCGCCCCCCGGCCGCGCCCGGGCGCCCCGCTGGGCACCGCCGTCGACCAGGCCCGGCTCGGCGCCGCGCTGACCCGCCTCGCGAACACCCCCGTCGAACGACTGCTGGCCCGCCCGGACCCTCCCCGAGTTCGCCGCCGCACTGCCCGACGACCACCTCTTCCCGATCGACGTCGTCTACACCTGGGTGGACGACTCCGACCCGGAGTGGAGGGCGAGCAGGAACCTGGCGCGTCACGAGCTCACCGGGGCCCAGGGGACCGGCCTGCACGAGCAGGCGGCCAACGACGCCCGCTACACCAGCCGCGACGAGCTCAAGTACTCGTTGCGCTCGATCCACCAGTACGCCCCGTGGGTGCGGAACATCTTCCTCGTCACGGCCGGACAGGTGCCGTCGTGGCTGAACACCGACTTCCCCGGCATCAGGGTGGTCGACCACCGGGAGATCTTCTCCGACCCCAGAGCGCTGCCGACGTTCAACTCCCACGCGATCGAGAGCCAGCTTCACCACATCCCCGAGCTGGCGGAGCACTTCCTCTACCTGAACGACGACGTGTTCTTCGGCCGGCCCGTGCAGCCCGGACAGTTCTTCCACGCCAATGGGCTGACCAAGTTCTTCCAGTCCAAGGCGCTGATCCCGTCCGGCCGGGCGAGTACCGAGGACCTCCCCGTCAACGCCGCCGGCAAGAACAGCCGCGGACTGATCGCCCAGCAGTTCGGCACCGTCATCTCCCAGAAGATGAAGCACACCCCGCACGCACTGCGGCGCAGCATCCTCGCGGAGATCGAACAGGTCTACGACAAGGCCCACCGCGTGACCCAGCACTCGCGGTTCCGCTCGCCCAGCGACGTGCCCATCGCCTCCTCGTTGCACCACTACTACGCCTACCAGTCGGCACGCGCCACGGTCGGTGACATCCGCTACGTCTACATCGACCTGGCCGACAACCTCGCGCAGCGCAGGCTGAACAACCTCCTCGCACGGCGCAACTTCGACACCTTCTGCATGAACGACACCGTCACCGCACGAGACCCGGAGGCCCAGTCCCGGATGGTCGCCGACTTCCTGGACGCCTACCTCCCGGTGCCCAGCCCCTTCGAAACGGCCTCCGGCATCGTTGCTCCGCGCCGGCCGGCCGAGCAGGGCGCACGGGTCGCCGAACTGGGGCACGCCGGACCATGACCACACGAGCCAAGAGCCCCGCTGCGGCGAGCGGCGGGGCGGGCCGCCCGCGCCGTGGCGTGCGCTCCCGAGCGGCGGCGCTGCGCAACCTGCTCATGCTGCGCCTCTTCCTGCCCCTGCGCCGAGGCCGCACGGCACAACTCCGCTACGCGGCCATCCTCGACGGACAGACCATCAACCTGCACGCCGAGCTGCCCTCTTCCGCGCGGCTGCCCGAGCGGGCCGAGGTCGTGCTGCAACGCGGCCGCCGTCGCTTCACGACGGAGGCCCACGCCTATGAGGGCCCCGGCGGCGAGATCCTCGTCGACGCCGCCGTCCTCCTCGGCGCGGACGTCGGCGGAGTTCCGGTGGACAGCGGGCGCTGGCGGCTGCGCCTGCGCCTGTCGGGGCGCCGTTCCCGCACCCTGTCCTTCCTGCTGCTCCAGCCGCCCATGCCGTACGAGGGCCCGACCAAGCCCATGGCGGCCTCCCCGGTCACCGGGGAGCGCCACCGGATCGGTCGCTCCTTCCGCGGCAGCGCACGTCTCGTCAGCACCGGCGCCCGTCCCTCCGCCGAGGTGACCAAGGTACGGATGACGCATGCCGGCGTCACCGTGGACTTCCGGTTGCTCGGGGACCGGGCCGACACGCCGTGGGCCGAGTTCGTCGCCTCCGGGCGCCGGATCGAGCAGCCCGTCACGGCCCTGGAGGCGGGGGCCTTCCGCGTCGAGGTGCCGCTGGACCGGATGCCGCCGCGCGGCACCCGGCCGGAGCACTGGGACATCGTCCTGGCCGACCGCACCGGACGGTCGCGGCGCCTGGGACGCCGGCTGCACGACGTACGCAACCCGCTGCGGGTGTTCGCCATGCGCAGTCTCGCGATCACCCCGCCGGGCCGACTTCCCATGATCGTCCAACCGCGCTACACCCCCGCAGGAAATCTCCGGGTCACCTGCACGCGCATGCCCGAGGCAGGCCGAACCGCCACATGAAGATCACGTTCCTGCTGACCACGGCCGACGCGGTCGGCGGCACCGAACGGGCGGTGTTCAACCAGGCGTCCGAGCTGGCCGCCCGGCACGACGTCCGGGTGCTCAGCGTCTTCAAGAGCAAACGAGAGCAGTTCTTCACCCCCCACGAGCGGGTCCGGGTCGACTACCTGATCGACCTGACGTCCGCCGTCCCGCGTCCCCTGCGCCACACCCAGGTCGGCGACTCGGTGTGGCCGGGGCTGGCCGCGCAGCCCAGCCAGATCGTCGACCGCTCCTGGGAGTCGGCGTTCAACCGGCTCTCCGACCTGGAACTGGAACTGGCCCTCCAGGACACGGACACGGACGTGCTGGTCACCACCACGCCGGCCCTCATGGCGCTGGCCGTCCAGCTGGCGCCGGCGCACGTCATCACCGTCCACCAGGAGCACCGCGTCTCCGAGCTGCGCGGCACCAGCGGGGAGCCGCTGCGTCGGTACGCGGCCCGGCTGGACGCCCTGGCGGTGCTCAGCGAGCGCACGCGTGACTGGTTCGCCGAGACCCTCGGCGACTCCGCACCCCGGCTGGAGGTCGTCCCCAACGCCCTGCCGAGCGGTTTCCGGCCCCGCTCGACCCTTCAGACCCGCACCGTGGTGATCGCCGGCCGGCTCGTCGCGGAGAAGCAGATCGATCACGCCGTGACCGCTTGGGCCACCGTGGCCCGGTACCACCCCGACTGGCAGTTGCGGATCTTCGGCGACGGGCCGCTCAGCGGTGCCCTGCGCCGGCAGATCGACATGCTCGGACTGCACGACTGCGTCCAGCTCAACGGCAACTCGCGGCACCTGGCGGAGGAATGGGCCAAGGCCAGCATCGCCACACTCACCTCACGCAACGAGGCGTTCGGCCTAGTGCTGGCGGAGGCGCACGCGGCCGGTGTCCCCGTCGTCTCGTACGACTCTCCCAACGGGCCGCGCGAAGTGGTCATCGACGGACAGACCGGCATCCTCGTCCCGCCCGGCGACACCGACGCCCTGGCGTCAGCCCTCATGTACCTCATCCAGGACACCGATCTGCGGCAGCGGATGGGCGCCGCCGCCCTCGCGTCCGTCAAACGCTTCTCGCCCGGCGTGGTGACCGCCGCCTGGGAGCGGATCTTCCACGATCTGGTGGCGGAACGCGACAGCGGCCGCCGTACCGAGGCCAAGGCCGAACGACAGGCCCTGCACGCCTACTACAGCGGGGCCGACGGTCTCGTTCCCGCCGCCGCACCCGCACCGGCCACCACCGTGCGCACCTCCGACCAGCGTGCGCTGGAAGCACGGCTGCTCAAGCGGCGAGACCTCGTCAAGGACGGCGGGCAGGTGTGCCGCACGCTGGAGTGGGAGTCACCCTGGGACGTGGTCCAGCAGAACCTCGCGCTGGCCGCGAACGCCCTCGAAGCCGCCGGCATCCCCTATCTCGTGGTACGCGACCACCTTGTCCGGCACACCATCGCGGTGCACGCCGTGTACAAGGAGGACGTCTTCAAGGCCATCGCCGACCGCTACACCCAGGACGCGGTGTACGCCGCGGTCCTCAACGAGGGCCAGAAGACGGTCGCCACGGTCCTGGCCGGGCTGGTGGGACCGTACGCGGACACCCCGGCCTCGGGCGTCCGCGTGTACCAGAACGTCGTGTCCCCTTCGCGCATCCTGCGCCTCGGCGCCGTCTACGGCTGCACCGTCTCCTTCTGGGACAACGATCCCGACGACGAGACCCAGAGCCATCTCAAGGCCCCCGCGCGTACGTTGATCGGCGACCGGGTTCCCGTCCGCGCCATGCACAGGGCCGGCATCACCCTCGGCGGGCGCCACTATCCGACCGTCGCTCCCTACGCGCAGACCCTCCACGGCGACGTCGCGTTTCCCGTCGACGCCGTCTACACCTGGGTCAACGGCGCGGACATGGCGTGGCTGGAGCGCAAGAACGCCGTTCTGGCCGCCATGGGCCTGGAGACGGAGGACGCCGCGACCAGTGCGGCCCGCTTCCGGGACCGCGACGAACTGCGGTACTCCCTGCGCTCCATCGACATGTACGCGCCCTGGATCCGCAACATCTACCTCGTCACGGACCAGCAGGTCCCGCACTGGCTGGATCTACA
>NZ_WWHX01000080.1 GCF_009862125.1 Streptomyces sp. SID5910
AGCTGGTGGTGAGCGAGCTGGTCACCAACGCCATCCGGTACGGTTCGCCGCCCATCCGGCTGCGGCTGATCCACGACGCGACCACGCTGATCTGCGAGGTCTCCGACACCAGCCACACCGCGCCGCACCTGCGCCGGGCCAAGACGTGGGACGAGGGCGGACGCGGTCTGCTGCTGGTCGCCCAGCTCACCCAGCGCTGGGGCAGCCGGCACACCGCCGAGGGCAAGACCATCTGGGCGGAGCTGGCCCTGCTCGACGAGGAGTGACCCGCGGTTTCCGCACCCCCGGGCGGGGACACTCGAAGACTGGGCGTGCCGTCCGGCACCCGTGCCGGGCCGTGCGCGACGGAGTTCACGGGAGTGTGGAGAAGCGATGGCGAAGACGTCCCAGCCCATAGGCCGGACGGCCCTGCTGGCGAGCGCGGTCGCGGTGCTCGGCGTGCTGACCGCCTGCGGCACCGACAACGGCGCGGCGGGCACGGCGAGTACGGCGCAGTCCGGC
>NZ_WWHX01000771.1 GCF_009862125.1 Streptomyces sp. SID5910
GACGCTCGTGGAGATGTTCGTCTTCCTCGGCTTCCTCACCGTGGGCCTGCTCTACGCATACAAGAAGGGCGTCCTGTCATGGACGTGAACCCCTCCGCCTCCGGCCCCGATGGCGCCGCCGAGCCGGTGCTGCTCCCCGAACCCAAGCGGCTCGGCGCGCTCTCCCGGCTCGCCCCCGAGCCGATGAAGGTCGTCCTCAACTGGGGCCGCCGCTACTCGCTCTGGGTCTTCAACTTCGGCCTCGCCTGCTGCGCCATCGAGTTCATCGCCGCGTCGATGGCCCGCCACGACTTCATCCGCCTCGGCGTCATCCCGTTCGCGCCGGGCCCCCGCCAGGCCGACCTGATGGTGGTGTCGGGCACGGTCACCGACAAGATGGCGCCCGCCGTCAAGCGCCTCTACGAGCAGATGCCCGAGCCGAAGTACGTCATCTCCTTCGGCGCCTGCTCCAACTGCGGCGGCCCGTACTGGGACTCCTACTCCGTGACGAAGGGCGTCGACCAGATCATCCCCGTCGACGTCTACGTCCCCGGCTGCCCGCCACGCCCCGAGGCGCTGCTCCAGGGGATCCTGAAGCTCCAGGAGAAGATCGCCCGGGAGTCGCTGGGGGAGCGCTACGGCACGACGCCACGCCCGTCGGCGGCGGCGCTCCAGAGCGGGTTGGTGCAGCCGCCGGCGTCGGCGTCATCCGCGGACGCGGACGCGGACTCGGCGTCGGGGGAGGGCCGATGAGCACGGTCGGCTGGCTGCCCGCCGACGCCGGGGAACTCTTCGGCGCGGACGCCACGGCCGAGGAGTCCTACGACGTCCTCACCGTGGACGTGCCGCCCGCGTCCTGGATCTCCGCGCTGGAGACCGCCCGCGACCGGCTGGGCTGCACGTACTTCGACTGGCTGAGCGCGGTCGACGAACCGGGCACGGGCTTCCGCATCGCGGCCCACGTGGTGGCCCTCGGACCGGTACGCCGGCTGCTGCTGCGCACGACGGTCCCGCACGACGCCCCCGTCCTGCCCACCGCCGTCTCCGTCTACGCGGGCGCGGCCTGGCACGAGCGCGAGACGCACGAGATGTTCGGCGTCGCCTTCGAGGACCACCCTGCGCTGGACCACCTGCTGCTGCCCGAAGGCTTCGAGGGCCACCCCCTGCGCAAGGACTTCGTCCTCGCCGCCCGCGTCGCCAAGGCCTGGCCCGGCGCGAAGGAACCCGGCGAGTCCGACCACGGCGGCCCCCGGCGCCGCCAGATGCTGCCGCCGGGCGTCCCCGACCCCAACGAATGGGGCCCACTGAAGGGCCAGCTCCCCCCGGCCCCGACCCGCCCGGCCCGAGGCCCGGCCCGCACCGCGAGCGACCGCCCGGCCCGCCCGGCCGGCGAACGCCCGGCCCGCCGCATGCGCACAGCGGCGGAGGGCTCCGCCGGCCAAACGACTTCGGCTACGGCTCCGGGGACTCCGGCTCCGGAGACGCCGGGGGCGGCGACGCCGGGTACGGAAGCACCGGGCACCGGGGCGTCGGCTTCGGGGGCTCCGGCTTCGGGGACGTCCGGGTCGGAGACGCCGGGCACCGGGACGCCGACTCCGGAGTCCTCGGCTGCTGGGCCCCCGGCGACGGAAACGTCGGCCACGGCGACGCCGGGCGCGGAAGCCCCGGCCACGGAGCCGTCGTCGGCACCGCCGGCCTCGACGCCCCGGCGCACACGCAGCGCGAGCCAGGGCTCAGCGTCGCAGCGGCCGGGACCGGCAGCCCCCGAGGCCCCGGCGGACGCGCCCGGCGGGGAAGCGGGCGACGCCACCGCACCGCGCACACCGACCGCCCGCCGCGCACGCAGCGCGAGCCAGGGCTCGGCATCACAGCGAACCGGCTCCACTGCGGGTCGGCCCGACGCTGCCGGCCAGTCGGACGCTGGCGGTCCGTCCGGTGCCGCAGGGGAGACGCCCCCTGCCCCGAAGCCCCCCGCCGCGCCCCGCAGCCCCGACGCACCCTGGCACCACGCCCGCCCTGCCTTCGACGAGCCCACGGAGCCCGGCGGCCGGGGGAGCACGGAGGACGGGGAGAGCCCGGGGAGCGCGGAGACCCCGGACAGCCCCGAAACGACCCCCGAGGGACCGGAGCCCCAGAAGATCCCGGAAGCCTCGGACACCCCCGAGGCCCAGGAGACCCCTGAGGCGACGGAGACCGCTGAGGCCTCTGAATCCCCCGAGACCCCCGAGGCACCGGAGACCCCGGCGCCCCGGGACGCGCCGCCCCCCGCCCGTCCCGAAACCCCCGACGACCGCCCAGGAGGCCCGCAGTGAACGACGCTCTCGACGTCACCCTGCGCCTCCTGATCGTCTTCGTCGTCTTCCTCACCTTCCCCCTGATCGTCGGCCAGACCGAGCACAAGGTGATGGCCCACATGCAGGGCCGGCTCGGCCCGATGTACGCCGGCGGCTTCCACGGCTGGGCCCAGCTCGTCGCGGACGGCGTGAAGTTCGCGCAGAAGGAGGACGTCGTCCCCGCGGACGCCGACCGCCGCGTCTTCCAGCTCGCCCCCGCCGTGGCCCTGCTGCCGTACCTCCTCGTCCTCCTCGCCATCCCCATCGGCCCCGGCGAGGGCGCGGTGGGCCAGGTCGTCGACGCGGGGATCTTCTTCGTCCTCGCCGTCATGGGCGTCGGCGTCCTCGGCTCGCTCATGGCCGGCTGGGCCTCCGCCAACAAGTTCTCCCTCCTCGGCGGCCTGCGCACCGCCGCCCAGCTCCTCGCGTACGAACTCCCGATGCTCCTGACCGCCGCCTCCGTCGCGATGGCGGCCGGCACGGTCTCGCTCGTCGGCATCCTCGACGCCTTCGAGTGGTGGTGGCTGCCCTGGCAGATCGTCGGCGCGATCGTCTTCTTCGTCGCCGGTCTCGCCGAACTCCAGCGCCCCCCGTTCGACATGCCGGTCGCCGACTCGGAGATCATCTTCGGCGCCTACACCGAGTACACCGGCCTGCGCTTCGCCCTGTTCCTCCTCGCCGAGTACGCCGGGATCGTCGTGCTGTGCGGTCTGACCACCGTCCTGTTTTTGGGCGGCTGGCACGGACCCTGGGGCGCCGACGGCCTCGGCTGGGTCTGGACCCTGCTGAAGACCGCCGTCCTCGCCTTCGTCGTGATCTGGCTCCGCGTCACCTACCCCCGCCTGCGCGAGGACCAGCTCCAGAAACTCTCCTGGACCCTCCTCGTCCCCCTCTCCCTCGCCCAGATCGCCCTCACCGGCATCGTCAAGGTGGTGATCCAGTAACCATGTCCCCCGTCCCCGGCTCCGGCCTGGCCAAGGGCCTGGCCGTCACCCTCCGCACGATGACGAGGAAGACCGTCACCGAGCAGTACCCGGACACCCAGCCCGACCTCCCGCCCCGCACCCGCGGCGTGATCGGCCTGTTCGAGGAGAACTGCACGGTCTGCATGCTGTGCGCCCGCGAGTGCCCCGACTGGTGCATCTACATCGACTCCCACAAGGAGACGGTGCCTGCGGCCGCGCCCGGCGGCCGCGAGCGCAGCCGCAACGTCCTCGACCGCTTCGCCATCGACTTCTCCCTGTGCATGTACTGCGGTATCTGCATCGAGGTCTGTCCCTTCGACGCGTTGTTCTGGTCCCCCGAGTTCGAGTACGCCGAGACGGACATCCGTGACCTCACCCACGAGCGCGACAAGCTCCGCGAGTGGATGTGGACGGTCCCGGCCCCGCCCGCCCTCGACCCCGGCGCGGAGGAACCGAAGGAACTCGCCGCCGCCCGCAAGACCGCCGACAAACTGGCCGCCCAGCAGCAGGCCGAGCAGGCGGCCCAGGCCGAGCAGACCGCCCCCGCCGAGCCGAAGGAAGGAGAGTCGTGACCCTCGCCGCCGCGCACCCCGGCTTCCTGTCCCCGACCGGCGTCGAGATCGCCTTCCTCCTCGTCGGCCTCGTCACCTTCGGCGCCGCCGTCGTCACCGTCACGACCCGCCAGCTCGTCCACGCCGCCCTGTGGCTGGTGGTGGCCCTCGGCGGCCTCGCCGTCGAGTACCTCCTGCTCACCGCCGAGTTCATCGCCTGGGTGCAGGTCCTCATCTACGTCGGTTCCGTCGTCGTCCTCATCCTGTTCGGTCTGATGCTCACCAGGGCCCCGATCGGCCGTTCCCCGGACGCCGACTCCGGCAACCGCTGGGCCGCCCTCACCGTGGCCGTCGCCGCCGCGGCGGCCCTGGTGTGGGTCGTCGCCGACGCCTTCCGGACCACCTGGATCGACCTGGACGGCCCGGCCGCCGGCTCCACCGCCGTCACCGGAGCGAGCCTCTTCCAGAACTGGGTCCTCCCCTTCGAGGCCCTCTCCGTCCTCCTCCTCGCCGCCCTGGTCGGCGCGATCGTCCTGTCCCGCAAGGCCAAGGCCGAGCGAGCGGCCGGCACCCCCGGCCCGGCAGCCACCCCCGGCCCGGCAGCCACCCCGGACGGTGCCGACAAGGACGGTGTCCGCTGATGCACCTCGCCTATCCCGCCGTCCTCTCCGCCCTCCTGTTCTGCACGGGCCTGTACGGAGTCCTGGCCCGCCGCAACGCGATCCTGGTCCTGATGTCGGTCGAGCTGATGCTCAACGCCGTCAACCTCAACCTGGTCGCCTTCGACGTCTGGCTCAGCAAGACCGCCGAGGAGACCCTGCACTCCGGGCAGGCCCTGACCCTGTTCACCATCGCCATCGCCGCCGCCGAGATCGGCATCGGCCTGGCGATCGTGCTCGCCGTCCACCGCAACCGCGGCACCGCCGACATCGACCGGCTCCGCGACACCGCCGAGGGCCACGAGCCGGACGGCCCCGACACCGACGCCCCCGCGACCGGGACGGCCGAGAAGGCTGAGGCCACCGCGTGACCACGACCACCCTCGCCGTACTCGTCCCCCTCCTTCCCTTCCTGGGCGCGGCCGCCAGCCTGCTCCTCGGCCGCACCGCACCCGGCTTCGTCCGTCCGCTCGCCGTCCTGCCCACGCTGGCGGCCGTCGTCCTCGCCGTCCTGGTCGCCGCACGCCAGGGCGGTGGCCGGGCCGTCGACGCCGCCACGGAACTGACGCCCACCGGCTCGGTCCCCGTCGAACTCGCCCTGCACATCGACGGCTTCGCCGCCCTCGTCGCCGTCCTGGTCGGCTGCGTCGCCACCTGCGTGCAGCTCTACTCGACGGGCTACCTGCGCGACGACCCGCGCTACCCCTCGTACGCCGCGCTCGTCTCCCTGTTCACCTCCGCCATGTTCCTCGTCGTCTACTCCGGCGACCTGATGGTGCTGCTGGTCGGCTGGGAGGTCATGGGCATCTGCTCGTACTTCCTGGTCGGCCACTACTGGGAGACCCCGGAGGCCCGCGCCGCCTCCCTCAAGGCCTTCCTGGTCACCAAGCTCGGCGACGTCCCCTTCCTCATCGGCCTGCTCGCGCTGGCCACCGAGACCGGCTCCTTCCGCATCACCAGGATCCTCGGCGCGGTGGCGAGCGGCTCGCTCGACCATCCGACCCTGATCGCCCTGCTGCTCCTGGCCGGCGTGGCGGGCAAGTCGGCGCAGTTCCCGCTGCACACCTGGCTCCCCGACGCGATGGCGGGCCCGACACCCGTCTCCGCCCTCATCCACGCCGCGACGATGGTCGCCGCCGGTGTCTACTTCATCGCCCGGCTCCTTCCGCTCTTCGAGGCCTCCGGGGCCGCGATGGTCGTCCTGGCCGTCATGGCCGCCGTCACGATGGTCGGTTCGGCGCTCGCCGCGCTCGCCCAGGACGACATCAAGCGCGTCCTCGCCTACTCGACCATCGGCCAGCTCGGCTACATGACCGGCGCTCTCGCCGCCGGCGACCGCGGTGCCGCCGTCTTCCACCTCCTCACGCACGGCGCCTTCAAGGCGCTGCTGTTCCTCGCCGCCGGCGTGATCATCCACGCCGCCGGCACCAACTCGCTGGCCGCCATGTCCCGCATGCGCGACCTGCGCACCCGCGTCCCGGACGCCTACTGGACGATGACCGTGGCACTGCTCGCGCTCGCCGCGATCCCTCCGTTCAGCGGGTTCTTCTCCAAGGAGTCCGTCCTCGGCGCCGCCGAGCACGTCGTCACCGGCCACACCGAGCACGCACCCGGCGCCGCGGGCTGGACCGTCCTGATCGCCGGTCTGGTCACGGCCCTCCTCACCGCCGCCTACGCGACCCGCCTGTGGCTGCTGGCCTTCCGCGGCCGGGGCGCCGAGGCCCCCGACCACGGCAGGCAGCCGCTGGTCATGAACGCCGTGCTCTGGGTCCTCGCCATCCCCTCCCTCGCCCTCGGCGGACTCGCCTTCCGCCTGCTGCCCGACTGGTTCGACGGCATCGACCTGACCCCGGCCCTCACCACCTCCGTGCTCGGCACCGGCGTGGCCCTGGTCGGCGGCATCGTCACCTACGCGGCCTGGCGGCACACCACCGCGTTCGCCGCCCGCGTCCCGCTGGGCGCGGTCGCCGCCCACCCCGAGGCCGACGCCGGCCAGGTCGAGGCCGAGGCCATCGCCAGCCACACCCCCGCCTACGGCAACGTGGCCTCCGCCCCGGACCCGGCCGACCCCGGACGGCTGCTGCTCGGTCCGCTGCACCGCCACGCGGCCGTCGGCTTCCACCTGGACGCCGTGTACTCGGCCCTCTTCGTCCGCCCGGTCCAGGCCGGCGCGAGCCTCGTCCGGTTCCTCGACCGCGCGGTCGTCGACACCTACGTACGCGGGGCGGGCGCCCTGCCCCGCTGGCTCGGGGCCGCCGTACGCCGTGCCCAGACCGGCAATGTGCAGACCTATGTGAGCGCGCTGCTCGCCGGCACCGTCGTCCTCACGGTCGCCGCCGTCCTCGTCGCCACGGGAGCGTGAGCAGGCGTGATCGATATCAACGAGTCCGTGATGCAGTTCCTTCTGGCGTTCGTCGTCGTCGGCCCGCTCCTCGGCGCCGCCGCGGCTCTCCTGCCGGCCCCGCCCGGGCTGAAGGGGAAGTCACCCGAGCAGGCCGTCCTGCGGCACGGCGTGACCGTGACCGGCGTCGTCCTGCTCGCCGCGATCGTCCTCGTGCTCGGCTTCGACCACGACCATCCGTCGAAGATGCAGGCCAGCACGGACATCAGCTGGATCCCGGCACTCGACGTGCGCATCCACCTCGGCATCGACGGCATCTCCCTCCCCCTGCTGGTCCTGACCGCGCTGCTGACCTTCCTGTGCGCGCTCTACTCGTACTTCAAGCTGCCTACCGGGCCGAGCCCGAAGGCGTTCGTCGCGCTGCTGCTCGTCCTGGAGTCCGGCACCCTCGCGACCTTCGCCGTCCTCGACCTGATCCTGTTCTTCCTCGCCTTCGAGACCGTCCTCGTACCGATGTACTTCCTCATCGCCCGCTGGGGCGGCGAGGGACGGACCCGGGCCGCCTGGAAATTCATCCTCTACACACTGCTCGGCTCCGTCGTCATGCTGCTCGGCCTGCTCCTGATCGGAATCAGGGCGGGCACATTCGACATGGTGGCACTCGCCACTGACAACGGCCGGTCGCTGACCACATCCGTGCAGGTCATCGCCGTTCTGGCGATCGGGATCGGGCTCGCGGTGAAGACCCCGATGTGGCCGCTGCACAGCTGGCTGCCCGACGCCCACACCGCCGCGCCGACCGTCGGCTCGGTGCTGCTGGCCGGCCTCCTGCTGAAGATGGGCACGTACGGATTCGTCCGGATCCTGCTCCCGGCCGCTCCGGACGGCTTCCGCACCTTCGCGCCCTACCTCGCCGCCTTCGCCGTCGTCGGCATCATCTACGGTTCCCTGGCCTGCCTGGCCCTCGCCAAGCGGGGCGCGAAGGGCGACCTCAAGCGCCTCATCGCCTACTCCTCCGTCGGCCACATGGGCTTCGTGCTGCTCGGCATCGCGACCATGACTCCGACCGGCGTCAACGGCGCCCTGTTCGCCAACATCGCCCACGGCCTCATCACGGGCCTGCTCTTCTTCGTGGTCGGCGCCCTGAAGGACCGCACCGGCACCACCGACCTCGACACCCTTGCCGAGGAGACCGGCGCCGCCCTGTACGGCAAGGCGCCTCGCCTCGGCGGCCTGCTCGCCTTCGCCGCCGTCGCCTCGCTCGGCCTGCCGGGCCTGGCCGGGTTCTGGGGCGAGATGCTGGCTCTGTTCGGCGCCTTCGACCCCCACGAGGGCCTCAGCCGTCCCGCCTTCCTCACCTTCATGGCGATCGCCGCGTTCGGCACCCTGCTGACCGCCGCGTACATGCTGATCGTGGTCCGCCGCGTCTGCATGGGCGCCGTCCCGCAGGAATCCCCGAAGCTCACCGACGTCCGCACGTACGAGTTCGCCGCCTGGACCCCGCTCGTCGTCCTGACCGTCGTCGCCGGGCTGTGGCCCAAGACCCTGCTCGGGCTGACCGACCCGGCCGTGCAGCAGCTCCTCTCAGGAGGCACCCGATGAGCTCCCTGGCCCAGCCCCTGGCCCAGAACCTCGTCCAGTCCGTCGACTGGCTCGCCATCGCGCCGCCCACCCTCGCGGCGGTCGTCGGACTCGTTGTCCTCGTCGCCGACCTGTTCGTCCCGGACGCCCGCAAGGCGCTGCTCGGCTGGGTCGCGGTCGCTGGACTCGCCGCCTCCGCGCTCCTGCTGCTGCCTCTCGTGGGCGACGACCGCTCCACGTTCTGCCTCACCGGCGACGCCGACGTGTGCAGCTACACCGCCGACACCTTCACCCTCGCCATCCAGTTCCTGGTCCTCGGCGGGGCGCTCCTGGCCGCCCTGCTCTCGGTCACCGCCGTGAAGGACGCCGACCGGGGACTGCCCGAGGGCGAGTTCTGGTTCCTGCTGCTGTCCTCGGCCGCCGGCGCGGCCCTCCTGCCCGCCTCCCGCGACCTGGCGACGCTCGTCGTCGCCCTGGAGGTCGCCTCCCTGCCCGCCTTCGCCCTGGTCGGCCTCCGGCAGGGCGACCGGCGCTCCTCCGAGGCCGCGCTGAAGTTCTTCCTGTCCTCGGTCACCGCGACCGCGGTCAGCCTCATGGGCATCAGCTTCGTGTACGCCTCCACCGGCACCCTGTACCTCACCCAGGTGGCCGACCGGGTCCAGCACGTCGACGGGCAGCTCACCACGCTCACCCAGACCGGCGTCGTCCTCACCCTCGTCGGCTTCGCCTTCAAGACGGCCGCCGTGCCCTTCCACTTCTGGGTGCCCGACACCTACGTGGGCGCGCCGCTGCCGATCGCCGCCTACCTGTCCGTCGTCGGCAAGGCGGTCGGCTTCTCCGGCCTGATCCTCGTCACGGTCGTCGCCCTCCCGTCCTACGCCGACGCCTGGGCGCCCGCCCTCGCCGTACTGGCCGCCCTCACCATGACCGTCGGCAACGTCGGAGCCCTGCGCCAGCAGTCCACGCGCGCGTACAGCGCGGTACGCCTGCTCGCCTGGTCGTCCGTCGGCCAGGCCGGCTACCTCCTGGTGCCGATCGCCGCCGCCGGCTACTCCGACGACCCCGAACGGTCGATCGGCTCCACCGTCGCCTACGCCCTCATGTACGCCGCCGTGAACCTCGGCGCCTTCGCGGTGGCCGCCCTGGTGGGCCGTACGCGGGCCCTCAACCGGGTCGCCGACTACCGCGGCCTGTACGCGACCAATCCGCTGACCGCCCTGCTCCTGGCCTTCTTCCTGCTCTGCCTCGCCGGACTGCCGCCCGGCATCATCGGCCTCTTCGCCAAGGTCACCGTCTTCTCCGCGGCCGTCGACGCGGGCCTCGGCTGGCTGGCCGTCGTCATGGCCGTCAACGTCGTCATCGCGCTGTTCTACTACCTCCAGTGGACGGCCCTGCTGTTCCGCGCACCCGAGGGCGAGGCCGTGCGGCACCGCCTGCCCGCCCCGCTCACGGCAGCGATCACCGCGACCGCCGTCCTCGCCGTCGCCCTGTCCGGAGCGCCCCAGCTGATCCTGCGCTTCGCCGACACCGGGCTGTTCTGACCGGCAGCCGCGTATCGGCACGCGCGCGTGGGGCACTCGGCCTCCACGCGCGCGTGCCGCATGCCGGGCCGTCACCCGGACGGACCACGCGCGCGGCCGTGCCCGCCGGGGAACTGGCGGCCGTCGCCTGGCGTTGACCAGTACGGAAGGGTCCACTGGACGTGACATCACGACCCAGGGGCACCGGAGACCAGGAAGCAACCACAGCGAGCGAGACAAGCAAGCAAAGGGTTTCCCTGCTGCACGACTTGGAGGGCGTACCGTGCACCGCCGGCACAACGGGCTCAGAACCGCAGTTCTCCTCGGGGGACTGTCCGCGCTCATCATCGTCATCGGCAGTTTCTTCGGCCGAACGGGCCTCGTCGTCGCCGTCCTCGTAGCCCTGGGCACGAACGCGTACGCCTACTGGAACAGCGACAAGCTGGCCCTGCGTGCCATGCGCGCCCGCCCGGTGAGCGAGTTCGAGGCCCCGGCGCTGTACCGCATGGTCCGGGACCTCTCCACCCAGGCCCGCCAGCCCATGCCCCGCCTGTACATCTCGCCGACGGAGGCCCCGAACGCCTTCGCGACCGGCCGCAACCCGCGCAACGCCGCCGTGTGCTGCACGGAGGGCATCCTGCGCCTGCTCGACGAGCGCGAGCTGCGCGGCGTCATCGGACACGAGCTCAGTCACGTCTACAACCGCGACATCCTGATCTCGTCGGTCGCGGGCGCCCTGGCCTCCGTGATCATGTTCCTGGTCAACTTCGCCTGGCTGATCCCGATCGGCCGGTCGAACGACGACGACGGCCCCGGCCTCCTGGGCATGCTGCTCATCATGCTCCTCGGCCCGCTCGCCGCGAGCCTCATCCAGCTGGCGATCAGCCGTTCCCGCGAGTACGAGGCCGACGCGTCCGGCGCCCAGCTCACCGGCGATCCGCTGGCCCTCGCGGGGGCGCTGCGCAAGCTCGACGCCGGCACCAAGCAGCTCCCGCTGCCCCCGGAGCCCCGGATCGAGACGGCCAGCCACATGATGATCGCCAACCCGTTCCGCCCGGGACAGGGGCTGTCGAAGATGTTCTCCACCCACCCGCCGATGGCGGAGCGAATCGCCCGGCTCGAAAAGATGGCAGGTCGTCAGCGATGAAGACCATTCTCAACGTCATATGGCTCGTCCTCAGCGGCTTCTGGCTGTTCCTCGGCTACCTGCTCGCGGGGGTGCTGCTCTGCATCACCATCATCGGCATCCCGTTCGGCATCGCCGCGTTCCGCATCGGTGTCTACGCCCTGTGGCCCTTCGGGTACGCGGCGGTCGAGCGCCGCGACGCGGGAGCGGCCTCCTGCATCGGCAACGTGCTGTGGCTGATCCTGGCCGGCTGGTGGCTGGCCATCGGTCACATCGTCACGGGCATCGCCCTGTGCGTCACGATCATCGGCATCCCGCTCGGCATCGCCAACTTCAAGCTGATCCCGGTCTCGCTGCTCCCGCTGGGACGCGAGATCGTGCGTACGGACCAGCCGTTCACGGCCACCGCCGGCGCTCAGAACGGTTGGTAGACCGGGGGAGTGGCGGGACGGGCCGCCGTTTGTCCACAACCGCGAGGTTGTCCACAGGCCCGAACGGCGCCCGTCGGTGCGGCGCATCATGAAGCCATGACCGCGAACGAGCAATTGACGACCCGGACGACGCCGAAGACCCATAACCCACCGAGGCAGCCCCGTTCACGCACGCCGAACCCCGGCGGCGGCTCACCGCGCAGCCGGCCGCCCCCGCACCGCGTACGCCACCATGCCCACGGCCAGCACCCCCACGCCCGCGATCACCGAGACCACCGGCAGGGAGAACGCCAGCACCGTGCATCCGGCCAGCCCCACCGCAGGCACGACCCGCGCCGCAGTCCGCGCCGACTCCAGCGTCCAGGCCGACGCGTTGGCCACCGCGTAGTACACCAGCACGCCGAAGGAGGAGAATCCGATCGCGCCCCGCACGTCCACCGTGGCGGCCAGGACGGCGACCGCCGCGCCCACGGCCAGCTCGGCCCGGTGCGGCACCTGGTAGCGCGGGTGCACGGCGGCCAGCGCTCCGGGCAGGTGACGGTCCCGGGCCATGGCCAGCGTCGTCCGTGAGACGCCCAGGATCAGGGCGAGCAGCGAGCCCAGCGCGGCGACGGCGGCACCCGCCCGCACGACCGGCGCCAGCCCCGGCACGCCGGCCGCCCGGACCGCGTCGGCCAGCGGCGCGGTCGCCCCACCCAGACCCGTCGGCCCCAGCACGGAGAGGACAGCCAACGCGACACACCCGTACACGGCCAGCGTGATGCCCAGAGCCAGCGGGATCGCGCGCGGGATGGTCCGCGCCGGGTCCCGTACCTCCTCACCGAGGGTGGCGATCCGGGCGTACCCCGCGAACGCGAAGAACAGCAGCCCGGCCGCCTGAAGCACCCCGCCGGCGCCGCCCGAGAACCCGACGTCCAGCCGCCCCGCGTCGGACCGTCCCGACGCCAGGCACGCCACCACCACGGAAGCGAGGACAGCCAGGACCACCGCCACGATCACGCGCGTCAGCCAGGCCGACTTCCGCACCCCGCCGTAGTTCACCGCGGTCAGCGCCACCACGGCCGCGACCGCCACCGCGTGCGCCTGTCCCGGCCAGACGTACGCGCCCACGGTGAGCGCCATGGCGGCACAGGAGGCCGTCTTGCCGACGACGAACGACCACCCGGCGAGATACCCCCAGAACTCCCCGAGCCGCTCACGTCCGTAGACGTACGTGCCGCCGGAGGCCGGACAGCGGGCGGCCAGCCGCGCCGACGAGGTGGCGTTGCAGTAGGCCACCACGGCGGCCACGGCGAGGGCGATCAGCAGCCCCGACCCGGCGGCGTGCGCAGCGGGCGCCAGGGCCGCGAAGATCCCGGCACCGATCATCGAACCGAGCCCCACGACCACCGCGTCGCCCACGCCCAGGGTGCGCCGCAGTTCCGAACCCGCAGGTGTCATGGGCCGCACCCTACTGATCGACGCAACCACCGGGAGCGGCCGTAACGTCTCCCTCACCAAGAAGACATGAACACACGCGGAGGTACGAGCCCACAGCGCTCGGACAGCGCGGGCACGGCGAGAAAGGGCAGGGTCACGGCATGACCGTCATCGGCTGGATCATCCTCGGACTGTTGGCCGGAGCCATAGCCAAGCTTCTGTTGCCGGGCCGCGACCCGGGCGGCTTCATCGGCACGACCGTCATCGGCATCGCGGGCGCGTTCATCGGCGGCTGGATATCGGCCCGCTGGCTGGACCACCCGATCAGCAAGGACTTCTACGACGGAGCCACCTGGGCGGCGGCGATCGGCGGCTCGCTGGTCCTCCTGATCGCCTACCGCATCCTGTTCGGGAACTCGCGCGACTGAGCGCGGCGCCCGGACCGGACGGGCAGCGAAAAGGGTGAAGGGTGGGCACCGACAGGGCGCCCACCCTTGGATCACCGGTAGTTCACGAATTGCAGGGCGAAGTCGAAGTCCTTGCCCTTGAGCAGCGAGATCACGGTCTGCAGGTCGTCGCGGCTCTTGGAGCTGACCCGCAGCTCCTCACCCTGCACCTGCGCCTTCACGCCCTTGGGGCCCTCGTCGCGGATGATCTTCGCCACCTTCTTCGCGTTGTCCTGGGAGATGCCCTCCTCGATCGACGCGAAGATCTTGTACTCCTTGCCGGAGAGCTGGGGCTCACCCGCGTCCAGCGCCTTCAGCGAGATGCCGCGCTTGATCAGCTTGGACTGGAAGACGTCGAGGATGGCGTTCACCCGGTCCTCGGAGTTGGCCTCCATGAGGATCTTCTCCCCGGACCACGAGATCGAGGCACCCACGCCCTTGAAGTCGTAGCGCTGCGAGATCTCCTTGGCGGCCTGGTTGAGGGCGTTGTCGACCTCCTGCCGCTCGACCTTCGAGACGATGTCGAAACTGGAGTCGGCCATGTCCTGTGGCTCCTTGCATCTGGGTGCGTATCGGGTCCGTACCGGCATACATGGGCGACCGCCGAGCCCGGCAGGCTTCGCGGCCGCATCCGCACAAGCCTAGCCACCCCCCGCGCTCGGGGTGGAGATCAATCGGGTGGCGAAGCACCCCTCCCTATCGGGTATTGTTTACGTCGTTGCCACGGAGCGCCGCCGCAAGACGGTTCGAAGGGCAGCAAACCTTGGCGGTGTGCCCGAGCGGCCAAAGGGAGCAGACTGTAAATCTGCCGGCTCAGCCTTCCCAGGTTCGAATCCTGGCGCCGCCACACTGAGGGAAACCCCCTCTGACCAGAGAATAGTGCTGGTCAGAGGGGGTTTCTTCGTGCCGTATCCCGTTCGATTTCTGGCGGGCACGGCGCGGGCGTGTCTCACCTCGTACCGCCCGTATCCCACCTTCGATCAGCGCGTGTCCCCCAGGTGTCCCCCGAGGGTGAGCGTGATCACTCCGGTTCGTTCCACTCCCGCAGAGCCGCATCGATCCGGCTGTTCGCGTGCTCCCGCGTCTGGTCGAGAACCTTGGCGTACACCTTGTGCAGCACGGCGATGCTGTGGCCGGCGCGACGGGCGCACTCCATCGCGTCCACTCCGGAGCTGAGCCAGAACGACACTCCCGCGTGCCGGAGATCGTAGGGGCGGCGGGCCAGCAGCGAGGCCGTCTCAGCGTCGCTCAGCACGTCGTTCCGGGCTTTGGCCCAGACCTCGCCGTAGCCGGTCTCTTGCAGCAGACCTCCCCGGTTCGTCCGGAAGAGCCGACCGTCGGGCGCCGTGCCCTGAGAGGCGATGTGCTCGCGCAGCAGCCGGACGAAGTGCGGGGGGATCGGTACCGGACGCGAGTCGTTCTTGGCCCGGGCCTTGAGGTGACGTGCCTCATGCGCCGTTCCGTCGTCGGTCCAACTCCGTCCGGCCCGGACGATCCCCTGTCGCAGGGTGAGCGTCCCCCACCCCGTTTCAGGGAGGTGGCACTGGCTTGCGCGCACCGCGGTGGCCTCGGCCGGCCGCATAGCCGCGTAGTACAGGCACCCGAAGAAGGCTTCCAGGTGCCGCCCCCGCGGCCCCTGCTCGCGTACCCCCGCCAGCAGCGCGCGGACCTGGCGTGGGTTGGCGACGCTCTCGGGGTCGACCGCTTCCACCGACTTGGGGGCGGTCCACTTCACGGCACCGATCGGATTCACCGGCATGGTGAAGTACTGCTCTTCCACGGCGAGCCCGAGAACGTCACTCAGGCAGGCACGCTTGCGCTTCGCGGTCCGTGGTGCCGCCTCCTTGCCGTCGAGCCGCAGGGAGAGCGCATCCAGCGCCAGACGCACGGTTGCGGGGTCCTCCAGAGCAGAGACGGGCAACGAGTGCTTGGCGACCCAGGAGAGAGCGCGGGCCACGTCGTCCGGGAGAGTGTCGGCCCACCGGTTCCGGTTGTACGCCCACCCGTAGAGCGCACGCCGCATGAGGGCGGCGTCAGGCATCCCCGTGCGCGTCTTCACGAGGGCGGGGGTGATGGTCGCCAACGCGTCGGCGTAGTTCTTCCGGGACTTGGCTGGCGCCAACGCCCACTTGCGATCGACGTACGCGCGGCTGTGGTCGTACCAGGTGATGGAGCCCAGCTTGGCGCGCAGCTCGGAGACCGGAAGTCCTGTCTCCTCGTCGAACTGGTCACCGCGTCGCACGGCGGCCATGAGTTCCGACCGGCGCCCCTCGGCCTGAACCTTGAGTGTGTAGCTCTTGGAGTGCTTCCGCGTTCCCACCAGCCATCGGACGCGGTAGGGCTTGGGCCGCTCCTTGCGGATCTCGATGGAGTACAGACGAACGTCGTAGGTCAGTGCCATAGGAACTCCAGAGGGGCCCACTGGAAGCGGGCCCCTCGTTTCTCGTGCGGCGATGGTCAGGCGGCGTCTTCGATGGACGTCCACCAGGCGTCAAGGTCGGTGCGGCGGCAGCGGATCTGCCCGTTCGGGAGCTTGATGAGCTTGGGGGCCTTGCCGCGGGCGCGCATGCGGTAGAACGCGGCGCGGCTCATCTCGATCTCTTCGAGGACTTCGGGAAGCTTGAGCATCTTGGGGCGGGCCACGGTGCGACTCCTTCTCGGCAGGCAAGGTGCTTGGGCCTCTTCTTGGAAGTCCGCTACATCCGCTACGCCGCTACATCGCAGGTCAGCGGGTGATTTTTTGTAGCGGAGGGGTGGCGTGTAGCGGCTACGCACGCGCTGCGGGGGGTGGCGGGCGTAGCCGCTACACGCTGGGGTGCCGCTACAGATGCGGGGGCTCTGAGCTGGGCTGTAGCGGCGTAGCGGCTGTAGCGGAGTTCTGTGGTGCGGGGCAGTAGCGGGCCCACGCGTCTTGCAGGTCTGAGGCGTGGAAGCCCTTGAGGACTCCGCCGGCGGTGCGGATGTTGCGGGAGCGGATCGGCTCGTTGTCGGCCGTCATGTACTCCCCGAGCATCCGCGAGAGGCGCCGGTTGTCGAGCGGCTTGCCATCCAGGTCAGCCCAGGGGGCGTCGTCCAGGGCGTTGAGCCGGTCGAGGATAGCGATGGTGGGCAGGCGGTCGATGCCGATGAGGACGTGGTCGCGCAGGTCGGTGAGCAGCCGGATACCGAGGCTGTGCTTGTCCGTGTACTGCGAGGCGGTCACCAGCGTCACGCACGCTTCCCGGGCCCGTCGGGGCCAGTCACCGCCGACGGCGTCCGCGACGGCGAGCAGCGGCTCCCACACGTCGGCGGGCCGGTCGGTGACCCCGTCGGGCATCTCGGGCCAGGCCCCGACGACGGAGGCGCGGGCCTGCTCGGCCCACTGCGCGAGCCGGTCACGCAGCTTGTGCCCCTCCGTCTCGTGGACGCGGGCCCGGAACGGTTCCACGCGTTCGTTGCGGGCCCGGCGGCGCATGCGGATGACGACCGAGCGGGTCAGGATCGTGTCCGGCAGGGAGCCGAGACCGGCGACCGCGACCGCGCAGTACGACGGGAATGCCTGCACGGTCTGGTTGCCGCCGTCGCCGATGCACCGGTAGGTCACCCCGGAGCGGCGGTGACCGGCGTTGAGAAAGCCACGCAATTCCTCGTTGTCCCCGGCCTTCGGGCCGAAGATGGTGTCGATCTCATCGAACAGGATCGTCGGCCGGCCGTCGGCCCCCGAGACAGCCCGGAACAGGGCGGCGGCGGACGCGTTGACCGCCACCATGGGGTGCGGCACGAGGGTTTCCACGATCTCCAGCGCCCGCGACTTGCCCGACCCCGGCTCGGGGGACAGGAACGCGAGGCGGGGGGTGGAGTCGAAGCAGTCGAGCAGGTGGGCGTGCGCGTCCCACAGCGCGACGGCGACGTAGGCGGCCTCGTGTGGGAAGACGTTGAACCGGCGGTGGAAGGCTTCCACCTCATCGAGCAGCGCGGCCCCGTCGATGACAGTCGTCATGCGGCGGCCCTCCCCTCAGTCGTGGTGACGTGCCCGCAGACGCCGACGCGCACCCGTGCTTGCAGCTCAACGACGGCGGCGCGGCCTCGGGCGCGCTCGCGGTGCCCGCAGGCACACAGCCAGTCGGCGACCGGTACGCCCGTCGTGCGGATGCGGAGACCCGGTTCAATGCTGGTGACGGTGGCCGGCCGCGAGTCAGGACCAAGAGCAGTTCGGACGCCCTGACGGGCGGCGCCTTTCGGCACGCCCACGGCCGTTCGAGGTGCGGCCGGCCGGGCGGCGAGCGGGCCGTCCGGGGCCGCGGTGATGCTCTTCAAAGGGCGGCGACGACTCATGCCGCCACCCCCCTGCGGGCGGCGTTGTGGGTGATGGACCAGTTCAGGGCGCTGCGGATAGTGGCGCGGCACTCGGCGACGGTGAGTCCGGCCGCCTCTCCCGCCCCTTGAAGAGCGTTCTCCACCTCGGTGCGAGTCAGGTCGCCGGATGCGACGAACCGGCCCAGTGCCCGCCCGGCCCGCAGCAGTGTTGCGTTCCGCCGCCCCTCGCGGGCGGTGGTGACGGCAGCGGTCTCCCGGGCCAGGGCGGCATCGACGTACGGGCGGCGACGCCCGCTGGCCGGTGCCGCCACGGGCGGCCGGTTGATCGGGTGCGGGGGCACCAGCAGGGTCTTGAGCCATCCGGGCAGGGGCCGCAACAGAGCGGGCCCCACCGTCTCGTACCGGCTGCCGTCGACCAGGCTGCCGGCGGCGACGACGTAGCCGCCCCATGCGCGGGTGTCGACGCGCGGGGCGAGCGTCCCGGCGGTGTTGGGCAGCCGCACGGCGGCGGGGGCGGTGAAGTACAGGTGCTGTCCGCCGCTCGCGGTCCGCACGGTGCGGGTGTGGGGGACGGCCTGCCCGGTGCGCTCGCAGAGCGCCCTGAAGGTCGTCGCGCCGCCAGGCGCGTCCCCACTGCTGTTGTCCTTGGGCACGTCCAGGTCGACCACGAGCAGCCCGGACGGGCCGGTGGCGATACCGACGTTGAACGGAGCCCGCGACCAGGCGGCCCGGATACGGTCCGGGTCGGTGGTGGCCCGCTGCTCCCACTTGCGGTGCCCGTCCGAACAGGGTCCGGTGCGGGGGCAGGCCGTCTCTCCATGCAGCGCGGGGCGCTTGGTGCCGGGACGGAGCGGGAAGACGGGCCAGCCGCGCGCGGCGGCGGCCAGCGCCGCGGACAGCAGCGCCGTTTGGGGGTCATGGGTCATGCTGGGTGTCTCCAGTCCTGTCGAAGGGTGCTGGGTGACAAGGGCGGCCCCGCGATCTTTGGCGAGATGAGGGGGGCCGCCCTTGGCGTAGCTAGCCGTGGAAGTGGTTGCGCTTGATCACGGCCTTGCGGATGTTCACGGTGGTGCCGCCCTGGTGGCCGCTCGCGCTGAAGACCTGCACGGCGATCCATCCGCCGAAGACGACGGCGGCCAGGATGATCAGTTGGGTGATGAACGCGGTGAGCGCGGCGATGAACGAAGTGAGCAGGATCAGCCCGCCGCACACCGCGAGGAAGCCAACGCCCCCGAGGGCGACGTTCACGGCCGTCCGCGAGACGGCCGGCTTGGCCGCGACCGCCTCGGGCCGGGCGTGGTCGATGGCGTAGCCGGAGACGACGCGGCCGTCCGGGAGGACGATGCTCGCGACCGTCGGGACCGTGCCCGGCTGCACCGTCACGAGCGGCGCCGGCGCCATGGTGGCGGGCGGCAGCGGGGTGGGCTGGTGGACTTCCACGGTCCGTTGTGCGGGCACGTGCGGGGTGTGCTCGGGGTGCATGCGGAATCCCTTCCGGCGGATGGCCAGGGAGGCAGAGGCACCCCCTTCGGGGTGCCGTTTGGAGGGGGTGTTCGGGGGGTCTGACCTGGGTGCCTCCCTGACTCCCTGAACGATCATCTGTGCAGTTCAGGGCCGGGGAGGCGGGGTAGGGAGGCGGTCAGGGAGTTCTCCCTGCCTCCCTGGCCCGGCGGGGGTCGGTTCCCTGCCGTCATTCGGCGGAAGCGGAACCGTCGGTGTCGCGGTCGGCGAGGGCACGGGTGACGCGGTCGCGGGAGACGACCATGACGCCGTCGGACTTGTAGGGGCTGGCGCTGGCGGCGTCCAGGACGCGCTTGAGGTCGAGGAACGACCAGCCGCCGTAGGCGTCGCTGTTGAGCGCGGCGAGCCGCGCGAGCACGTCCTTCA
>NZ_WWHX01000772.1 GCF_009862125.1 Streptomyces sp. SID5910
GAACCGGCTGACCGACCGGTCGAAGACCTCGTCCCCGCGCTCGTCCACCACGCCGATCGCCGAGACGCTCACCGCGTGCGTCCGCCAGGCGCCCAGCACCCCGCCCACCGAGTGCGTCGGGTAGAGCATCGGCGGATAGCTGGCGGTCGACCTCCACTCCTCGCCGCCGCTGTGCCGGTAGGCGTCGTAGAAGCCCAGGTCCATGTCGTGGACGTAGTCGCCCTCGGCGTAGAAGACCCGGCCGAAGGCGCCCTCGGCGATTCGGTCGCGGGCGTGCACGGTGGCCGGGTGGTAGTGACTGGTCTCACCCATCATGTACGTCAGCCCGGTCGCCCGGACCGCGTCGATGATCTCCGCGATCTCCTGGGCGCTGATCGCCATGGGGACCGTCGAATAGACGTGCTTGCCCGCGGCCAGCCCCTGGAGGACCAGCGGGCCGTGGGTCCAACGCTGCGTGAAGATGGCGACGGCGTCGACCGCCGCCGACTCCAGCATCGCCTCGTAGTCGGGGAACGTGCCGGCGAGGCCTTCGGCGGCGGCGAGCCCTTCGGCCCGCTCCGGGATCAGGTCGGTGACGTACACGTCGCTCACTCCGGGATGGGCCAGGAACAGCCTGGCGAACCGGCCGGAGAACTGACCGGCGCCGACGATGCCGAGGGAGAAGGTCATGGCGTGCGTGCCCTTCGCTGGTCGTGGGTGGGCCGGCCCGCCGGGTGACGGCCGACACGTCGACGCCGTACCCGCACACGGGGCATCAGGAACGAACTCGCCGCCGGGTCTTGACAGATGGGAAGATCGACGTGACCAGTAACACGGTCTGATATGTCCGTTTGGCTCGCGATTACTCACATCGTCTTCACGCCCGGCGCCGTATGCTTCACAGCATGTCCACCACTGTTGAGCCCTCCTCCGAGCGATCGGCTGCCGAGGTCAACGAGGAGATCCGGGCCCTGTGGCTCCGGTCGGGCGGGACACTGAGCGTCGAGCAGCGCGAGGAGTACCAGCGGCTCGTCCTGGAGTGGGCCGCCGCGGCCCCCGAGCCGGCGAACGCCGCCTGACCGCCCGAGCCTCCCCGGCGACCCTCGCCATCCGGCCCCGCGCCGCCGAGTGTCCCGCCTCACACAGCCGAGTGTCCCTCGCGACTCACCCCCACGTGGCCGAGTAGTACCGCCGGTACGCCTTGCGGTCCTGCTCGGCCCGCAGCCATCGGGTGCCCGCCAACGCGATCAGGCTGCCCGCGATCACCAGCAGACCCGGGCCGACGTTGCGCCGGTCCGTGAGCCGGGACAGCAGCGTGGCGCCGTCGAGCCCCGTCACCTGCGCCGGCGTGCCCGGCGACGCCGTACCCGGAGCGCCGGCGGCCGCGGGCGGCGCGGCACGCTGCCCCGACCCGTCCGGCGACGAGACGATCATCCGCATGCCGAGCGACGTCAGCGCCTCCGTCACCGGCTGGAAGAACGTCGTACCGCCCTTGGCGCAGTCGCCGCTGCCGCCCGAGGTCACACCGAGCGCGATCCCCTCGGAGAACATCGGGCCTCCGCTGTCCCCGGGTTCGGCGCACACGTTCGTCTGGATGAGGCCGGAGACCGTGCCCTCCGGGTAGTTGACCGTCGCGTCGAGCGCGGTGACCTGACCGTCGCGCAGTCCGCTCGTACTGCCGCTGCGGAACACCCGCTGCCCGACGGCCGCTTCGCCCGTGCCGGTGATCCGCACCCCCTTGCCGTCGCCGACCGCCACCACGCCGGCGCCGTCCCCCGCCCTGCCACCCTCGTACGCCACCAGGGAGAAGTCGTCCCCCGGGAAACTCCCGGCGACCGTCGTCCCGAGCTGCCGGTCGCCCCCGCCGGCGCCGAACCAGACCGACCCCGTCGGCCCGCAGTGACCGGCGGTGAGGATGAAGTCGCTCTTGCCGTCCGTCACGTTGAACCCCGCCGAGCAGCGGCCGGCCGTCGACAGGATCGGCCGCGCCCCGTTCAGCCGCGTCGTGAACGCGCCCTCGGTGCGTTCCATGCGGACGAAACCGCCGATGCCCTCCGCGACCCGGGTCAGCCGTGCCCAGTCGGCCCCGGAGACGGTGCTGTCACCCCGTACCACCACCGCGTTCGACCGGTAGTCGAGGGCCCACGCCGTGCCCGCCACCCGGGGTGCCGAACGCAGCGCGGACGCCGCCGACTTCAGCTCCGTCATGCTGTGCGCGACGACCTGCGCCTCGGCGCCCGCCCGCCGCACCTCGCCGGCCGCCCCGGCGTCGGTGACGGCGACGACCGGGCGCCCGTCGGAGCCGATCCAGTGGCCCGCCGTACGGGAGGCACCGAGGCGGTCCACGAGGGCGCCGCCGGTGCCGGACGCCGGCCCGGCCGACGTGCGCGGGGCGGCCGGTGCGTGTGGAGGCTCGCTCGCCACAGCCCGGGTGACCATCGTGCCGCCCAGCAGGAGTCCGCCGACGGCGGCCAGCCGTGCCACTCGCCGGACGATGCGTCGTCGTGCGTGCCTCATGCGTGCGCTCCCGAACCCGGATACGCGGCGTCACACCGCGGGGGCCGCGGACGTCGAGCGCCCTCCCTCCATACGGGCCCGGGAAGGGCCGCGTTCAGCGCGCCGGCCGGCGCGGCCGGGTGGCACTCAGCCCGGGACCGGACTTCGGCACCGGCGGGGCGGGACACGTCCGGCTCAACCTCGCCACCTCGCCGGAGGTCGTCACGGAGGCGGTACGGAGGATGGCGGCGGCCCTGGCGTGAGCCTGAGGGGCCCCGACGTGAGCCGCGGCGCGCGGACTTGTCGCGTACGGGTAACACGCCCGGGTGGGCGGGCCTAGACTTCCGGACCATGGACGAGGCGTCACTGGCCCGGCTCGGTGCCGGCAAGTACCTGTTGGTCACCAGCTACCGCAAGAACGGCACCCCGGTCGCCACCCCGGTGTGGGTCGTGCGCGACGGGGACGTGCTCGGCGCGTGGACGGCCGCCGACTCCTGGAAGGTCAAGCGCATCCGCAAGCGCGCCGACGTCCTGGTCGGCCCCTGCGACGTGCGGGGCAATCCGACCGGCGACCAGATCCCCGCGACCGCCGAGATCGGCGACGCGGCCACGGCCGGCCGCTACCGCGGGCTCATCGCCCGCAAGTACGGCATCGTCGGCCGGCTCACCCTCCTCGGCAGCCGGCTGCGCCGGGGCCTGGACGGCACCGTGGGGATCACGATCACGCTCACGCCGTGAGCACCCGGGCTCAGGTCCAGGCGCGGTAGGGCTCGTCGACCAGCTGGAAGACCGGCTCGCCCCGCACCGGGTCCTTGGCCGTGGACAGGCGCACCCGGTCCCCGCTGTGGATGCCGATGAGCGGACCGGTCACCCGGCCGCGCACGACGAACCCCTCGGCCATCTCGATCAGCGACACATTGCGCGCCGCGGGGGTGTTGCGGTGCACCACCGTGGTGTGCCGCACCGTCCCCGTGCCCTCGCTGCGCTCCGTGCGCAGATCGCTGCCGCGGCAGACCGGACACAGCAGCCGGTGGAACATCGAGGTGCCGCACCAGGTGCAGCGCTGGAACCAGATGGCCTCGCTCTCCTGGGCCCTGCCCTCCGGACCCTTGGGATCGAGCACGGCCGTCGCGGAGCCGGCTGCCTGCTGAGCGACGCTTCCTGAGGGGTGGTACACGCTGTCAACTCCCTGCACTCGGGCCGGAATCCCGCGTGCGCGATCGCCCGGGCACGCGTGTGCTCGGAGGACCGTGCCACCGTGCACGACGACAGAGTATGGCACCGAGTGCCACGCGTAAAGATGCCGTCTGCCGCCGAATTGCTGGTCTGCGGGGGAGAAGTGCCGTGGTTCGTGGAGAGAATGTGGCACTGAGTGCAGGGGGAAGGGGTGCGGGCCCCGCCTGGCTCTCCGCGGTGCTCACATACGATCACTCGCGATCGACCCGAGGAGTTCCGTATGCCGTCCGCCCGCCCCCGCGTCCTCTACGTCACCGACCTCGCCTATCAGGCCCAGGGGCGGCGCTACTGCGACGAGGACATCTTCCTCACCTCCCGGCTGCGGGAGGGCTTCGACCTGGCCCTGTGCGACCCGCGCGACGCCGCCGCGCTGCTCGACGGCTTCGACGCCGTCGTCGTCCGCAACAGCGGCCCGGTGCTGGGTCACCTGGCCGCGTACGACGCCTTCCGCGAACGGGCGGCCGCCCGCGGCACCCGCGTCTACAACCAGCTCACCGGCCGCGCGGACATGGCCGGCAAGCAGTACCTGCTCGACCTGACGGCCGCCGGACACCCCGTCATCCCCACCGTCGACCGGCCCGAGCACCTGGACCGGCTGCCCGCCGCCGAGGAGTACGTCGTGAAGCCGAAGCTGGGCGCCGACTCCCTGGGGCTGCGGTTCGTCCCGGCGGACCGCGTCCGCGAGGCGGTGCGCGCGGAAGCCGGTCACGTCCTCGTCCAGCCGCGCGTCGACTTCGCCTACGAGGTGTCCTTCTACTTCGTCGACCACGACTTCCAGTACGCCCTCTACGCGCCCGACCCCGCCCGGCGCTGGCGGCTCGAACCCTACGAAGCCACGCCGCGGGACCTGGAGTTCGCACGGCGGTTCATCGAGTGGAACGGCATCGAGCACGGCATCCAGCGCGTCGACGCCTGCCGCGCTCCCGGCGGCGCGCTGCTGCTGGTCGAGCTGGAGGACCTCAACCCGTATCTGTCGCTGGACGTCCTCGACGAGCCGCGCCGGGACGCCTTCGTGGCGGCGACGAAGGCCGCCCTGCACCGCCTGCTCGACGCCTGACGGACCCGGCCCGCCTAGCATGGCCGACATGGACGTGTTTCTCGACCGGCTCGACCCGGACATGTGCGTGGTGACGGCGGCCGCGGACGGGGAGGAGGCGGGCTGCCTGGTCGGCTTCGCCTCCCAGTGCTCCATGGAACCCGTGCGGTTCGTCGTGTGGCTGTCCGAGGTCAACCGGACCTTCCGGGTGGCCGGGTCCGCCGAGTACCTGGCCGTCCACCTGCTCGCCCGCGAACAGCACGCGCTCGCCGAGGTGTTCGGCGGCCAGACCGGCGACGACGTGGACAAGTTCCGGCAGGTCCGCCGGCGCCACGGGTACGGCGGGGCCGTCCTCCTGGAGGACACCGAGGCGTGGTTCGTCGGCCGGGTCGTGGAGCGGACGCCCGGCGGCGACCACGTCGGTTTCGTCCTCGACCCGGTCGAGTGGGGCGGCAGCGGGACGTCCGGCGGGCCGCTGCTGCGGCTCAGCGACGCCCGCACCATCGAGGCCGGCCACCCGGTGGACTGACGTAGCGCCTACGGCCGCCGGGCCGGAGCGTCCGGCACCTGTATGTCCAGGACGCAGACGTCGTCCCGGAGTTCGTCCTCGGGCAGCAGCGCCGCCAGCAGCGGTTCCAGGGTGCCCGCGGTGCCGGCCTCGTGGGCCGCGGCGGCCCGGGCGAGCCGTTCGAGACCCCGGTCGATGCCGTCGGGAGGCCGCTCCACCAGGCCGTCCGTATAGAGGAGGAGACGGTCGCCCGGCTCCAGGAGGCATTCCGCCTCCGCGAAGACCGGGGTGGTGGTCGCCCCCAGCAGGATGCCCTTCGGCCGGTCCAGGTAGCGGGCCTGGCCGGCACGCAGCAGCAGCGGCGGCAGATGACCGGCCTGCGCCCACACCAGCCGGCGCCGCCCGGGCGAGTAGCGGGCCAGGACCATGCTCGCGGTGCCGTGGGCGTCCCGGGAGTGCAGCAGCAGCGTGTTGAGGCGGGCCAGCGCGCCGGTCAGCGAGAACCCCGTGACGACCATGCCCTTGGCGGTGAAGCGCAGCTGGGCCATCGTGGCGACGGCGTCCACACCGTGACCGGCGACGTCCCCGACCACGAACAGGGCGTCCCCGTCCGGGAGTTCTATGGCACTGAACCAGTCACCGCCGACCTGCACGCCCGCCTGCGCGGGAAGGTAGGCGACCTCGACGCGCAGCCCGGCCGGCCGGACGGGGCGCCGGGGCAGGGGCAGCAGCGCGTCCTGCAACCGGGCGGCCAGTGTCCGCTCGGCCAGCAGCACGTCGTGCTGGGTCAGCATCGCCCGCTCGCTCTCGACCAGCGCCAGTTCCGCCCGGCGCCGCGCGGTCAGGTCCTGGACGAAGCCGTGCACCTCGACGGGCGTGCCGTCGGCGTCCGCCACCGCCTCCGCCACGATCCGCAGATGCCGTACACCGGCCGGCGTCCTGGTCCGGAACGGGACGTCGCACGGCCGTCCCTCACGCGTCAGCGCCCGCACGGCGCGGGTCAGCGCGGGCCCGTCGTCCGGCAGGGCGAGGCCGGGCAGGGCGGCGAGGGCGGCCGGGCCGCTCGCGGGATCGCGGCCGAAGATGGCGAAGACCTGGTCGGACCAGGCGGCTTCACGGGTGACCAGGTCCCAGGTCGCCCAGCCGAGGTCGCCCAGGCGTTGCAGATCGGCCAGCCGCCGCTCCTGCCGGTCGGCGGCGTCGTGCCGCACCCACGACAGCACGAGCCCGTCGCCCAGCGGCGCCGCCCGCACCGAGTACTCGGCCGGCTCCGCGGTGCCGTCCGCCACGTCCCGGTTGGCGAACGGCTCGCTCTCGTACGGTTCCCCGGTGGCCAGCGTGCGCAGGCACCCCTGGCGCAGCGGCTCGGCCACCGCGTCCGGCAGCCACCGGTGGAGCCGCCGGCCGACCGGGTCCGTGCCGTCGCCGCCGGCGAACGGCGCGGCGTGCCGGGTCGCGGCGTCGATCCGGAAGTCCTGGACGTGCCCCGAGGGCGTGCGGACCGGCGAGAGCCACACGGCCGCGACCGGCAGGGCGTCGAACACCCGCCGCACGGCCTCGTCGGTGCCGGCCCCGGCGGGCCCGGTGCGTCCGCCGAACGTCCGCAGCCACCCGGCGCACAGGCGGGCGACGGCCCGCAGGCGGTCCCGGTCGCCGGGCGCGAACGGGCGGTCGTCGTGGCGCAGCACCCCGAGGCACACATCGCCCGGCGGCACCGGCAGCCAGGCCTGCGACCGGCCGGGCCCGGACGGATCACCTGCCGGCGGCCACCGTTCGCCGTCCCGCCCGACGTCGTCCAGCCAGCGCGGTTCACCGGAGCGCAGGGCATCCGGTGCGGGCATGCCGCTCCACTGCGACACCTGCCGCCACCGGGAGGCCAGGGAGTCGTCGATCCCGGCGTGGCCGACCAGTTCGAGGCCGCCCGAGGGCAGCCGGGCGTAGAGCACCACCGCGCACGCGCCGACAGCGGGCGCCAGCCGCTCCAGGAGGCACCGGGCGAGTTCGCGCGGGGAGCCGACGCGCACCAGGGTCTCGGCGAGGCCGGCCGGAGCGGCAGGCGAGTCGTCCGCGGGACCGGCGTCGGAGAGGCGCGGGGCGGGCGGTGCGGCCCTGCCGACGAAGCCACCCGGTTTGGTGGCCGGTGCTCCGGCGGGGTCCGGGGCGCGGTCCGTGCCGGGCGGCGGGGGCAGGGTGCCGAGCGTGATCCAGCACTCCTCCAGCAGCGTGCGCCGCTCCGTCCGCGCGCGCCGAGCCAGCGTCTCGCGCGCCGCCTCCGCGGAGACGCCGGTGAGCGCCATCACGGCGCCCTCGGCCCGCGCCACGACGGCCGCCGTGGTGGCGAGGTCGCGCAGCCGGTCGATCTCGGCACGCTGTCCTGCGACGACCCCGGCCAGTGAGGTCAGGTCGGCCGCGGCGCCGGAATCCGTCGGCGTGGCGTGCTCGCTCGTCACGCGACGAGCATGGCACACGGACCGGGGTTCGACGGCCGCTCGTCGGCAGAAGATTCCCTTCCCGTCCCCGCGGCGAGGGGCGGACGTCCGCCGGCCGCCTCGGGCGCGTTCCCGGCCGGGTGGCCCCGGGCGTCGCGGGCGGGGGTCAGCGCCCGGCCGCACCCCGCTCGGTCAGGGCCTCGGTGACCGCGCGCACGCTGCGCGCGATGTGCTGCAACTGCCCGAGCTCCGCCAGATACAGCTTGATGGTGTGCTCGATGACCGACTCGGGCAGGCCGAGCCGCGGCAGATCGGCCCGGGCCGTCTGGAGGGCGGTACGGGCCACCCGGAGCTCGTGCTGGACCTGGATCTGCGCGTGGCGGGCGAGCAGGACGGGGTGCCGGAGCAGCGCCGGGTAGCCGGCGTAGCGGGCCGGCACCAGCTCGCGCAGCCACTTGACCGCCGAGCGCTCCCAGTCGTAGGTGCCGGGGCTCTTGACCTGGCACGGCCAGTCCGGGCTGATGCGCGTGGTCGTCAGGGGCATGATCATCGCTTCCGGGTGTGCGGCGTCGACGGGGTGCTGCGACGTTGTGGGGCGGCCCCGGCCTAGGGGAGGACCGGGACCGCCGCGGGCGCTCGCGCAGGCGATGCCCGACCGAACACCCCGGGGCGCGCCGGAGCGGGTAGGAATCGGCGGCCAGGATGTTCGCGCAGGTGGACGCGGTCCGGGCGTCCGGGCCGCGATCCGTGAGCAGTATTTATATATGCCATCCGCTTTGCAAGACGTATGAAAACATTCATGCCTGCTGGAGCCGGTGGCCGGGCACGTCCCGCGGGGCGGGCTCAGTCCCGCAGGAAGAACTGGTGCTGCTCGGCGATCTGCTCGTACTCCTCCAGCCGGGCCTGCGTCCGTTCCGGGTCGGCGTCCGTCATGGCCTGGAGCAGCGCCGCGCACATCACGCCGGGCGCCGCGTACGAGTCGAAGACCAGCCGCGACCCCGTGCCGGTGGCGAAGGTGATGTCGGCCTCGTCGACCACCGGACCGAGCGCCAGGTCGGTGATCAGCGCCACCTTCAGCCCGGCCCCGCGGGCCACCCGGACCGCGTTGAGGGTCTCCTGGGCGTGCCGGGGCAGGGAGAAGGCCAGCACCCAGGTGCCGCCCGCCTCCCGGGACTGGAGCAGGGCGTCGTAGGCGACGCTGCCGCCGCGGGTGACCAGCCTGACGTCGGGGTGGACCCGGCGGGCGGCGTAGGCGAAGTACTCGGCGAGGGACACGGAGATCCGCAGCCCGAGGACGGTCAGCGGCGCCGACGCGGCCAGTTTCCGGCCGGTGTCGATGACCTGCCCGGGGTCGGCGAAGTCGCGCCGCAGGTTCTCCAGGTTCTCGATCTCGGCGTCCACGGCCGCCTGGAGCTCGTTGCCGCCGTTCTCCTCGGCCGGGGTGCCGCCGCGGCCGCCCAGCGCGATCGACTGGAGCCGCTCCCGCAGCGCCGGGTAGCCGCTGAAGCCGACCGCCGACGCGAACCGGGTCACCGACGGCTGGCTCACGCCCACCCGGTCGGCGAGGTCCGTGATCGACAGGAACGCCGCCTCGGTGAGGTTCTCGATCAGGTACTGGGCGATGCGCCGCTGGCCCGGGGAGAGCCGGGGGCGGTCGAACAGCGTCCTCAGCTGGGACGTGGGGGAGACCTCCGTCTCGGGGGCCGTCCGCCCCGAGGAGATCGCCGATGCCTGTGCGCGTGCCTGCTGCGGCGATGGCACGGGTGCGCCTCCTCTGTCGTCTCCCACGGAGGTCAACATAGCCCACCGGCCGCGCACATCAGGGCGTCGTCCAGGGCGGTCGGGGGCCCCGCGCGGGAGGCGTCACGCTCCCCGGGGGGATAGCACCGCGCCGGGCGGGAACCCGCCGTCACGGAAGACCGAACCACCCGCCGCCAGCGACGAGGAGCCGCCGCCATGACCGTCCCGGAAGAGAACCGGCCGAAGACCGACACCACCGACGACGTTCTCGACCAGCGCGACGAGAACGCCCCGCGGCAGCCCGGCGGCACCGGCCGGACCATGCGCGAGGCCCTCGAAGAGGCCCATGTGCGCCCCGACGACTACGACGAGGAATGACCGCACCGCGGCCACGCGCCGACCGCGCGTCCCCCCAGGGCGTCCGGCCCTGAAAGGCATCCGATCCCCGAACATCCGGCAGGTGACACCGCATGGGCGCCATCAGCGCGCTGGAGAAGGCTCTGGAGAACCGTTGGGAAGCGCTGTGGGCGCGGGTCGTCGACAAGGATCCCGTCGAGATCCTCGACGCCCTGCGCACCGAGTGCGACAGCAACGCCGTGGTCTGCGCCGAAGGCCGGGTCATGGTCCCCAACGCCTACGACGTCGAACTCGCCGAGGTCGTCCACGAGGAACTGGCACGCCATGACGGCAGGGTGGGCCAGGTGCTCACCGACAGCCTGGTCCGGCACGCCGAGCGGCGCGGCTACGAGTGGGCGGGCCCGCTTGCGGTGCACGTCGGCAAGTCCGCCGACGTGCCCAACGGCCGCTACCGCGTGGCGAGCGGCGTGCTGCCCCACGTCAGCGCCGAGGGCTTCCCGAGCGCGGCGACCTGAGGACGCGGGCGCGCGGCCCGCGCCCGTCAGCGGCGGTAGACCGTGATCGAGTGACCGACGTCGTCGACGGGCCGGCTGCTGTCGATCAGCGCGGCCAGCCGCCCGGTCGCCTTGGCCGCCGCGGAGTCCGACACGACCAGCAGCCCGCGCACCTCACGCGCGGGCACCGAGCGCGGGTCGGCCGCCTCGATGCCGTAGTGGGACGGCACGCCGCTGCCCTTGTAGACCAGCCAGACCCGCTCGCCCGGGTAGCGCTCGCGCAGCCGGTCGGCGAGCCTGCCCAGGTCCTGCCCCCAGTCCACGGCCGAGTCGTGCAGCAGCAGCCGGGTCCGGGCGGGTCCGCCGAACGCCTCGTTGGCGTACGGCAGGTAGTACGGGTACGTCCGCACCGAGCTGACCGCGACGAACGCCACCAGCGCGAGCGTCACGGCCGGCGCCCACCGCACCCGCGCCGCCAGGACGCATCCCGCCGCGACCGCGAGGAACATCGGCAGGAACAGCGCGTACCGGGTGCCGAAGTTCCGCGAGCCCGCCATCGCGGACGCCAGCAGCACGGCGGCCGGCAGCAGCAGGTACGGCGCGGCCGGCCGCAGCCGGCGTACCGCCAGCACGGCGGCCGATCCGGCGGCCCACAGGACGAGCGCACCCAGCGGCGTCTTCACCAGCAGCGCGGCCGGCAGGTAGTACCACAGCGAGCCCGTGTACAGCCGGCCGAACAGGAAGCCCTGCCACGGGTGGCGCTCCAGGCCGAACTGGAGCCGCATCCCGTCCCGGTAGGCCTCCGGGAACGGCAGCAGGTCCACCAAGGCCCCCTTGAGGCCGGGCACGCCGGGCGGCGGCGGCCCGGCCGCCCCGCGCAGCCGCGGATCGACCACCAGGTACGCGGCCCACACGACGGCGACCGCGCTCACCGCCACGACGACGGCGCCCGCCGCCGCCCGTACCGCCGCCCTGCGCCCGCGCACCCGGGCCGCCGTCGACAGGGCGGCCAGGCCCAGCAGCACCGGCACCGCTGGCAGGGTGCTCGCCCTGGTCGCCAGGGCGGCCCCCAGCGCGAGGCCGGCGAGCGGCAGATACAGCCGGGGACGGCGCCGGGCGCGCCACAGCAGCCACACCGACGTCAGCACGAACCCGGCGGCGGGCGCGTCGAGGGTGGCGAGCGAACCGTGGGCGACGACGTCGGGGGAGAAGGCGTACAGGGCGAGCGCCGCCAACCCGCCCGCCCGGCCCGCCAGTTCACGGGCGAACGCGAACACGACCAGCCCGCACAGCAGGGTCAGCGCCATCACCGGGAGCCGCGCCCAGAGCATCAGCCGCCAGGGGTCGTTGCCCGACTCGTACAGCAGATGCCGCCCCCAGGCGCTCTGGCCGCCCTCGAAGGAGGCGTCGACGCGCGGACCGGCGAGCGCGACGCCCACCCCGATCACCAGCTTGCCCAGCGGCGGGTGTTCGGGGTTGAGGCGCAGCCGGTGCTCGCGCAGGTAGTCGACGCCGGCCCCCACGTACACGGGTTCGTCGATCGTCGGCGTCTGCTGGACCGCCGTGGTCACCATCGCGAAGGCCAGCTGGGCGAGCAGCACGGCCACGAGCACCGGCACCGCCCACGGCCCCGCGCACCGGCGCCAATGGGGCTGCGGCCGCTCCTCGTCCGTCATGCCCATCGGTACGTCGCGCGGCGCGGCGGGGTTCAGCGCGGCGGGCGGGGCAGTGCCGGCTCCGGTACGACGAGGTCGGCGCGGTCGCGGGTCGCGGCCACCAGGTCGGCGTTGCGCTGGTCGGTGCCCCGCACCCACGCCTCCGCGGCCTCGTGGGACTTGCCGAACTCCTCGTGCCGGGCCACCAGTCGGCGGATCCGCTCCTCCTCGGGCACCTCGCAGAACCACACCTCGTCGAGCCGGGACCGCACCCGCGGCCACGCGCCGGTGCCGAGCAGGAGGTAGTTGCCCTCCGTCACGACCAGCCGGGCCGCCGGCGGCACCGGGACGGCCCCGGCGAGCGGCTGCTCCAGCACCCGCTCGAAGCCGGGCGCGTAGACCGTGTCGCCGTCCCCGTCCCCGTCCCCCTCCTCGCGCAGCCGGCGCAGCAGTGCCGCGTACCCGGCCGCGTCGAAGGTGTCCGGCGCGCCCTTGCGGTCCCGGCGGCCGAGCCGGTCCAACTCGGCGTCGGCCAGGTGGAATCCGTCCATCGGGACGTGCGCGGCCCAGGCCCCGCCCGCCCCGTTCAGCTCCCGCACCAGCGCCTCGGCGAGCGTCGACTTCCCGGCGCCCGGGCTCCCGGCGATGCCGAGGACCGCGCGCCGTCCGCCACGCGGGAGGGAACGGGCCCGGGCGAGCAGGTCGTCGAAAGTCAGCGGCACACCGCAGAGTGTGCCACCCGGGCGAGCGCGCTCACCCCCGGGGCTCCAGGGCCCAGCGGCCGGACGTCCGGATCTGGAGGTACCCGCTCGGAACGCGCTGGAGACCGGAGGCCGTACTGATCCGGCGCACCGGTTCCAGGCGTTCGTCCAGCTCCCACAGCACCGGCAGCGTGGCCCCGCCGAGCGCGTCGTGCTGGACCATCACCTCGGCCTCGGGTCCGGCGTTCCGTACGACTCCGTAGCCCTGTCCCTCGACCGGCGCCCGGTCCAGGACCGGCACGGTGGCCAGGCCGGCCGGTTCGATCCGCCAGCCGGTCTCGTCGGTGGTCCACACCTGCACGTAGCAGTGGCCCGCCTGCGTCACCCACAGCGGCCCGGTGACCGGGCGGCGGCGCTTGGTGTCGGCGGAGACCTTCGACCGGCCGTCGGCCTGGACCGTGCGGGTCGTCACCACCTGGTCGCCGGAGACGGTCCGGCACAGGCCGAGCAGCGCGGGCGGCCCCTCGTAGCGGAAGACCGTGCTGCCCCGTCCCTCGGCCGGCCCCGTGAGCAGGGGCGCCTGCTCCACTGGCAGCAGGCGCAGGCTCCAGTCGCCCACGTCCGCCAGCCGCAGCCGCACCTGCGGCTCGCCCTTGGTGAACAGCAGGGTGCGGCCGTGCGCCCCGTGGCGGTAGCCCTGGACCAGGTCCTCCTCGTCGTCGTACTCGTCGACCAGCACCAGCCGGTGGCCGAGACCGCCGTCGGAGCCCGGGCAGGCGTACTCCAGCAGGGCCGGCCGTCCCGGCGTCGGGTTGACCAGCGTGAGCGTCTTCTCACCACGTCCCGTGTGGACGCCGTCGGCCTGCGCCGTGGCCGTGCCGGGCGTGTGCAGGGGGCGGGCGTCGAGCTGCCAGGCGCCGTCGGCCTCCAGGAGCAGCAGGAGCGGGCCGTCGGCGATCGGGACCGTCTGCCGCAGCCGGTCGGTGTCGTTGACCAGCAGGTCACGGTCGTCGAGGTCGTGCAGGCGCGACGCCTCCAGGCTCCACAGGCCGAAGTATCCGCCGCCGTCCTCGTCGCCGGCGAAGTCCACGTCCAGGTCGGCCACGGGCCCGGTGTAGGCGACGACCTCGGGGCCGTAGCCGTGCAGAGGGCCGGGCCCCAGGTGGCGCAGCACCGACAGGGGCTGCACGAGCACCGTCCAGTCGTTGTCCGCCTCGACGCGCAGCCGCAGGGGGCGGTCCTTGGGGGGCTGGACCAGGACGCGGCAGCGGAAGTCGCGCAGGGTGGAGTTGGCCAGCAGGTCGTCGTCCTTGTTGCGGCGGTTGAGGGTGTGCATGCCGAAGTAGCCCTCGCCCTGGTGCCAGGCCTCGACGACGACCGGCCCCGGCGGCAGGGGCGCGTCCACGGAGACCACGCCGTTGCCCTGCCCGCGCTGGGTGTACGGGGGGAACTCGGGGCCGAGGGAGCGCGGCGCGGCGTCCACCGGTGCGGCGACGGGGCTGGTCACCGGGGGCGGGGCGGCGAAGGCGGCGGCCGTCGGGGCGAAGGCCGGGGCGGGCGGGGCGATCGCGGGTGCGGGTGCGGGTGCGGGGGTCGGGAAGGGGACGGCGGCGGTCGGGGCGGCGGCCGGCGGGGCCGGTTCCGCGACGGCTATGCCGAAGTCCGTGGCCAGTCCCGCCAGTCCCGACGCGTATCCCTGGCCCACCGCCCGGAACTTCCACTGCCCGTTCCTGCGGTAGAACTCCCCGAGCACGAACGCCGTCTCGTTCCGCGCGTCGCTCACCGTGTAGTGCGCCACCACCATGCCCTCGGCCGTCAGGGCCTGCACATGCAGCCCGGGCACCTGACCGAAGACCCCGCCGTCGCAGGACCCGGCGATCAGCACCCGCTGGACGGAGGGCTCCACCCGCGGCAGGTCCACTTCCAGCCACTCGGCGAGCTGTCCGCCCCCTTCGGCGGTGCCCGCGTGGCGTACGGCCCCCGACGGGTGCGCGGGCTGGTTGTAGAAGACGAGGTCGGCGTCGCCGCGTACCTTGCCGGCGGCGTCGAGCAGCAGGGCGGAGGCGTCCACGGCCGGCGCCCCGGGGACGTGCTGCCGACAGACCGCGACCCGCAGAAGAGCAGCGGGGACAGGGGTGTTGGCGCCCTTGGTGATGTGCGTCATGAGGCACATGGTGACAGTGAAGAAGCTGTGCAGTCGATGGGAGGGTCAAGTGGAGGCCGGTACTCCGAAAGGCCGCCGCCGCGGTGGGCGCCGGTGCCGGGGGTGGTACCGGGGGGTGGTGCCGGCACCACCCCCCGATCGGGGTGCTGGGCCGACTGCCTCGCGGGCGGCCACGGAGGAGAGTTGGCCTCGTCACCAGGAGCCCGGCACAGGCCGGGCACCGACAGGGGAACGGGGACGTGTGATGGCCGGTCATACACGGCGGAGGATTCTCGGGGGCGCCGCTGCCGCAGCGGCGGGCAGTGTGGTCGGCAGCGGTCTCGGGCTCGGCCCCTCCACGGCCCCGGCACAGGCCGGCACCCCGGCGGGGCGGGGCGGCGCGACCGGGGAGAGGCCGTTCCTGTCGGGGGCCTTCGCCCCGGTCACCGAGGAACTGACCGCCTTCGGCCTGGAGGTGACCGGCCGTATCCCGCACGACCTGGACGGCCGCTACCTGCGCAACGGCCCCAACGCGCTGGGCCTGGAGGACGTCCGCGCCCACCACTGGATGCTCGGCGACGGAATGGTGCACGGAGTCCGGCTGCGCGGCGGACGGGCGGAGTGGTACCGCAACCGCTGGGTGCGCTCCTCCCAGGTGAGGGCGAAGCTGGGGGAGGCCCCGCCCGGCCAGGTGCCCCCGGACGACTTCGCCTGCAACACGCACGTGATCCCGTACAAGGGCCGCATCCTCGCGATGCAGGAGGGCGGGCCGCTGCCCTACGAGCTGGACGGCGAGCTGGGCACCGTCCGCCCGTACGACTTCCGCGCCACCCTCGAAGGCGCCTTCACCGCGCACACCAAGTACGACGCCGCGGCCGACGAGCTGCACGCCGTCGCGTACCACCCCACGTGGGACCACGTGCGGCACATCGTGATCGACCGGACGGGCCGGGTGGCGCGGACCACGCGCGTCCCCGTCGCGGACGCGCCGATGATGCACGACTTCGCCCTTACCGGGAAGTACGTCGTGATCGTGGACGTACCGATCACCTTCGACGGCGCCGCCGCCGAGGCGGGCGCGGTGGTGCCGTACATCTGGAACGACCGGCACCCCATGCGCATCGGACTGCTGCCCCGCGCCGGCGGCACCGCACGCTGGTTCGAGACCGACCCGGTCTACTACTCGCACACCCTCAACGCCTACGACCAGGGCGACACCGTCGTGGTCGAGTACACCGGGTTCCCGGCCCCCTTCCACGTCGCCGGGCGCGGCATGGGCGGGCCCTCCGCGACCGGCTCCCCGACGCTCGACCGCTGGGTGGTCGACCTGCGCGCCGGCCGGGTGCGCGGCAGCCGGCTGGACGACCGCCCGCAGGAGTTCCCCCGCATCAACGAATCCCTGGTCTCGCGCCGCCACCGCTACGCCTACACCGCGAGCACGGCCGAGATGTGGCGGGCGTACGAGGCCGCCGACGGGGTGTGGCCGGACGAGAAGTTCAGCAACCACCTGGTCAAGCACGACATGCTGCGGGGCGGCAGGCAGCTCCACCGCTTCCCCCGGGACGCGGCGGTCAGCGAGCCGGTGTTCGTGCCGCGGCGCGGCGCGCGGGACGAGGACGACGGCTACGTCCTGGCGTACGTGAACGACCCCGGGCGTGGCGCCACCGACCTGGTCGTCCTCGCGGCCCAGGACTTCGGTAGCCGGCCGCTGGCCCGCGTCCACCTGCCCGGCCGCGTGCCGCTCGGTTTCCACGGCAGCTGGATCGCGGACGCCTGAGCCCGGCCTGTGGCACGTACCACCCGATGGGACGCGCCCCGACGGGGAACTGTGTCGGGTATGAGTACGCAGCTCGGACTTCCCGACGACATCCAGGCCTGCCTCTTCGACCTCGACGGGGTCGTCACCAAGACGGCGGTGGTGCACGCCGCCGCCTGGAAGGAGACGTTCGACGCCTTCCTGCGCGAGCGGGACGGCACGGACTTCCGGCCGTTCACCGACTCCGACTACGACGAGTACGTCGACGGCCGACCCCGCGCGGACGGGGTGCGCACCTTCCTCGCCTCGCGCGGCGTCGAACTGCCCGAGGGCGGCCCCGACGACCCGCCGGACGCGCAGACGGTCAACGGGGTCGGCAACCGCAAGAACGAGCTGGTCCTGGAGAAGATCCGCACCGAGGGCGTCCAGGCCTACGACGGCACCCTGCGCTACATCGACGCGGTCCGCGCGGCCGGGCTCGCCACCGCGATCGTCTCCTCCAGCGCCAACACCGTCGACGTCCTGCGCTCCATCGACGCCGAGCGCCTGTTCGACGCGCGGATCGACGGCGTGGTGGCGCGCGAGCGGAAACTGCCGGGCAAACCCCGCCCGGACACCTTCCTGGCCGCCGCCCGCGACCTCGGCGTCGAGCCGTCCCGCGCCGCCGTCTTCGAGGACGCCCTCGCCGGCATGGACGCCGGCCGCTCCGGGCACTTCGGCTACGTCGTCGGCGTCGACCGCGTCGGCCAGACCGACGCCCTGTACGCCCACGGCGCCGACCGCGTCGTCAAGGACCTCGCCGAACTCGGAGGCCACGCGTGATCACCAACCGGACCTACGCCGTCGAGCCCTGGTCGGTGCGCGAGACCTCGCTCAACCTCGACCTCCTCGCCCAGAGCGAGTCCGTCTTCGCCCTCTCCAACGGGCACGTCGGCTGGCGCGGCAACCTCGACGAGGGCGAACCCCACGGACTGCCCGGCAGCTACCTCAACGGCGTGCACGAACTGCACCCGCTGCCCTACGCCGAGGCCGGCTACGGCTATCCCGAGTCCGGGCAGACCGTCATCAACGTCACCAACGGCAAGCTGCTGCGGCTGCTGGTCGACGACGAGCCGTTCGACCTGCGCTACGGACGGCTGGTCAAGCACGAACGCACTCTCGACCTGCGGCGCGGTGTGCTGGAGCGGGTCTGCGAGTGGACCTCGCCGGCCGGCACGACCATCCGGGTGCGCTCCACCCGGCTGGTCTCCCTCACCCAGCGGGCCATCGCCGCCGTCGAGTACGAGGTGGAGCCCGTCGACAGCCGGACCCGGGTGGTCATCCAGTCCGAGCTGGTCAGCAACGAGAGCCTGCCCGACCCGGACGGCGACCCGCGCACCGCCAAGGCGCTGAAGTCCCCGCTGGAGCCGGAGGAGGACCTGGCGGCCGGCTCCCGGCTGCGCCTGGTCCACCGCACCCGCCGCAGCGGCCTCAGGGTCGCCGTGGCCGCCGACCACGTCGTCGACGGGCCCGACCAGACCACCACCAGCAGCGAGAGCAACGAGGACGTCGCCCGCCTGACCATCACCTCCGTGCTGGAGCCGGGCCAGCGGCTGCGCGTGCAGAAGACGGTCGCCCACGGCTGGTCCGGCGCCCGCTCCCGGCCCGCGATGAGCGACCAGGTCGAGGCGGCGCTGGCCGCCGCCGGGCACAGCGGCTGGGACGGGCTGGTGGCCGAGCAGCGCGCCTACCTCGACGACTTCTGGGCCCGGGCCGACGTCGAGGTGCACGGCGACGAGGAGATCCAGCAGGCCGTCCGCTTCGCCCTGTTCCATGTGCTCCAGGCCGGCGCCCGCGCCGAGCAGCGGGCCATCCCCGCCAAGGGACTGACCGGTTCCGGATACGACGGACACGCGTTCTGGGACACCGAGATGTTCGTGCTGCCCGTGCTGACCTACACCGAGCCCAGGGCCGTCGCCGAGGCGCTGCGCTGGCGCCGGGACACGCTGCCCGCCGCCCGGGACCGCGCCACCCAGCTGGGCCTGCGCGGAGCCGCGTTCCCGTGGCGGACCATCGACGGCTCGGAGGGCTCCGCCTACTGGCCGGCGGGCACGGCCGCCTTCCACGTGGGCGCCGACATCGCGCACGCGGTGGTGCGGTACGTGGCGGCGACCGGCGACACCGACTTCGAACGGGAGACGGGCCTGGAGCTCCTGGTGGAGACCGCCCGGCTGTGGCGGTCCCTCGGCCACCACGACCACCACGGCGTCTTCCACATCGACGGCGTCACCGGACCCGACGAGTACAGCGCCATCACCGACGACAACACGTACACCAACCTCATGGCGCGCTCCAACCTCCTCACCGCCGCCGACGCCTGCGAACGCCACCCCGACCACGCGTCCCGGCTCGGCGTCGACGACGAGGAGAGCGCCGCCTGGCGGGACGCCGCCGAGAGCGTGCACATCCCGTACAACGACGAACTGCGCGTCCACGAGCAGCACGCCGGATTCACCCGCCACCAGCGCTGGGACTTCGCGCACACCGGCGCGGACCAGTACCCGCTGATGCTGCACTTCCCCTACTTCGACCTGTACCGCAAGCAGGTCATCAAGCAGTCCGACCTGGTCCTCGCGATGTACACCTGCGGCAGCTGGTTCGAGGAGCACTGCGACGAGGACCAGATCGCCCGCAACTTCGCCTACTACGAGCCGCTGACCGTGCGGGACTCGTCCCTGTCCGCGTGCTGCCAGGCCGTCGTCGCCGCCCAGACGGGCCATCTGCGCCTCGCCTACGACTACGCGGCCGAGGCCGCCCTGATGGACCTGGCCGACCTGGAGCACAAC
>NZ_WWHX01000773.1 GCF_009862125.1 Streptomyces sp. SID5910
CGGGGTGCCGCCTGCGCCCACCCGTGCCGCCCTGGGGGCACCTCCCAGGCCGTTCAGGCACTGGGGGAGGCACGACTGCCCGCAGGCTGAGCGAGCTAAGCGGGTGGCTGGGTCAGCGCCCGTTCCAGGGCCTCCAGGAAGCCGTCTGTCGTCGTTCGGCTGCGTACCGCCAGGCGCAGCCAGTCCGTGTCCAGGCCCGGGAACGTGTCCCCCCGTCGGACCGCGTACCCCAGGGTGCGCAGCCGGTGGCGTGTGGTCGCCGCGTCCGGCACGCGGATCAGGACGAAGGGGCCCTCGGCCGGCTCCGTGACCCGGAGTCCGGCCGGCGCGAACCGCCCTAGTCCCGCGACGAGATGGGCGCGGTCCGCGGCGATGCGGTGGGCGGCGTGGGCCGCCTCCGCCAGCGCGCGCGGCGCCACGCACGCCTCGGCCGCCGCCAGCGCGGGCGTGGACACGGGCCACAGGGGCTGGGCGCGTTCCAGGTCGGCGATGGTGTCCGGGGCGGCGAGGACGTAGCCGATGCGCAGCCCCGCCAGGCCCCACGTCTTGGTGAGGCTGCGCAGGACCACCAGCCCCGGCACGTCCGCCCGCCCGGCCAGCGCCTCCCGCTCACCCGGCACCGCGTCCATGAACGCCTCGTCCACGACCAGCGTCCGCCCCGGACGGGCCAGGGACGCGATCGCGTCGGCGGGGTGCAGCACCGACGTCGGGTTGGTCGGGTTGCCGATCACCACCAGGTCGGCGTCCTCCGGCACCGCCGCCGGGTCCAGCCGGAAGCCGTCCGCCTCCCGCAGCAGCACCCGGCCGACCGTGTGCCCGGCGTCCCGCAGCGCCGCCTCCGGCTCCGTGAACTGCGGGTGCACCACCACCGGCCGGCGCACCTTCAGCGCCCGCGCCAGCAGCACGAACGCCTCCGCCGCACCCGCCGTCAGCAGCACCCGCTCCACCGGCAGCCCGTGCCGCGCCGCCACCGCCGCCCGCGCGGCCCGCCCGTCCGGGTAGGCCGCGAGGGAGCCGAGCGAGCCGGCCACGTGCTCGCGCAGCCACGCGGGGGGCGTGTCCGCGCGGACGTTCACCGCGAGGTCCACCAGCGCCGAACCGTCGTCCCGGACCTCGGCGTCCCCGTGGTGCCGCAGGTCGAGGCCGCCGGGGTCAGTGTGCATGGGAGTGCGCGTGTCCATGCCCGTGATGGTGCCCGTGGTGGTGGTGACCGTCGTCGTCGGGGTGGAAGTGCGGCTGCTGCGGCAGGCCCACCTTGTCCTCGAAGCCGGGCAGCGCGATCCGGTACACGCAGCTGTCGCAGTTCATCCGCAGATCGCCCTTCACCGCCTCCTCGTACCGCTCCCACACCAGGTCCAGCAGCTCCGGCTCGGGCCCGATGACGTCCGCGGACCGCACCTCGGTCTCCGGGTGCGCGGCGGCCCACTCCTCCGTCTGGTGCCGGACCCGGTCCGGGAGGATGCCGGTGAACAGGAAGTACGGCAGGACCACGACCCGCCGTGCCCCCAGCCGCACGCACCGGTCCAGGCCGCCCGGCACGTCCGGCTGCGCCAGCGACACGAACGCCGTCTCCACGGCCGCGTAGTCCCGCCCCTCCCACAGCAGCCGCGCCGCCTTGAACACCTCGGCGTTGGCGTCCGGGTCCGTCGAACCGCGCCCCACCAGGAGCACGGTCACCTCGGCGGGGTCCCAGGACGGGTCGACGGCCGCCGCGAGCCGCCGCTCCAGCACCCGCAGCAGCGCCGGGTGCGGGCCCAGCGGACGCCCGTACGTGTACGAGATGCCGGGGTGGCGTTCCTTCTCGCGGGACAGCGCCGCCGGGATGTCGCCCTTGGCGTGCCCGGCGGACACCAGCATCAGCGGCACCGCCGCGAACCGGCGTACGCCCCGCTCCACCAGCTCGGCGACGGCCTCGCCCAGCGGCGGCGGGGACAGTTCGATGAAGCCGCCCGCGACGGGCAGTTCGGGATGGCGGCGGCCGAGCTCGCGCACGAAGTCGCGGAACGCCTCGGCCCCGGCCTCGTCCCGGGTGCCGTGGCCGGCGATGAGCAGGGCGGGCGGGGTGGTCACAGTTTCTCCTCGGAAATCGGGTGGTACAGCAGGGCGTTGAGCGCGGCGGCGGCCACCGCCGACCCGCCCTTCTCGGACACGTTGCTCACGGCGGGCAGCCCGCTCTCGCGCAGCGCGGCCTTCGACTCGGCCGCGCCGACGAAGCCGACGGGCAGCCCGACGACGAGCGCGGGGGAGGCGTCCAGGGTCAGCAGCTCCTCCAGCGCGGTCGGCGCGTTGCCGATCACCCAGAGGGCGCCGGGCCCGACCTGTTCGTACGCCAGCCGCATGCCGTGCGCCGAGCGGGTCAGTCCCGGCCCGGCGACGGCGTCCCGCAGCCGGCAGACGGTCTCCCGGCGGGTGATGCCCGCGCCGACCATCTCGACGTCCACGACGACGGGCGCCCCGGCGTGCAGCGCGGCGTGCGCCGTCGCCAGCTCGCCCTCGTCCATGACGAGGTCGGTCGCGTACTCCAGGTCGGCGGCGGAGTGGATGACCCGCTCCACCACCGCCCGGGTCAGCGGCGGGAAGTGCGAGGTGTCCAGGCGGGCGCGCAGCCGCCGGTAGGACTCCTCCTCGATGGGGTGGACCACACGCGTCACCGGGAGGCCTCCTGCCAGCGGTAGCCGCGCGGGGTGACCATGCGCCCCGCGATCTCACGGGTCGCCGTGTTGCCCACCGTCACGACCGTCATCATGTCGACGCTCGCCGGGTCCAGCGCCGCCAGCGTGGTCAGGCGGCTGGACTCGTCGGCGCGGGACGCGTTGCGGACGACACCGACCGGCGTCACCGGCTCCCGGTGCCCGGCGAGGATCGCCAGCGCCTTCGGGAGCTGCCAGTCGCGGCCCCGGCTGCGCGGGTTGTAGAACGTCACGACGAGGTCCGCCTCGGCCGCCGCCCGCACCCGCCGCTCGATGACCTCCCACGGCGTGTGCAGGTCGGACAGGCTGATCGACACGTGGTCGTGGCCCAGCGGCGCGCCCAGGATCGCCCCGGCCGCCAGCGCGGCCGTCACGCCCGGCACCCCGACCACGTCGATGTCGTCGGACGCCTCGGCCAGCGCCGGCGACGCCATGGCGTACACGCCCGCGTCCCCGCTGCCGATCAGCGCCACCGCCTGCCCGAGCCGGGCCTCGGCCACCGCCGTCCGCGCCCGCTCCTCCTCCGCGCCGAGCCCCGACTCCAGGACCCGGGTGCCGGGCCGCAGCAGATCGCGGATCTGGTCGACGTACTGGTCCAGGCCGACCAGCACGGACGCCCGCCGCAGCTCCGCCAGCGCACGCGGCGTCAGCAGGTCCCGTGCGCCGGGACCGAGCCCGACCACCGCGAGCCGCCCGCGCCCCGGACGCCGGGCGACGGCACACGTGGCCATGGCGGGGGAGCCGTCCGCGCGCTCCGACTTCCGCTTCGGCACGAGGAGTTCACCCCCGCCCGCCAGCGCCGCGGCCTCCGCGACCGACGGGGTGCCGACGGCGACGAGCGGCGCGTCGGACGGGTTGGGCACCTCGACGCCCGCCAGCTCCGAGGCGGCGTACGTCACCAGCGGCACGCCCAGCCGCCCGGCGGCGCCGACGATGCCGGGCTCCCCGGCCTTGGCGTCCACGGTGGCCAGGGCGGCGACCGACGCCGCCGACAGGCCGGCGTCCCGCAGCGCCGCCTCCACCAGGCCGAGCACCTCGTCCACCGGCGCCCCCTTCGAGGCGCCGACGCCGACGACCAGCGACGGCGGACGCAGCACGACCTCACGCTCGGCCGGCTCCACCAGACGGTCCGTCAGCCGCACCGCGTACGCGCCCTCCGAGGCGAGCGGCAGCGGCGGCAGCGGCCAGGCCGCCTCGGCCCGCAGCGCCACCGGCTCACCGTCCAGCAGGGCCCGCGACACCCCGGCGACATCGCCCTCGACGGGCAGCCCCAGCGTGTCCAGGCCCGGCAGGCCCACCGCGTCGGTCGCCGTCGTCACCACCGGCTCGGCGCCCAGCGCCCCGCCCACGGCGCGGGCGAGTTCGTTGGCGCCGCCGCCGTGCCCGCCGACCAGCGACACGGCGAACCGCCCGCCCTCGTCGACGCACACCACACCCGGGTCGGTCCGCTTGTCGTCCAGCAGCGGCGCCACGAGCCGGACCACGGCCCCCGTGGCCAGGAAGCACACGAGCTGCTCGCACTCGGCGAACGCGGCCCGTACGGCGTCCGCGACGGGACCCCCGTACACGCGCGTGCGGTCCGGCCACGCCGCGGCCAGCCGGTCCCGCGCCGCCGCACCCGCCGCGGTGGCGGAAATGAGGCCGATCACTGGGCCCCTCCTTCTTCGGTTTCTTCGCTACGGCTGCCGGGCCTCACGCCCCACAGCAGGAAAACGGGATTGGTCGCCGCCAGCCGCGTCACGTCCCCCGGCAGCGGCGCGAGCCGGGACGACTGGAGCAGCACCCCGTCGCACTCCAGCCCGGCGTCGAGCAGCGCCTCGCGCGCCGCCGGCACCCGGTCGAGGGCGGCCATCGCGACGACCACGGACCGCCGGGCGCGCCGCGCGCAGGCCGAGACGATCGCCGGCAGTTCACGCCCGCCGCCGCCGACGAACACGGCGTCGGGATCGTCCAGCCCCGACAGCACCGTCGGCGCCGCGCCGTGCACCACGCGCACGTCGACCCCGTGCGCGGCGGCGTTGGCCCGCACCCGCTCGACCCCGTCCGGCGTCTTCTCCACGGCGGTGACGGCGGCACCGAGCCGCGCGCACTCCACGGCCACGGACCCCGAGCCCGCGCCGACGTCCCACACCAGGTCGCCGGGGCGCGGACCGAGCCGGGCCAGCGCCAGCGCCCGCACCTCGAACTTGGTGATCATCGAGTCGCGGTGGGCGAACGCGGCCTCGTCCAGCGCCCACCCGGCGGGCCCCGGCCGCGGCCCGGCCACCGAACGCACCGGGCCCAGCGCCCGCGCCTCGTCCAGGCACAGCACCACGCTCACCGCCCCGCCCCAGTCCCGGCCGGCGGCCTCGGCCGGCGTCACCCGCTCCACCCGCTCCGCGCCCGAGCCGAGCGCCGAGGCCACGACCAGCACCCGCGCCTCGCCCGCCAGCGCGGCCCCCAGCTCCGCCGGACCCGCCCCGGGCCCGGTCAGCACGGCCACCTTCGGGTGGGCGCGGCACAGGTTCACCGCCGTCCGCAGGTCCCGCCCGTGCGCGGAGGCCACCACCGCGTCGTCCCACGGCAGCCCGGCCCGCGCGAACGCGGCGGCCACCGACGACACCCCGGGCCGCACCTCCAGCAGCTCCGGCCCGAACCGCTCGGCCAGCGCCCGCACGATCCCGAAGAACCCCGGGTCGCCCGAGGCCAGCACGAGGACCGGCCGCTCCTTCGCGACGTACTCGGCGACCGTGTCCAGGGCGGGCGCCAACGCCCCGAGGACGACCCGCTCGGCACCCTCCGGAAGCCGCACGGCGTCCAGATGGCGCCGCCCGCCGACGACCAGCTCCGCGCCGGCGGCGACGTCCTCGGGCAGCGGGGAACCGGTCCCCGCCCCGACCACCGTGATCACGTGCTCGCACCCCGCGCGCGCAGCTCCCTGCGGGCCTCCGGGTCGGCCTTGCGGTACCCGTGGAAGTGCCCCGGGTGGTACAGGTGCGAGCGGGTGCCGCGCGCGTCCAGCGCCGGGCCGACCAGGAACAGGGTGTGCTTCCAGAGCTTGTGCTCCTTGACGGTCTCCTCCAGCGTGCCGATCGTGCACTTCACGACCAGCTCCTCCGGCCAGGTCGCCTGATAGGCGACGACGACCGGCGTGTCGGTCGGATAGCCGCCCTCCAGCAGCTCCCGCACCAACTGGCCGCTGCGCGCCGCCGACAGGAAGACCGCCATGGTCGTGCCGTGCTTCGCGAACTCGCGGACCTCCTCACCGGGCGGCATCGGGGTCTTGCCCCCGCCGAGCCGGGTCAGCACCACGGACTGCGCGACCTCCGGGATCGTCAGCTCCCGCTGCGCGAGCGCGGCCACCGCGGAGAACGCGGAGACGCCGGGCACGACCTCGGTCGCGATGCCGATCTCCGCGCACCGGTCGAGCTGCTCCTGCGTACCGCCCCACAGCGCCGGGTCACCGGAGTGGATACGGGCCACCCGCAGCCCCTCCTCGCGGGCCCGCCGGTAGACGGCGACGACGTCCTCCAGCGACATCGTCGCCGAGTCCAGGACCTCCGCGTCCTCCCGCGCGTGCTCCAGGACCTCCGCCTGGACCAGGCTCGCCGCCCAGATCACGACGTCGGCCTCGGCGATGGCACGGGCGGCCCGGAACGTCAGCAGATCGGCGGCGCCGGGACCGGCACCGACGAAGGTCACCTTGCCGGCACCGGCCTCGGCGGTGGGGGCCATGGGGTCCATGGAATTCGGTCCTCTCCTGCGCATATTTACTGCGGTTGCTGCTGTCGGACGCGCGTGAACGCGGGCTGATCGGATACCAAGGGCGCATGGCGGTTCTCGTCGCGCTCGGCGCGTTCCTGATGACGCTGGCCGGCGGCTGGACGGCGCAGCGCGTGACCGACCGGCGCCACCTGGTCCTGGGCCTCGCCGGCGGCCTGATGCTGGGCGTGGTCGGCCTCGACCTGCTGCCGGAGGCCCTGGAGGCGGCGGGCGACGAGGTGTTCGGCGTCCCGGCGGCCCTGCTGCTGTTCGTCGCCGGATTCCTGCTCGCCCACCTGGTGGAGCGCCTGCTCGCCGCCCGCCGCGCCGCGCACGGCGCCGACGAGCACGGCCACCGCACGCCCGAGGTGGGCCTGACGGCGGCCGCCGCGATGGTCGGGCACAGCGCGATGGACGGCGTGGCGATCGGCGCCGCGTTCCAGGTCGGCGGCGGCATGGGCGCGGCGGTCGCGATGGCGGTGGTCGCCCACGACTTCGCGGACGGCTTCAACACCTACACGCTCACCAGCCTGTACGGGAACGCCCGCCGCCGCGCCGTCGCGATGCTCTTCGCCGACGCGGTGGCCCCGGTCGTCGGCGCGGCGTCCACGCTCCTCTTCACGATCCCGGAGACCGCGCTCGGCGCGTATCTCGGCCTCTTCGGCGGCGTACTGCTCTATCTCGCCGCCGCCGAGATCCTGCCCGAGGCC
>NZ_WWHX01000774.1 GCF_009862125.1 Streptomyces sp. SID5910
CGGCGCAAGATAGAACCCCGACGAAAACCAGCACGTCAATGGGTGTTTACCTACGGAATCCGTTGATCCAAGTCGCCGATGCAACGGGAAAGCGCATCACAGGCCGTCACCCGGGGCCCGTTGAGGCGTACGGGAACCGTAGCCGGAGCGGCAAAAAAGACGATGACCTTCCGGTATCCGGACGCTGTCGGAGGTGCCCGGTAGAGTCCTCGGCACAGGTGAATCACAGGATCACGGCAACGGGTGGGGACTCATGAAGCTGAGGTACACGGCGGCCTGGGTGGGGCTGACGGCGGCGACGATCGTGGCGACGTCCGCGTGCGGTTCGGAGGGCGCCAAGGACGCCGCCGAGACCGCGGACAAGGCGGCGACGAAGGCGGTGGACAAGGCGGACACCATCATGGCGGCCCTGACCCGGGCCACCGACCGCACCGAGGAGCTGGGCTCCGCGGAGGTCCGGACGACGACCGACCTGGGCACGGGCGAGCCCATCGCGATGGACGGCACCTACTCCTGGGGCGACGGGTACGCGCTGGACGTCGAGATGGACACCGAGGCCGCGCAGATGCAGGCGCTCACGGACTCCCCGACGGTGCGCACGCTGTTCGTGGACGGCGCGTACTACTACGACATCGACCCGCAGCCCTCCGGCCCGCTCCAGGGCAAGGAGTGGATGAAGATCGACGGGTCGGCCGTGTTCGGCGAGTCCGGTGCCGCCGCCTTCAGCGGGGGCGGCGGGGGCGGCAGCCCGGCGGACTCCATGAAGGGCCTCAAGTACGCGAGCGACGTCGACGACCTCGGCAAGGAGAACGTCAACGGCAAGCCCACGACCCACTACCGGGCGGTCCTCGACGAGAAGGACCTGGGCAAGTTCCAGGAGGCCCTCGGCGGCGAGGACAGCCTGCTCAACTCCGGTGCGGGCGGCGGCTCGATCACCATGGACATCTGGGTGGGCGACAAGGACCTGCCGGTGCGCCTGAAGCAGGAGTTCGGCGCCATGACGGTCACCATGGACTTCGACAGGTTCGGCGCCACCAAGGACATCGTGGCCCCGCCCGCCGACCAGACCGGCGACCTCACCGACGAGGTGAAGGCACAGCAGCAGGGCTGAGCCGGGCACGACGGTGCCCCGTCCCGCACGGGCGGGACGGGGCACCGTCGTGTTCTTCCGGGGCCGCGCCTCAGTGGTTGCGGGGGAAGCCCAGGTCCACGCCCGCCGGGGCGTCGGACGGGTCCGGCCAGCGGGTGGTGACGACCTTGCCGCGGGTGTAGAAGTGCGTGCCGTCGTTGCCGTAGATGTGGTGGTCGCCGAAGAGCGAGTCCTTCCAGCCGCCGAAGGAGTGGTAGCCGACGGGGACCGGGATCGGGACGTTCACGCCGACCATGCCGGCCTCGATCTCCAGCTGGAAGCGGCGGGCCGCGCCGCCGTCCCGGGTGAAGATCGCGGTGCCGTTGCCGAAGGGCGAGGCGTTGATGAGGGCCACGCCCTCCTCGTACGTGTCGGCGCGCAGCACGCACAGGACGGGGCCGAAGATCTCGTCCTGGTAGGCCTTGGCCGTGGTCGGCACCCGGTCGAGCAGGGAGATGCCGATCCAGTGGCCGTCCTCGTGGCCGTCGACGGTGTAGCCGGTGCCGTCGAGGACGACCTCGCAGCCCTCGGCCGCCGCGCCCTCGACGTAGGACGCCACCTTGTCGCGGTGGACCTTGGTGATCAGCGGGCCCATCTCGGACGCCGGGTCGTTGCCCGGGCCGATCTTGATCTTCTCGGCGCGCTCGCGGATCTTCTGCACCAGCTCGTCGCCGATCGCGCCGACCGCGACGACCGCGGAGATCGCCATGCAGCGCTCGCCCGCCGAGCCGTAGGCCGCCGACACGGCCGCGTCGGCCGCGGCGTCGAGGTCGGCGTCCGGCAGCACCAGCATGTGGTTCTTGGCGCCGCCCAGCGCCTGGACGCGCTTGCCGTTGGCCGAGGCAGTGGTGTGGATGTAGCGGGCGATCGGGGTGGAGCCGACGAAGGAGACCGCCTTCACGTCCGGGTGCTCCAGGAGGCGGTCCACGGCCACCTTGTCACCGTGCACGACGTTGAAGACGCCGTCCGGCAGACCGGCCTCGGAGAACAGCTCGGCGATCCTGACGGCGGCCGACGGGTCCTTCTCGCTCGGCTTGAGCACGAAGGTGTTGCCGCACGCGATGGCGATGGGGAACATCCACATCGGCACCATCGCCGGGAAGTTGAACGGCGTGATGCCGGCGACGACGCCGAGCGGCTGCCGGATGGAGGACACGTCGACGCGGGTGGCGACCTGCGTCGACAGCTCGCCCTTGAGCTGCACGGTGATGCCGCAGGCCAGGTCGACGATCTCCAGACCGCGCGCGACCTCGCCGAGCGCGTCGGAGTGCACCTTGCCGTGCTCGGCGGTGATCAGGTCGGCGATCTCGTCGCGGTGGGCGTCGAGCAGCGCCCGGAACTTGAAGAGGACCGAGGTCCGCTGCGCCAGCGAGGACTGGCCCCAGGTCAGGTACGCCTCCTTGGCGGCGGCGACCGCGGCGTCCACCTCGTCCACCGAGGCGAAGGCCACCTTGGTGGTGACCTCACCGGTCGCCGGGTCGGTGACCGGCCCGTACGTGCCCGAGGCGCCTTCGGCGGTCTTGCCGCCGATCCAGTGGTTGACGATGTTCGTCATGACCGAGAACTCCTTCACAGTTGGCGGCGACGGGTCGTAGCGTGCCGTTCGTCCAGCTCACGGGCCGTTTCCGGCGACGGTCGGGTCGCGGTCAGGGCCATGGGTCCATCTCAGCAGCCGGGCGCCCGGACGCGCGCCCGACACTGTGTATGCGGTTTGGGTGTCCGAGTGGACACGTGGGGCAGTACGGCGGAACCTCCGGCGCGGGGCCGGGGCGGCGGGGAGTCGTCGCGCGCCCTTCGCTCCTGCCAGGGCGAAGCGGCCTTCCCGCGCCGGAGGCGTCTCCCCCCGGTTTCTAGCCCCGCGCACGGAGCCTGTCAATGTTTTGTCCGGACATTCGGACGACGTACTCCGGGTGGCGGGCCGTCGCTGGTGCGTGACGGTGGTCCGCCGCGCCGGAGTCAACCTCCCGCGCCCGAACTCCGGGGGACCTCTTTGCGGCACTCCTGTCACAAACACCGCGTCCGTGTCACAGGTGTCACGAGCGCGCGGGCCTTCGGTCACACCCGGGAACGGGGCCTGACCACCCGCCGCCGGGCGTCGTTCACCCGGAACAGGCTTGGTGATCGCCAGCGCAGCACCCGGCTCCCCCCGGCGGCCGTCCCCGGTCGCCGCCGCGGTGCGCGCGGGGAGGTGCGTTCGTGACCGACCGAAGGCTCTGGTCCTACAAGGACATCGCGGCCCACATCAGGGTCCAGCCGGACACCGTGCGGTCGTACCGCAAGCACGGTCTGCTGCCCCCGCCCGACCATGTGGAGGGCGGCAAGCCCTACTGGTACGCGGACACGGTGCGGGCCTGGGTGGCGTCCCGGCCGCGCAACCGGGGGCGGTAGGGCGGAAAACCGTTCTGTGCCCCACGGCTCCGTGGGGCACAGTGCCGTCCATGGACTTCTCCGAGAAACCCGTGCTCACCGGCGAGCGGACGGTCCTGCGGCCGTTCACCGGGCAGGACGCCGACGTGATGTGGGAGATCATCAACGACCCCGAGGTCGTCCGCTTCACGTTCGAGCCGGGCGACGAGCTGACCCTGGAGGGCGTCCGCGACTGGTACGCCTCGCGCGGCGACCGGCCCGACCGCCTCGACCTCGCCGTCACCGACCCCGCCGACGGCGAACTCCTCGGCGAGGTCGTGCTCAACGAGTGGAACCGGGCGAACCGTTCCTGCACCTTCCGTACGCTGATCGGCCCGCGGGGGCGCGGCCGGGGCGTCGGCACCGAGGCGACCCGGCTGATCGTCGGGCACGGCTTCGAGCGGCTCGGGCTGCACCGGATCCAGCTGGAGGTCTACGGCGACAACGCCCGGGCCCGGCGCGTCTACGAGAAGGCCGGTTTCGTCGTGGAGGGCGTGCGCCGGGAGGCGGTCCGGCGCGACGTGCAGTGGGCTGACGAGGTGCTGATGGCCGTCCTGGACCACGAGTGGGCCGCCCACCGCGGACGCCCCGAGGCGGCGGACGCCACGGCTCGATGACCGTCACTCCGCACCTCGGCGGGCTCCCGTGCGGGAGGCTGAGCCGTATTCATACCCCCTAGGGGTACAGTGGCAGGTGCGTGGTCCGGCGCTGGACCACGGTACTCGCGGGTACCCGGCCACGTACGGGTACCCGACCCCCCGCACGGCCCGACCGAGGAGTACGACATGACCGCCCAGACCGACACCCAGGGTTCCGTCACCACCGTCTACAAGGTGAGCGGCATGAGCTGCGGACACTGCGAGGGCGCCGTCTCCGGTGAGATCTCCGAGATCCCCGGCGTCTCCTCGGTGCAGGCCGTCGCCGCGAGCGGTGAGGTCACCGTCGTCTCCGAGGCGCCGCTCGACGAGAAGGCGGTGCGCGCCGCGGTGGACGAGGCGGGCTTCGAGCTCGTCGGCCAGGCCTGAGCACCACCGCCCCTCGCCCGCAGCAGCACCCACCGCCCCGCCGACCGGGCCGCCCGCCACCGGCTCACGGGCCGGGCACCCGGCCCGGTCGGCCCCCTGGAGCCCGGACATGACCACCACCGCGGACACACCGACGGCCACCGCACCGGACCTCGCCGAGGTCGAGCTGCTCATCGGCGGGATGACCTGCGCCTCCTGCGCGGCCCGCGTCGAGAAGAAGCTCAACCGCATGGACGGCGTGAGCGCCACGGTGAACTACGCGACGGAGAAGGCCCGGATCACCCACCCGGCGTCCACCTCCGTCGCCGACCTCGTCGCCACCGTCGTGAAGACCGGCTACACCGCCGAGGAACCCGCGCCGCCGCCGGAGCCCACCGCCGAGGACACGCCGGGACACTCCGCGGAGGACGACGACCCCGAGCTGTCCGCCCTGCGGCAGCGCCTCGTCGTCTCCGTCCTCCTCGCCGCCCCCGTCGTGCTGCTCGCCATGGTCCCGGCGCTCCAGTTCGACAACTGGCAGTGGCTCTCGCTCACCCTGGCCGCGCCCGTCGTCGTCTGGGGCGGGCTGCCCTTCCACCGCGCCGCCTGGACCAACGTCCGGCACGGCGCGGCCACCATGGACACCCTGGTCTCGCTCGGCACGCTGGCCGCGTTCGGCTGGTCGCTGTGGGCGCTGTTCTTCGGGGACGCCGGCATGCCGGGCATGCGGCACGGCTTCGACCTCACCGTCTCCCGCGCCGACGGCGCCTCCGCCATCTATCTGGAGGCCGCCGCCGGGGTCACCGCCTTCCTGCTCCTCGGCCGCTGGCTGGAGGCCCGCTCCAAGCGCCGCGCCGGTGCCGCGCTGCGGGCGCTGATGGAGCTGGGCGCGAAGGACGTGGCCGTGCTGCGCGACGGCCGGGAGGTGCGGGTGCCCGTGTCCCGGCTGGCCGTCGGCGACCGGTTCGTCGTACGGCCCGGCGAGAAGATCGCCACCGACGGCACCGTGACCGAGGGCTCCGGCGCCGTGGACGCCTCCCTGCTGACCGGCGAGTCGGTGCCGGTGGACGTGACCGTCGGCGACACCGTCACCGGCGCCACGGTCAACGCCGGGGGCCGGCTGGTGGTCGAGGCCACCCGGGTCGGCGCGGACACGCAGCTCGCGCGGATGGCGAAGCTGGTGGAGGACGCGCAGAGCGGCAAGGCCGAGGTGCAGCGGCTCGCCGACCGGGTCGCCGGGGTCTTCGTCCCGGTCGTGCTGCTGATCGCGGTCGCGACCTTCGGTGGCTGGCTGGGCGGCACCGGGGACACGGTCGCCGCGTTCACCGCGGCCGTCGCCGTCCTGATCATCGCCTGCCCGTGCGCGCTCGGCCTCGCCACGCCGACCGCGCTGCTGGTCGGCACCGGGCGCGGCGCCCAGCTCGGCATCCTGATCAAGGGCCCGGAGGTGCTGGAGTCCACGCGGCGCGTCGACACGGTCGTCCTGGACAAGACCGGCACCGTCACCACCGGCCGCATGACCCTCCACGAGGTGTACGCCGCCGACGGCACCGACGAGAAGGAGCTGCTGCGGCTCGCGGGCGCCGTCGAGCACGCCTCCGAGCACCCCGTGGCCCGGGCGGTCGCGGCCGGTGCGGAGGAGCGCGTCGGCGCGCTGCCGGACGTGGCGGACTTCGAGAACGTCCCCGGACGCGGCGTACGCGGGCGCGTGGAGGGCCGCGAGGTGGCCGTGGGGCGCCTCTACGACGACCTGCCGGACGGGGTGGCCCGCGCCAAGGAGGCGGCCGAGAGGGACGGTCGTACGGCGGTCGTGGTCGGCTGGGACGGGACGGCACGGGGTGTCGTGGCCGTCGCGGACGCCGTGAAGGAGACCAGCGCCGAGGCGGTCGCCGAGCTGCGCCGGCTGGGCCTCACGCCCGTGCTGCTGACCGGCGACCACCGGCGGGTCGCCGAGTCCGTCGCCCGGGCCGTCGGCATCGACGAGGTGATCGCGGAGGTCCTGCCCGAGGACAAGGTCGACGCGGTCCGGCGGCTCCAGGCAGAGGGCCGTACGGTCGCCATGGTCGGCGACGGCGTCAACGACGCCGCCGCGCTGGCCGCCGCCGATCTGGGCCTGGCGATGGGCACGGGGACGGACGCGGCGATCGAGGCGGGCGACCTGACGCTGGTGCGCGGGGACCTGCGGGTGGCGGCGGACGCCATCCGGCTGTCCCGGCGCACCCTGGCGACGATCAAGGGCAATCTCGTGTGGGCCTTCGGCTACAACGTGGCCGCGCTGCCGCTGGCCGCCGCGGGGCTGCTGAACCCGATGATCGCGGGCGCGGCGATGGCGTTCTCGTCCGTGTTCGTCGTCACGAACAGTCTGCGGCTGCGCACGTTCCGCTGACCCGGGAGGCGGACGCTCCCGCCCGGTCGGCGGAGGACCGGTCCGCGCCGTACAGGACCAGGGCCCAGGCGAGGCAGGCGAAGGCCGCCGTGTGCAGCAGCGCGCGCACGATGTTCCAGGTGACCCAGGCCGCCTCGAACCGTTCCCGGACGGCGGCCAGGTCGCCGATGGAGTCCGGGGCGCCGGCCCGTTCCAGCTCGTCGTTGAGCGGGACGTTGACCGCGCCGGTCACCGCGAACGCGACCAGGTAGAGCACGAGCGCGGCGACGAGCCAGGGCAGGGCCGGCCGGCCGTGGCCGCGCCAGGCGAGGAACGCGGCCAGGGCGATCAGCGGGATCGACCCCACGAACGGGAGCATGAACACGGGGTTGAGGATCGCCTTGTTGATGCCCTGCATCGTCTCCACGAGCGTGTGGTCGGAGGTGCCGCGCAGCCCCGGCATCACGGCGTAGGCGAAGGCGGCGAAGAGCCCCGCCATCAGGCCGGAGGCGACGACGGCGGCCAGGAGGGTGCCGGTCTGGGTGGTTCTCACGAGGCGGCCTCCGGGGCCCAGACGCCGGCGGCCGCGGCCTCGGCGACGTGGTCGGTGAAGTCGCGGGCCGGGCGGCCGAGGACCTCCTGGACGCCGTCGCCGAGATGGGCGTTGCGGCCGTCGAGGACCTGCGTGAACAGGTAGGTCAGCAGGGCGGTGACGTCGGCGGGGACGCCGTGCGCGGCGAGTGCGGCGGCGTAGGCGTCCGCGGGGACCGTGACGTAGCCGATCTCGCGGCCGGCCGCCGCCGCGATCGCGGCCGTGGCCTGCGCGAAGGTGAGCAGCCGGGGGCCGGTCAGGTCGTAGGTGCGGCCGGTGTGCCCGCCCTCGGCCAGGACGGTGGCGGCGACCTCGGCGATGTCGTCGGCGTCGACGAACGGCTCCTCGACGTCGCCGACGGGCAGCGCCAGCTCCCCGTCGAGGAGGGGGCCGAGGAAGTCGCCCTCGCTGAAGTTCTGCGCGAAGAACGAGGCACGCAGGACCGTCCACTCCGCGCCCGAAGCCGCCAGCGCCTTCTCGCACGCCTCGGCCTCGGGCTCGCCGCGCCCGGAGAGCAGCACCAGGCGGCGCGCTCCGCTCCGTACCGCGAGGTCGGCGAAGGCGCCGATCGCCTCGGGGGCGCCGGGCACGGCCAGGTCCGGCTGGTAGGAGACGTAGACGGCGTCCACACCGGCCAGGGCGGGCCGCCACGTCGTGGGGTCGTTCCAGTCGAAGGGGATGCCGGCGGCACGCGAACCGATCCGGACCGCGTGGCCGCGTCCGGTCAGCCGGTGCACGACCCGGCGTCCGGTCTTTCCCGTTCCGCCCAGGACCAGGGTGAGCGCGGGTGACGTCATGGTGATCGCCTCGGCTTTCGTGTGTGAGCTGCGAGGACCGCGTTCTGCGGTGTGCTCACAGCCTGTTTCACCCCGGGGTCGCCATCAACTGCCGATGCTGCAAGGATCGTTGACCTGTGGTTGACGGTAGGGGGAGCCGTGGAACGACGTGAGATCGAGATCTTCCTGACGGTGGGCGAGGAGCTGCACTTCGGGCGCAGCGCGGAGCGGCTGCACCTCTCGGTGGCGATGGTCAGCAAGACGGTCCAGAAGCTGGAGCGGTCGGTCGGCGCGGCTCTCTTCGAGCGGACCAGCAGGCGGGTGGCCCTCACCGCGATCGGGCGGCGTCTCTTCGAGGATCTGAAGCCCGCGCACCAGGGGATCCTCGACGCGTTCGCGCGGGCGGTGGCCTCGGGCCGGGGCGTGGACGGCGTGTTGCGGGTGGGGTTCCTGGGGACGGCCACCGCGGAGTTCGTGCTGCGCGCGGCGGAGCTGCTGCGGACCCGGCATCCGGGCTGCGAGGTGCGGCTGCACGAGAGCCGCTTCACGGACGGGACGGCGCCGCTGCGCGACGACGTGATCGACGTCCTGCTCATCGACAACTTCGCCGCACCGCCGTCCACGCTCCCACCGGGCCACGTCGCGGGCCCGGTGCTGTTCCGGGAGGCGCCGATGCTCGCCGTCTCGGTGCGGCATCCGCTGGCGCGGCGGGAGGCGGTGGACGTGGCGGAGCTGGCGCGGTACGAGGTGCTGCGGCCGCGGGCGTCCGAGGGGTCCGTCCCGGGGCAGGCGGACCGGTGGGCCGCTCCCGAGGGCGCGGAGCAGTTGTTCGCCGCGGGGCGGCAGGGTTCGCCGTCCGGCCCCGGCAGGGCGCCGGGGGGCCGGGGTGCCGGGCGGAGCGCGGAGTTCGGCAGCATCCAGGAGATGTGGGCGCTGGTCGGCGCCGGCCACGGGGTCTACCCCGTCCCGTCCCACGCGAGTGTGTACGACGCCCGCCCCGACGTCGCGTTCGTGCCGGTCGAGGGCGCCCCGGCGTACGAGTGGCGCCTGGTCTGGCTCTCCGCGGCGGACAACAGCCGCGTCCGCGCCTTCTCCGAGGCGGCCCGCGACCACGTGGCGGCGCACCCCGATCCGCTGACCGCGACGGGACGCGTATCTGGCGATATTTCACGCAGGTCGACGGCCTGAGCCTCTGGAGTCCGGCACGCACCTCACATAAGCTCTTCACAAGGCTCGCGCATCTTCCTTACGCTGGAGTCTCGTTGGACGTAACGAGGCTCTTGCGCACTTAACGGACATATGCAAGAGACGCAGATCACAGTGACGCGAACGTAACCATCGAAGGGGTTCGAGGGTCTAAGTTGGCGATGTCAGGCAGCGTCTTGGGGGGCGCCACCTGGCATCTGGGGATGTCTTGGGGGACTTTCCCAGAGATGCGTTGCCGGGACACGTACACCGGGAAGCTTTGAGCGGCCCTCCCGGGCGTGCGCTGTCCCGGCAGACCGCAGCGATGCGTGCAGCACGTTTCACAGCGATTCAGGCGCTGTCCTCACAGACGCCCGGCCGGATCCCGTGGGGGGAATCCGCACCGGGACATGGGAAGGCGCCCTGGTCGTCGGCCCGTGGGGGGACCGGCGCCGGGGCGCCTTCTTCTATGCGGTTGTGCGTATGCGGTTGTGCGCGCCCGAAGAACGCAGGGGACTGCAAGCGCCCGAAGGGGCGCGAGGAACTGCGCGACCAGCCACAGCCGGCCCGCAGCCGCCCACACCCCTCAGCGACGCACTCTCAATAGGCGCACGGCACCCCCACACCGGCAGGTGTCAGCGCTGCTCCACCGGCACGAAGTCCCGCTCGACGACACCCGTGTAGATCTGACGCGGGCGCCCGATGCGCGACCCCGGCTCCTTGATCATCTCGTGCCACTGGGCGATCCAGCCCGGCAGGCGGCCGAGGGCGAACAGGACCGTGAACATCTCGGTCGGGAAGCCCATGGCCCGGTAGATCAGACCCGTGTAGAAGTCCACGTTCGGGTAGAGGCTGCGCGAGACGAAGTAGTCGTCGGAGAGCGCGTGCTCCTCCAGCTTGAGCGCGATGTCCAGCAGCTCGTCGGACTTGCCGAGCGCGGACAGCACGTCGTGCGCGGCGGCCTTGATGATCTTGGCGCGCGGGTCGAAGTTCTTGTAGACCCGGTGGCCGAAGCCCATCAGGCGGACGCCGTCCTCCTTGTTCTTCACCTTGCGGATGAAGGAGTCGACGTCGCCGCCGGCGTCGCGGATGCCTTCCAGCATCTCCAGCACCGACTGGTTGGCGCCGCCGTGCAGCGGGCCCCACAGCGCGTTGATGCCGGCGGAGATCGAGGCGAACATGTTCGCCTGCGAGGAGCCGACCAGGCGGACCGTGGACGTCGAACAGTTCTGCTCGTGGTCCGCGTGCAGGATCAGCAGCTTGTCCAGGGCGGCGACGACCGTCGGGTCGAGCTCGTACTCCTGGGCGGGCACCGAGAACGTCATGCGCAGGAAGTTCTCGACGTAGCCGAGGTCGTTGCGCGGGTAGACGAACGGGTGGCCGATCGACTTCTTGTACGCGTACGCGGCGATGGTCGGAAGCTTCGCGAGCAGCCGGATCGTCGAGAGGTTGCGCTGGCGCTCGTCGAACGGGTTGTGGCTGTCCTGGTAGAAGGTGGACAGCGCGGAGACGACCGAGGACAGCATGGCCATCGGGTGGGCGTCGCGCGGGAAGCCCTTGTAGAAGTTCTTGACGTCCTCGTGCAGCAGGGTGTGCTGCGTGATCTCGTCCTTGAACGCCGAGAGCTCGTCGACGGTGGGCAGCTCGCCGTTGATCAGCAGGTAGGCGACCTCCACGAACGAGGAGCGCTCCGCGAGCTGCTCGATCGGGTAGCCGCGGTACCGGAGGATGCCCGCCTCGCCGTCCAGGTACGTAATGGCGGATTTGTAGGCGGCGGTGTTGCCGTAACCGCTGTCCAGTGTCACCAGACCGGTCTGGGCACGGAGCTTCCCGATGTCGAAGCCCTTGTCACCGACGGTGCTGTCGATCACCGGGTAGGTGTACTCGCCGTCGCCGTACCGCAGTACTACCGAGTTGTTGGTGTGCTCGCTCACGTCTTCCCTCACCGACGTAGTGCCTCATCTTCGAGGTGCCCTGACTGTCTCTACCAG